>CALFYG010000207.1 GCA_937952095.1 uncultured Micrococcales bacterium | reverse complement strand
CCGAAGAACTCACCGAGCGGATGCGCGACGTCGTCGACCCCGAACTCGGCATCAACGTCGTCGACCTCGGGTTGGTCTACGGCGTCCACGTCGATGACGACGAGATCGCCACGATCGACATGACGCTGACGTCGGCGGCCTGCCCGCTGACCGACGAGATCGAGGACCAGACCCGGGTGGCTCTGTCCGATGTCGTCAAGGACTTCCGGATCAATTGGGTCTGGATGCCACCGTGGGGACCGGACAAGATCACCGATGAGGGCCGAGAGATGCTGCGCGCCCTCGGGTTCAACGTCTGAGAGCACCGACTGCCGCGAAGGTGCAGGACACGCAGGCGTGTCGCTGCAATTTCGCAACACTCGATGAAACGCGACCCCCTCGGGGCGGCGTCCGATGCGCAGTCCGCCGGATGCCAGAGTTGTCGCTGTGATCCAGGCCTCCCAACTCGAGCTGCGGGCGGGCGCCCGTCTATTGATGTCGGACGTCAACCTGCGGGTCGGCACTGGGGATCGTGTGGGGCTGGTGGGTCGCAACGGTGCGGGCAAGACCACCCTCATGAAGGTCCTCGCAGGTCTGAGCCAGCCCGCAGCCGGTTCCGTGATCCGCGGCGAGGTCGGCTACCTGCCGCAGGATCCCGCCAGTGCGGATGGCAGCCAGAGCGCGATGGCCCGGATCATGAGCGCGCGCGGCCTGGACGCGGCAGTCACACGCATGCAGAAACAGGCTGCCCGCATGGAGGACCCGGAGCACCGGGAGCAGGCCATGCGTCGATACGCCAGCGCGGAGGCCGAGTTCCTGGCCCAGGGCGGATATGCCGCCGAGTCCGAGGCGTTGGCCGTAGCCGACGGGCTCGGCCTGACCGGGGAGCAATTGCAGCGACCTCTCGAGACACTCTCCGGTGGGCAACGGCGCCGCGTCGAACTCGCACGCATCCTCTTCGGGGGCGGCGAGGGCGTGCTGCTGCTCGATGAGCCGACCAACCACCTCGATGCCGATTCGATCACGTGGCTGCGAGGTTTCCTGCGCACGTATCCGCACGGGCTGATGGTGATCTCCCACGACGTCGATCTTCTGCGCGACGTGGTGAACCGGGTCGCGCACCTCGATGCCACCCGATGTGTGCTGGAGGTCTATAACCTCGGCTGGGACGCCTACCAACGCCAGGTGGAGGTGGACGCACGGCGTCGCCGCCGGGAACGGGCGAATGCCAGCAAGCAGGCCGACGCCCTGCGCAGCCAGGCGGAGCGGATGCGGGCCAAGGCCACCAAGGCCCGGCAGGCCCAGACGATGCTGCGGCGTGCGGATTCCCTGGAAGCCTCCGTCGAGCCACAGCGTCAGTCCGAGCGCACCGCCGCACTGCGATTCCCGCAACCGCTGCCCTGCGGCAAGGTGCCGCTGCATGCCGACGGGCTGTCCAAGGCCTACGGGTCCCAGGAGGTCTTCCTCGATGTGGACCTCGCCATCGATCGTGGCGCACGCGTGGTGGTCCTCGGCCTCAACGGTGCGGGAAAGACCACACTGTTGCGGATGCTCGCCGGCGAAGTGTCACCCGATACGGGTGAAGTTGTGCCCGGGCACGGGCTGGTGATCGGCTACTACGCCCAGGAACACGAGACCCTCGACCCCGAACGCAGCGTCCTGGACAACCTGCTCGCCACCTGCGATCTGAGCCAGACCGACGCCCGCTCGGTGCTGGGGCGGTTCCTCTTCAGCGGCGACACGGTGTTCCAGCCTGCCGGCACGTTGTCCGGCGGCGAGAAGACACGTTTGGCGCTGGCCTGCCTCGTGGTGTCGGGGGCCAACGTGCTGCTCCTGGACGAACCGACGAACAACCTCGACCCTGCATCCCGTGCGGAGATCCTCGCCGCGCTCGGCGACTACGAAGGCGCTGTGGTGCTCGTGACCCACGATCCCGGCGCCGTCACAGCTCTGCAGCCGGAAAGAGTATTACTGCTCCCAGACGGGGAAGAAGACCTCTGGAGTGACTCATACCTCGAGTTGGTGTCCTTGGCGTGAAGAACACGAAACGCGGCGTATGGTATCTCCTAGAGACCACTCGACCGAAAAGAGGTGCACACCCACAATGGCCGCTCTCAAGAAGGGACGCCGGATCGTCGGCGCCGAACGTGAAACCCTCACCGACGAGGTGAGGCGGCGTTACAGCAACGGGGCGAGCATCCGCGAACTTGCCACGGATACGGGCAGGTCATATGGGTTCATCCACAGACTGCTGGTCGAGTCCGGCACCGAACTGCGCGGACGGGGCGGACCGACCCGCGCCAAGAAGGCCAGCTGACAGCGGGAATCATCTGCTGTCCGCCTCGGTTTGATCAGGCGGGACCGCACGGTGCTGTCCCAGATCTGGGGACAGCATGTCGATGCGCACGCACGTAGCCATGCGCTCCTTCTCGCGCGACGAGAGTGTCACCGAACACAAACTCGCGCCCGGGACGGTGCGGCGCATCCTCGGGTACGCGCGCGGGTACAAGGCGCTGATCATCGGCTTCTTGGTACTGCTTGTCGTGGACTCGCTGTTGGTGGTGGCTCAGCCCCTGCTGTTCCGCCGCATCGTCGACGACGGCATCACGCCCGGCAACGCCGCGGTGGTGACGGTGAGCGCCCTGCTCGTGGCACTGCTGGCGATCGTGGACGCGATCGTCGGGCTGATCAGCAGATGGCAGTCGGCGCGCATCGGTGAGGGTCTGATCTTCGACCTGCGCACCGAAGTGTTCGCACATGTGCAACGCCAGCCCGTGGCGTTCTTCACACGAACGCAGACCGGGGCGCTGGTGTCCCGGCTGAACAGCGACGTCATCGGGGCGCAACAGGCGTTCACATCGACGCTGTCGGGGGTGCTGGGAAACCTCATCAGCCTCGTGATCGTCCTGGTCACGATGTTCGCCCTCTCCTGGCAGATCACCTTGGCCTCGCTGGTCCTCGTCCCACTGTTCATCCTTCCGGCCAAGTGGATGGGCAGGCGATTGGCCGGGCTGACCCGGCAACAGATGCAGATGAACTCGGACATGAGCACTCAGATGACCGAGCGATTCAACATCGGCGGTGCGCTGTTGGCGAAGCTCTTCGGGCGGCCCGCCGAGGAGGACACCGCTTTCGCAGGCAGAGCCGCGCGGGTTCGGGACATTGGTGTCCAGATCGCCATGGCCAACCGCTACTTCTTCACGGCCCTGACGCTGGTTGCCGCGTTGGCGACAGCGCTTGTGTACGGGCTCGGGGGCAACCTTGTCATCACCGGGGCTCTCACACTGGGCACCCTGCTGGCATTGACCGGTCTGCTGGCCCAGTTGTACGGCCCCCTGACCGCCCTGAGCAACGTCCGCGTGGACGTCATGACGGCGCTCGTCAGTTTCGAGCGGGTGTTCGAGGTCCTCGACCTGCCGCCGCTGATCACCGAGCGAGAAGGGGCGGTGTCACTTCCCCAGCGGCCTGTGAGCGTCCGTTTCCGGGATGTCGACTTCCACTACCCGTCCGCCTCGGAGGTCTCTTTGGCCTCGTTGGAATCAGTGGCCGTCGAGGAGACCCGTCCCAGCGATCAGATCCTGCACGGGGTCGACTTCGAGATCCCGGCGGGCAGGCTCGTGGCGCTAGTGGGGCCCAGCGGCGCCGGCAAGACCACGATCACGCAGTTGGTGGCCCGCCTCTACGACGTGGACTCCGGGGCAGTGCTGCTCGACGGGGTGGACGTCCGTGACGTCACGCTGGCATCCCTGCGGGACACGGTCGGGTACGTCACCCAAGACGCCCACATGTTCCACGACACGATCGAGGCGAACCTGCGCTACGCCGCACCTGACGCCACCGAGGAACAGATCTGGGCGGCGTGTGAGGACGCACAGATCGCCGATCTGCTGCGCAGCTTGCCGGACGGCTTGAACACCGTGGTCGGGGATCGTGGCTACCGCCTGTCCGGCGGGGAGAAGCAGCGCTTGGCGATCGCCCGGTTGCTCCTCAAACGACCAGGCGTGGTGGTCCTCGACGAGGCGACGGCGCACTTGGACAGCGAGAACGAGCGCGCTGTGCAGCGTGCGCTCTCTGCGGCACTTGAGGGCCGCACATCGCTTGTCATCGCGCACCGCCTGTCCACGGTCCGCGATGCGGACCTGATCCTCGTTGTGGAGGATGGCAGGATCGCCGAGCGGGGGACGCACGACGCCCTCCTGGCCGAGGGCGGTCTTTACGCCCGCCACTACGAGCAGTTCAGTCTGAGCGCCTCACAGTGACCGCAGTGCGCCGCCGTCGATCGTGATCAACGACCCGTTGACGTACGACGCGGCCGGCGACAGCAGGAACGCCGCCACGGTGCCGAACTCCTCAGGTTCGCCGTAGCGCCGCAGCGGGATGCCGGCCTCGCGGCGCCTACGTACCGTGTCCGGGTTTCCTTCCCGGGCGTCTTGGGCGAACACGTTGTCGGTCGCGATGCGACCGGGGAGCACGCCGTTGACCCGCACCCCCTGCGGGCCGAGCTCGTCGGCGAGATCCTTGACGACCATGGCCAACCCGGGTCGCAGTCCGTTGGACAGGGCCAGTCCGGGGATCGGCGAGCGGGCGGAACTCGACAACACGAACACGATGCTGCAGCCGGATCCCGACGGCTCGTCATGTGCCGTTGTACTGGCGGCGGTGGCACGAGCGACCCGCAGGCCGCCGAGGAAGACGGTTTCGAACGCCTCCCGCCAGGCGCTCTCAGGCGCTGTCATGGGGGTGCCGGGCGTGGGGCTGCCCGCACTGATCAGCGCACCGTCGAGCCTGCCGAAGCGCGCGAGTGCCGCCGCGGCGGCGATCTCGGAGGTCGTGTCGGCGGCCAGATCGGCAGCGATCCCGACGGACCGATCAGGACCGAGTTGCTCCACTGCGGAATTCAGGACCGCCTGATCACGTGAAACGATCACGACGTTGGCGCCTTCGTCCACCAGGGCCCTCGCCGTGGCGAAGCCGAGTCCGCGCGAGGCCCCCGTGACGATGAAGCAGCGTTGGTTCAGTCCGAGGTCCATAGGGCCATGCTGCCTCAGCCCGAGGCACTAAGGGTGCTCTGACGCTCTCGCGTCTCCCGCACTTCCCGCCGCAGAAGGACCACGAAGCCGACCGGGAGCAGCAGACAGAAGATCAACCACTGCCCGGCGTACCCGAGATGTGGCCCGAGTCCTGGTCCCTTCACGGGTACCGGCTCCACCGCATCAACAGGCTGCGAGGTGACCGCCTGCAGGTAGGGGACGTAGCACGACGCCTCCGGACACAGGGTCTGGGTGTTCAGTGACGTGGCCTCGCCGTTGCTCAGCAGGCCTGCGCCGCGCTTCGGCTCGCTGGGCTGCAGGACCCCGGTCACGGTGACCTGTCCGCTCGGAGGTGGTGGCGCAACGGGGTTGTCGGCGTTACTGCGCGTAGCCTCCAGCCAGCCCCGCAGGACCAGGATGCTGGTGCCGTCGGCGCTGCGCAGCGGTGAGACGACCCACAACCCGGGCACCCCCTCGAGGGTCCTGTTGCGGATCAGCACTGAGCCGTTGTCGTAGACGCCGGACACGGTGACCGACGTGTACTGGTCGCCCGCTGGCAGATCTTGCCCGGGACCGACGACGGACGCGAGGGGTTCGGCAGCGACCTGCTCGGCAGATGCCAGCCGTTGTTCCTGTGCGGCCCGTGCCTCGTGGCGGTCGTACTGCCAGTTGGCGGCAACCACACACAGCGCCATCGCGATCGGCAGGCCGATCAACATGGCGATCCATCGTGGTTGGCGCATCACCGCCAGGAGATCGGACACGTGCGGCTATTCGTCCTCGAGACGGAAACCGATCTTGAGCGTCACCTGGAAGTGCTCCACACCGCCGTCCCGGATGTAGCCGCGAACATCGGTCACCTCGAACCAGTCGATGTGGCGCAACGTCTGGGACGCCCGTGACACGCCGTTGCGAATTGCCTGATCGACGCTGTCGGGCGACGTACCGACGATCTCGGTGAGCCGGTAGGTCCTGTTGCTCATGGGGGGTGCTCCGTTCGCTTCAGTCAGTCCAGACCCTGAAGTTGGTCCGTGAGGTCGACACTTCCACCGTAGTTCAGGTCCCGCGGGATCACCTTGCCCACCTCTGCTGCCGAGATACAGACCGTGGTGTCCACGGCCCCGACTGTGATGGACGACTCGCCGCCCTCGGCACGGACGTACACCGAGTTCTCGCCCGCCAACACCTCCGTGGTGACCGGCTCCCCGCTGCCGATGGCCACCGACACCAGTCCCGGACCAGCGGCTCGGTAGTCCAGCCCCACCGTGTGTATCCACGGGATCAGCGCGTGCTCGAGCGGGATGGTGACCGCGGACCCCGCCTCCACAAGGTGACAGCCCCCGGGCGCCGGCAAGGCCGCCGCACCGTCCACCTGCGCCTCCACCAGGAAGCCCCGGTTGTCCAGTAACTGCAGCGTACTGGTGCTCGACGCGAACCCGGGCCTCTCGCGCAGGGGAGCGAGGAACCAGCTGGCCTGGTTGTACGGATGTGTGACGGGAAGGAGCAGGAAGTCGGGGACATCCTGATCCAGCAGCGGAACGCCGGCATCTGCGGCGGCAAGATCCGAGCGCGCATTGCCGACCCATGTCTCGGCCGGATTCTTCGACCAGATGGCGGCGTACGACAGCGTCGAGATCAACATGGCCAGCCCGATCGCCGACACCCCCGCAACCAGTGGCCAGCGCCAGGCGGGTCGAGTGAGGCGGGCACGTTGACCGGCGATCGTTGCACCGATCGCGATGCTGATCGGGATCATGGATGTGGCCACGTAGCGTCCGGCCTGGACCACCCCGGGGTCGCTGCCCTCGCCCAATCGCCCTACCGCGAATGTGGCCAGGTCCGCCAACAGGTACACGCCGGCAACAGCCCATGCCTTGCGCGCCGGGCCCGGCTCCCGTACACCGGCGTAGACGACAGCGAGCAGGACCAGGGCCCCGATCCCGATCATGAACGCGGGCGGGTCGGCGAAGGAGGCACTGAAGTCGACTGCGGTCCACCGCAACGGGCCCCCGATCACGGCCGGGGCGATGGTCTTGAAGATGGCGCTGAGCACCAGGTCGATCACCTGGCCGGGGCCGGTCGGCAGGCGCGTGCGCCCCTCGGCCACCTGGGCGAACGCCGCGAGGTAGATCAGGACGAACACGCCCCAGCCCACCCACATTCGCCACCGGCGGATCACTACAGCCCGCGCCGCGGCCCAGACACCGGGGGAGGGGTCGACCAGGACCGTCACCAGGAACAGCCAGCCCGGGATGAGCAGGCTCTTCTCGAAGAAACTGAGCGCCACGGCCACCAGCGCGAACGTGGTGACCAGCGCTGCGCGGGACCCGTTCTGCAGGTAGCGCACGTGCGCCACCGTCGCGAACAGCGCGCAGGTGGCCAGCGGAACAATCGTGAGGGCCGCCGCCCACCAGGTCAGCGCGGGCATCATGATCGGCGCGAGCAGGAAGACCGCCAGGGCCACCACGGTCTCCACCCGGCGGCCCAAGAGTGCCGTGAACGCCACAACGGCGGCGACGATCAGCGCGATCTCACCGAGCAGCATGGTGCCGGCCACCAGTGCGTAGTTCAACCCGGCTGCCTCCTGGATGAGCCACACCACAAGGTAGGTGGCAGGCATGACGTGTCCGTCGTGGTTGTTGAGCAGCAAGTCGGATGTGAGGCCGAGCCGGGCCGCCTGGCCCTGCAGGATGAAGTCGTCCCAGTACAACCACCCGCCGAGCATGACGATGCCCCACAGCACCATGTGCACGCCGACGACGACGGTAACGCCGATGCCGTACGCGCGCGACCGTGTCTGGACCACAGGAGTCGCCATCGTGCTGGTCATGTGACGCCCGGGGATTGGCGGGTATGCACAGGCGCGACTACCGTGGAGGGGTGGCCAGAACCAGTAGCGTGACGATCACCGGGGCCCAGGCTCCGCTGAGCGCGGACCAGCGGGCCCGTACCCGCCGCTATCTGATCTCGATGGCCATCCGCACGGTGTGTTTCATCGGCGCGATCATCGCAACCGGCTGGCTGCGCTGGGCGCTGGTCGCCGGAGCAGTCCTGCTTCCCTACGTCGCGGTGATCATGGCCAACGCGGGCCGCAAGCGGGCCGAGCGCGCAGAGCCGATGATCATTCTCAAGGATCAGCGGCAGATCGGGGCCAGACCCCACGAGTAGGCTCACAGCGCCTCGCTGACACTGCTCAGATTGAACCCGTCGACCAGCAACGCGGGCATGCGAGTTCGAGTGAACCAGTCGGCCCACTCACGCGGCAGACAGTTGGTCGGCGCCGAGGCGTCGAGGATCCTCGCCAGGACGTCGGTCACGGCCACGTTGAAGCGGAAATTGGGCAGGGCCGCCACCAGACGTCCCTCGCGGACGCGGTACACCCCATCGCGGGTCAGCCCGGTGAGCAAGAGGTTCTGGGGGTCCACCTCACGTATGTACCAGAGGCAGTTGACAAGGATGGCGTCATCAGTGCGGCCCACGAGGTCGTCCAGCGAACCGGTCCCATCCTCATCCACACAGATCAGATTGTCCGCGAGGTACAGCGGTCGCAGCCCGAATCGTGCGGCGGTCGGTCGGCTCGCGCGTAGGGCCTCGAGCACGCCCCCGGAGATCAGGTTCGCCCGATGCATCGGCAATCCGTTGTCGAACACGGACTCCATGCTGGAGTTCGCATCGACGACCACATGACTGCTGACACCCAGCGTCGGATCGTGAGGATCGGCGTACAGGTCGAGCCGTCGCGGGGTGAGGGGCTCTCCGATGCGGGTCGCGCCCCCGGGTCGTGAGAAGACATTGTGGCCCTCCACTGCGTCCCGACCGTTGGCAGACCATGCCAGGTAGATCAACAGGTCGGCGACGGCGCTGGGGGTGAGGATGACCCGGTGACGTCCCGGTCGTTCGTCCTCCCGACGCCCCTGGAGTTCGAGGCGTCGCGCGGCTTGCTCGCTGATCGCCTCCGCGTCGATCGCGAGGTCGTTGGCACCCCACCAGGTGGAACCGGCCGCGTTTCTGGCAGAGGCCTCGATCCGCACGCCGTCCTGAACATGGCGTAACGCCACCCCGGCGCTGGTGCCCAGGTAGGTGGTCGTGGTGTTCAGCTCCGCGTATCCGAATTGCCGCCCACCTGCTGCGAGGAAACCCGCGACATCGGCCTGCATGGCATCCGTGGCCGACGCTGGGATCAGCTCTGGGTCGTCGGGGAAGCCCTCGGCCTCGGTGCCGTCGATCAGCTCCGCAGAGTCGGTGATAGGCGCCCTGTGCACCGCCTCGGCGCAACCGGCAGCCAGCGCGGCGGCCTCGTCCGGACCGCCCACCTGCCCGGACGACACCGCCACCCGGCTTCCGCCTTCCGCGGGTTCCATGGCGATCACCGTCATGGACGTGGTCACGGTGTCGCCGTTGGTGGTCAGTGCGGAGTTGGCCCAGCGCAGGTTCTGGCTGTGATTCGCCCGCAGGATCACACACCCCGTGGTGATGTGATCGAGCGCCGCGTAGACCTGGTCGACCGCCCTCATAGTGCCTCCTGCCGGGTGTTGAGCACCGTGACGCCGGCGAACACCGCGGACGGGCATCCGTGGGACACCGCGGCCACCTGACCCGGCTGTCCCTTCCCGCAGTTCATCGCGCCCCCGAGCATGTAGGTCTGTGGTCCGCCGAGTGCCGACAGACTCCGCCAGAAGTCCAGAGTGTTCGCCTGGTACGCCACATCGCGCACCTGGCCGGCCAGTTCCCCGTCGCGGATGCGGTAGAAGCGTTGCCCGGTGAACTGGAAATTGAAGCGCTGCATGTCGATGGACCAGGACTTGTCACCGACGATGTAGATCCCGTCAGCCACCCCTGCGATGAGTCCAGCGGTGTCGGGGCCACCTGGCTCAGGTTGCAGATTGACGTTCGGCATCCGCTGGATGGGAACGTGCTCGGCGCTGTCCGCGTAAGCACACCCGTTGGAGCGCTGACCAGGCCCGGCCATCTGGCGGTCGAGTTGGTAACCCACCAGTACGCCTTCTCGGACGATGTCCCACTCCTGCGCCGCGACCGCCTCGTCGTCCCATCCGACCGTCGACAGCCCATGGGCCGCGGTCCGGTCCGCACGGATGTTCATCAAGGCACTGCCGTACCGCAGGTCGCCGAGCAGATCGGGCGTGGCGAACGACGTGCCGGCATAGTTCGCTTCGTACCCGAGGGCCCGGTCCTTCTCAGTCGCATGTCCTACCGACTCGTGGATCGTCAGCCAGAGGTTGGTGGGATCGATGACCAGGTCGTACCGTCCGGGTTCGATGCTCGGAGCTCTCGTCTTCTCCACCAGGCGCTCGGGCAGTGCCGCCAGTTCGTCGGCCCAGGGCCAGTGCCCCGTCACGTACTCCCACCCACGTCCTGCGGGCGGGGCGGTGGTCGACATGTCATCGAAACCGTCGGAGGTGAGTACGACTGCCGAATAGACCGGGTGGGTGCGCGCCCGCTGCTGCCAGATCCGGGACCCCGCCAGGTCCGCCAAGAAGGTGGTCTCCAGCGTGCATTCGAGGGTGGCGCTGCTGTGATCGACGGCCGCGGCGAGCGGTGCGCAGGCGTTCTGCAGGGTCGCCACCATTTCATCGATGGGGACCGTGAAACTGTCCACGTCGTACTGCGAGACGTGCACACCGGTCACGATCGGTTCGTCGGCGAGTTCGACCTTCGGTCCGGGCAACTGCGCGCAGCGGCGTGCGAGTTCGCACGCCCTACGGGCAGCGGCCCGTACAGCCGCCGGTCCGAGATCGCTGGTCGCTGCGAAGCCCCAGGCCCCGTCCACGACCACCCGTACACCGACGCCGATCTCCCGCTGATCGAGAGCCGTCTCCACCGCCAGATCACGCAGGTGCAGGTAGCGGTGGCGGGTCTGGTGCACACGGACGGCGGCGTACGTCGGGGCGAATCGTGCGCACTCCGACAAGGCGGCGTCCTGTATGCCCGAAAGGTCCACACGCCGGAAGTGGACATCGAGTCGGGCCATCATTTCCGGGGTCACACCCCGCATTCTGCCCTCTGTGCGTGACACCCTTGCTGCCGTGACCGTGATTCTCGATCTGCGTGTCCTCCCGGGACCCAATCCGGACATCGGCGGGCCTGCAGTGCGACTGAGCATCGCCGGCGGCTGGGACGGCAAGGACGAGACCGTGGAGACCGTCCTGCGGGCCGCGTCCGCGGTCGAGATGTCCCTGGCGGCGCAGGCAATCGTCACCCGGCCCACCGACGAGGGGTATGTCGTCGCCTGGCCGGTCACCGATCGGGGGCAGGCGCAGGCACACGCCGACGCGGTCCGGGCCCTGCTCTACGAGGCCCCGGTGCCGCCCGTGGAGCGACAGTCACCGAGCCCGTTCGATCTGATCGACCCGCCCATCCCATGCGTTGCGATCAGCGGTACCAACGGCAAGACCACCACCACCCGCCTCATCGCCCATTGCGCCCGGACGGCGGGACTGTCCACCGGGTGGTCGAGCACGGACGGCGTCTTCCGCGACGGTCGGCTCATCGCGGCGGGTGACTACAGCGGACCCGGAGGTGCGCGACGCGTTCTTGCCGAACCCGATGTCGGGTTCGCCGTGCTCGAGACCGCGCGTGGTGGATTGCTCCTGCGGGGGATGAGCGTGAGCAGGGTCGACGTTGCCGTCGTCACGAACGTGGCCGCCGACCATTTGGGCAGCCACGGGATCAACACGGTGGAGCAACTGGCGATGGTCAAGGCCACCGTGGTGCGCATCGTCGACCCAGCGGGCTGGACCGTCCTCAACGCCGATGAACCGCTCGTGCGCCATATGGCGGAGCAGTCCCCGGGGCACACCTGGTACTTCGGCCTCGACGCTGAGCCGCTCGGGGAACGCTTCACCACGGTGCGCGACGGCAGGGTGGTGGTGGAGGGCTCCATGTCCGCCGACCTCGGGGCGGTGGCGGACATGCCGGTCACGGTGGCCGGGCACGCGCGGTTCAACGTGGCCAATGTCCTGGCAGCGGCGTCAGCCGCGCTCGCCGCGGGGCTCCCAGTGGATGCTGTCCGGACCGCACTACGTACGTTCCGACCGGACAGCCAGTTGTCCTCCGGGCGTTTCAACTGCTGGACCGTGCAGGACCGGCGGATCATTCTCGACATGGCTCACAACACCGAGAGCCTGCGCGAGCTGCTGACCACCGCGCGGCACCTGACCGGAGATGGCCGGTTGTGGACGGCTTTCGGGACGGCGGGAGACCGCGAGGATGAGGTGCTGCAGGGTATGGGCTTCACGGCGGTGGACCTTGCCGACGAGGCCTTCCCGGTCGACAAACCCGGCTACCTGCGTGACCGCACCGCCGACGAGATGCGCGCACAGTTCATCGCCGGGATGGCGGTCGCCGGTTCCAGCAGCACCGAGTGCTTCGACAACGAGCTTCAGGCTTTGAGCCACTTGGTGGAACGCAGCGCGGCCGGTGACGTCATCGTGATCACGATCGCCGAGCAACTTCCGGAACTGCAGAAGTGGCTGATCGACTCTGGAGGACGGGAGACCGATCCCGTGGAGTGGGCCTGACCGCTCAGCCTGAGTGGGCCGCATCCATCAGGGTGTCCGCCAAGGCCTGCATGTCGTCACCCATGACGGCGAGCACGTCGCCCGGATTGGCCAACGACAGTGCGTGTCTGGCGGCTTCCACCTCGTCGAGGATGGTCACGGTCTGCCTGGTCCGCCCATTGGGCTGCTGTGAGACACCCTCGGCGATGAGCCCGGCGACCTCGCCGACCTCCCGGCCCCGCCGCTTCTTGTCCTCACGGATGATGATCACGTCGAAGAACTCGGCCGCCGTACGTCCAAGATCGATGATGTCCTCGTCGCGCCGATCACCGGCGGTCCCGACCACGCCGATGCATCGCCGGCGCGCGATGTCGTGGCTGCTCTTGGTCAAGCCGTCCAGGTACGACAGAAGGAACTCGCCGAGAGCACGCAGGCCTGCGGCGTTGTGTGCGTAGTCCACGAAGCCGTGCACGCCGTTCACGTCGATGTGGTTCAGCCGGCCCGGCGCGGAGTCCCATGTGGGCAGGAATCCTGTGAGCCCGGCCCGGATGTCGTGCAGGTGGGCGCCCTGCGCGAACGCGGCACCTGCGGCAGCCATCGCGTTCATGACGTTGAACCTGGCCTTGCCACCGTAGGTGGCCGGCAGTCGGTCACAGTACGTCAGTCGCATCGACCGGCGTCCCTGCCGCAGGAAGATGTATTCCCCGCGCTCGTCAGAGTCCAGCAGGACCGCAGTACCGCCGCGTCTGCAGGCGGCCTCTGCCAGTTCTCGTCCCTGCGAGCCGGGTCCGCCCAGACTCACCCAGATCACCTCGCCGCGGCAACGACGGCGCATCTGGGCCACCAGCGGGTCGTCAGCGTTGAGCACGGCGAACCCGTCACGCGGAACGGCCTCCACCACCACAGCCTTCACGTCGGCCAACTGATCGAGGGTGTTGATACCGCCGAGGCCGAGGTGGTCGGGTGCCACGTTCGTCACCACCGCGACGTCGTTGCGGTCGTACCCGAGCCCTTCGCGCAGGATGCCACCGCGTGCCACTTCCAGGACCGCGAAGTCCACGCGCGGATTCTGCAGCACCATTCGTGCGCTCTTCGGCCCGGAGGCGTCGGCCTGGATGATCAAGCGCTGATCGATGGTGATGCCGTCGGTCGATGTCATGCCGACCTTGCGGCCCATGCCTTTGAAGATCGCCGCGATCATGCGCGCAGTGGTGGTCTTGCC
>CALFYG010000206.1 GCA_937952095.1 uncultured Micrococcales bacterium | reverse complement strand
TGATCCTCAGAGAACCGACTAAAGATCTCTGAGAGGAATCATCACGATGACCGCTAATCCCAGTATTGACCTGTCCGGGTTCTTGGACGAGCAACTGTCCCAGGCAAGCCCTGATCTGCTGCGTCAGATGCTCAAGACGTTCGCCGAGGCGTTGATGGGTGAGGAGGCTGATGCGGCGTGCGGGGCCGGCTACAACCAGCGTTCCGAGGCCCGCACGAACTCCCGTAATGGGTATCGGGAGCGGCGGTGGGACACCCGCACTGGCAGCATCGAGCTGGCCATCCCGAGACTGCGCAGCGGCTCCTACTTCCCGGAGTGGTTGTTGGAACGCCGTCGGCGTTCCGAGCAGGCGCTGGTCACCGCGGTGGCCACCAGTTACCTGCTGGGGGTGTCCACCCGCCGGATGGAACGGCTGGTCGCCGCCCTGGGGATCACCGGGTTGTCCAAGTCGGCTGTCTCGCAGATGGCCGAAGACCTCGACGAGCAGGTGGAGGCGTTCCGGACCCGGCCGCTGGACGCCGGGCCGTACACGTTCCTGGCCGCTGACGCGTTGACCTTGCGGGTGCGTGAGGGCGGGCGGGTGATCAAGGTCGCCGCGATGGTGGCCACCGGGATCAACGCCGACGGATACCGGGAAATCCTGGGTCTGCAGCTGTCCACCAGCGAGGACGGGGCCGGCTGGCTGGGATTCTTCCGCGACCTCGTCGCCCGCGGGCTGTCCGGGGTGGGCATGGTCACTTCCGATGCCCACGCCGGGCTGGTCGAGGCGGTCGGCGCGACCCTGCCCGGGGCGGGCTGGCAGCGTTGCCGCACCCATTTCGCCGCCAACCTGCGCGCGATCACCCCGAAGAGTGCGTGGCCGTGGGTCAAAGCGCTGCTGCACTCGGTCTACGACCAGCCCGACGCCGCCTCGGTGCACGCCCAGTTCAGCCTGATGGTCACCACCCTGGCCGAGCAACTGCCCGACATCGCCGACTACCTCGACGAAGCCCGCGCGGACATCCTCGCCTTCACCGCGTTCCCCAAAGAAGTGTGGCGCCAGATCTGGTCGAACAACCCCAACGAGCGGCTCAACCGGGAGATCCGCCGGCGCACCGACGTGGTCGGGATCTTCCCGCACCGCGAATCGGCGATCCGGCTGATCGGCGCGGTACTGGCCGAACAACACGACGAATGGACCGAGATGCGCCGCTACATCGGCCTGGACGTGCTCAAACGCTGCCGCCTGGCACTGCTGCCGACCGACCCGGCAGACACCCACACCCAGGAGGTGACAAACCCCGCGCTCAGCGCCTAACATCACCCCATCTGAGGGTCACGAACCCGACGGTTCGTACACCACCCCACCGGACTTGACCCTGGTCGCTGGGTGCTGAATGCGAAGAATGTCGGTGGTGCGGCTGGGGCCGACGGTGCCGTTAGGGGTGGTCCCCGCCGGGCTGTGAGTCATCACACGATCTTCAAGAGTTGAACTACTCCAGCTATCTGCGTCCGCGTGTAGCGGTGGTCGGTGTGGATGACCAGGATCCGGTTGGCCAGATCTGTATCCGGCTCCCGTGAACCTTCCGGCTGGGGCCAAAGGCGGGCAGGGTACACACCCTGGCTGACCAGCTTTCCGCGAACAGTATCTGCTACCTCCTGAGATATGCACACAAGGACGAGCCCGTAGGTAGCTGGTAGCTGAACTGCCCACCGCAGCGGGGGGAGGTGCTCACGTAGAAAAGCGAGATTCGAGAGTCGGACCTGGCGCCAGGACTTCACCGGGAGTGAGCGCAGAAGTTGCTCGTTCTCAGGCAGGAGACTGGCTGGGTCGAGCCGGTCGAAGGCGTCTTCATGTTGCTGCAGTTCGCGGTACCACTCATCCTTGTCAGTCGACGGATCGCCGGCTAGCCACCTGGCCTTTGTGATCATTGCCACGGCGCCCTGCTGGGCTACCTGGCGCGATTCATCCGAAGGCCGTGGCTCTGCGAGGGAAGGCGACGTGGATCTCGACGAGTGCGCGAATCCGCCCTCGGGGAGTGGGAGTGTCTTCCGCAGGGAGCCGATGACCCACCCGGCGCGGTAGTCGTCAATCCACGGGGCCAGGGGGTCGTGAGTCGTGTCGAGGACTACCTGACTGGGATCCAATGAGTGTGCAGGGGGCTCTGCCCCGAAGTAGGACACGATGAGCAGCAGGTCATCCGGCGGGATGTCTGATGGCAGGGATTGATCGGTGGGGTTGCAGGGATAGACCCTGATGGGCGTATTGCGTTGGACGTACCGAGTCACCTCCGAGCAGTAGTAGGACGGAAGCCAGAGGACTCCCTGCGGGTGTCCAACTCCATGACTGTCGAGAACCTGTTGCAGCGCTGCCCTTCCTGAGTTCAATAGCGACCAACTGCGGGGAGGCCACGTTGGGGACTTTCGCTTCGACTCCGCAACGTCGGATGGATCCAACTCCGGGTAGGGAAAGAAGGACCCGATCTCACCCTTGGTGACGTCTTGGCTGTCACCCATCGTTCATGAACCCGAGATCATCGACGGCTTCGAGCGACTGCGACTCGTCGGGGCCGGAGGTGAATGGCGCGGCCAGCGTTCGTAGGAGGATCTTGAGATCCAGCAGCGGCGACCATTCATCGACGTACTTCACATCGAGATCCAGTCTCTGGCTGAGTGTGAGGTGTCGACGACCGCTGACTTGTGCGAGGCCAGTAACACCGGGCCTGACCAGGTGCCTCCCCCTATGGGTGTCTGAGTAGTGAGGAAGGTACTCGACTAGGAGCGGCCTTGGACCCACCAGACTCATCTCGCCTTTGACCACATTCACCAACTCAGGCAACTCGTCCAGACTTGTGCGCCTGAGGAACACGCCCACTCTGGTAACCCGTTCGGCATCCGTTCGGTAGATATCCTCCCCGTGCCGCGGGCTCCTCATCGTTCGGAACTTGTACATGGTGAACAGCACTTCGTCCCTACCGGGACGCCGTTGTCGAAAGAGGACCGGGGGCCCGTCGGAGACACGGATGGCCACGGCGATTGCTGCGATGACTGGCGATGTCACCGCCAGTAGGACAGCGCCACCGAAGATGTCGATAGCCCGCTTCAGTGAGTGCGACAAGCGCTTCTGGGACGGATCAGGGCGAGACTGCGGGTCCCTGTGTGCCGACACTACTCTCCTCCCCCCTCAGCGCCGGGCGCGCGATAGGAGGGCACATACCCTTGCGCGGGTCTCCAGCCTGGCTGCTCGACCTCGCGTTGTCTGGTGAGATTCGATGCGACACCCGGCTGAGACTCGTGGAAGCAGACGTTGAAGTTCGCCACGCCCTGTGGCGAGTAGGCACGCTTGTAACGGAAGAGGGAATCACCCGCCTGCATGCCACCGCCAAGCACATAACGACTCAGACCCTTGGACTTCAACCACCGCATCACCTCGTGCTTCATAACGGGGTTGGCCCGCGCCCGACGCCCTTCATCCGTGGAGCCGGACAGGAAATAGTAGGCGTTCTTAGTGCCCATCAACTGCATCTCCGAGGCAACGAGGCGATCATCAACATAGGCGTGGAAGAGCGCAATCCGGCCACCCATCGAGGTGACTAAGGTTTCCAGGCTGGACTTGGAGAACATGTAGAAGGCATCGGCGCCCTTCGAGGCCATGGTTTCGAGGTAGAGGCGGTGGAACTCATCCAGTCCGTCACATTTCTCGTCTGCGGCGACACTAACGCCCAGTTTGAGTCCTCGCCGGATGTCTGTCCGGACCCTGCCTTCGAAGTTGTCCCAGATGCGTTCCTCGTCCTGGGTAAGGTCGACCACGATGTTCTGGAGGGGAGTCACCTTCTGTCCCGTCGCGGGTAGGACCTCGTCATCGAACAAGTGGCTACGGATTGTTATCCCGCATATGTCACTCGTCAGGGCCCACCGGTCCCACTGGTGCCAGAACCACTCGGCGTCAACAGATCCATCTACGTAGGCACCCCCGTATCCGTATGGAGTGATTGCGTCTCGTACGGCGGCCGAGCCGATCGGGACGGTTCGGACGGCGAAGGGAAGTATGGCCGATCCGTTGCTGAGGACGGCGACTGCCCCTAAGAAGCGATCAGACGCTGGACTGAGAGCCATGCCATAACTGGGGTGGGATTGGGGCTCGCGGTGAGCAGTGTGCGACCAAACCCCCACCCAATCGCGGTATTGGACCGGGTCCAAGGGGTCCAGGATCTGGAACAACGCGCCTTCGTTCACACCGCCACCGAAGCGTCGGCCCGGAATGTCCCGTGCGTCCAAGTCATCTGCAGAGAGTCGACGCCGATGCTGTGCGCGTTGCGTGCCTGCTGTTGGGGACGGTTTCGAGTTGACCCTCGCGCCTGCCATGCAGCCTGGCGGCGACTCCCCCCGTCGACCATGGAGTGAGGTTACCACTGGCCACTGGTGTCCTCGGCCACTCAGTCGCGAAGCTTGCCTATCGCACTGCTCTAACCCTTCGTGGCGTAGCGGTCCTTGATTTCTCCGCCGCGCTATCAACGCTGCTGCTCGTGTCCCGTGCCTCCACAGACGGTGGACGCTGCCCCAGCGGTTGATGTGCAAGCCAGAGGCCAACTCGGATAGACCAAGAGGTGGCCGAAGATCCCGTCGACCCCAACGGCCATACGTCATCCAAGCTTGACTTCCGAGGACGAGAGCCCCAGGGCCGACTGCGTTGGCAAGCGCTGGGTGAGGTCACGGCGGTAGGAAAGACCATCAAGACTGTCAAGTACCTCTGGTCTCGCGGAGTGAACTGGGCGACTCACCCTCTCCTGCAAGGAGCCTCGACGACCTCCGTTGCCTGGCCGCTACCTAGTGGCTGAATCGCCACCTGTCCCGGCCCCGCGTCAGCAGGCTCCGTGAACTCAAACGTCAGTTGTTGCGTCTCCCGAGGCGGCAGCGTCACCGGGAGCACAACCGATGGCCTGCCTCTCTCGTCGAAAGGTGAGTAGCCCACGGACTTGCCATCTAGCCGGACTTCATCGATCTCTGCGCCGTTAGGGAGGTGCATCTGTGCGAGCACGACATTGACGGGTCCGGTAGGTCCTTCTTTCGCCAGGCTGACCATGTACTCGGGAGGCCGTTCGCCAAGCGGGATGTCGCTGGTGAGGTCGATGGTGACCGTCGACTTGACCTGACTATCCTCATCCACACACCTGCCGACCTCGTAGTTCAGTGATCGTTGGAGAAACGCATCCAGTTTCGACCCAGAACCGTTGAGTGCGACGAACTGCACGTTGTGACCGTCCTCGACGGTCAGCGACCCGCCGACGCCGGCTTCGGTGAGGCGCTGCTCCACCTTCGGATCAGCGGACCAGATGACGATGCGGTCTTCAGCCAGACCCTGGCCCAGGGCCTCCGCCATGGCCTCCGGGTTCGGCGCCTGCGTCAGTATCGAAGCCGCTGAAGAGGTGATCGCCTCTTGGTACGTCTTGCGCTCTGCAGCCTGGGCAGCCGTCGGGAAATTCTCGTAGATCCCCTTGATGGCGAACAGCGCCAGTTGGTCGCCGGAGATCGAGCCGCCGTCCGGTAGCGGAATCTGCTGACCGGAGGCCCGCACCACCTCGCCAAGGGCGACCACATCCGCAGCGATGGCACCGTCTAACTGCTCACCGGTCTTCTTCTTCCACGAGGCAAGCCAGATCTTGGCGGTGCTCGGGAAGTGAGGGGACAGGTTCATGTTGCCAATGAGGATCGGGTCGTCTCCGTAGCGTTTGACGAAGTCCTTGCCCAGCCCGGGCGGCAACTTGTCGAGGTTCGGTAGGTCCGTGTTGCTCCCCACCTGATCGACGCTGATCTTCCCGTCCTTGGCGCTGAGAATCGCGTAGTTGCCCAGGAAACCGCCGGTGCCGCGGGCCTCGTTGGGGTTCAGGATGCCGACGAAGTAGCGCTTCTCGCTATCCGCACCCAGCAGCGGACCGGCGATCTCACCGAACTGCACAGCGGTGGACAGGGAGGACTGAAGGCTGTCGAGTTGGTCGGTGAACTGTGTCGCTGCGGAGCTCACCTGGGGGAGCATCAGCCCGCCGGTGGGGGCAGCGGCCATGGTGGCGACCGCGGCGTCGAGGCCAGGCTGGGCCTGCTTCATTGCCGGTATCGCAGTCTCCAGCGCCGCGATGTCGATCTGTCCGTTGTCGGAGATGAGCGCGCTGGGGTCCAGCACATCCAACTGGTCGGTCAGCGGCCGCAGTGCGGTGAGTGCCTGATCCAGCGACGTTGCGATCGCCTGGGCGGCGCGTGGGGTCTGGCCGAGGCCCGGGACAGCGGCAGCGACGTCCCACAGGGGCCCGTTTACGCGGATGGAGGCGGCCTTAGCGGACTCGGAGGCCGCAGTGACGAAGGTCTTCGCCTGGGCGGGCTGGGAGTCCCCCACGGCGTCTCTGGCAGCCACCAGGCTGTCGCGGGCAGCGGTCATCTCATCCACCGCGGCGCGGGCACTGAGCGCAAACCAGATGAGCAGTCCGAACAGCACCAGGCCGATGGCCAACAGCCCCCACAGAAGCGCGCGTCGAACGGTCATGCCTTCTCCCACGGGGCCCGCTCAGGCCTTCTGGGTTGTGGGAGCTTCGATGGCCCCGCCGGTATCCTTGCCGGACTCCTTGGGTTCGTACCCGTAGCCATACCCGTACTCATAGCCGTAGCCGTACTTGCGACGCTTGCGCATCGGCACGAAGTTCAACACGGTCCCGAAGATCCGGGCATTCACCTGGCGCAGAGCGTCGGCGGAGTCCGCGACCTGTTCGCGCTTGATGGTCCCGTGCCGCGCCACGAGGATCGCGCCGTCGGCGGCGGTGGAAAGGATGGCGGCGTCCGTGACCGGCAGCAGCGGGGGAGCGTCGAGGATCACGAGGTCGTAGCGCTTCGCCAGTTCCGCCAGAAGGTCGGCCATCTGGTGGGACGCCAGCAGCTCGCTGGGGTTCGGCGGGATGGCACCCGCGGGCAGGAAGTCCAGCAGGCCGCGCTGCCAGTGGATGATCGTGTTGTCGAGCGTGGCCTGCGCGATCAGGACATCGGTCAGACCGCGGGACCCATCGACCCCGAGATACTCCGCGACCTTCGGCCGGCGCAGGTCCGCCTCGAGCAGGAGCACCTTCGAGCCGGCCTGTGCAACCGCGATGGCCAGGTTGCAGGCCGTCGTGGACTTGCCCTCTTCGGGGAGAGACGAGGTGATGACCACGGTACGCGGGGGATTGTCCACGTCGACGTACTGCAGGTTCGTGCGGATGGACCGGAAGGCCTCGGCGCGGGGGGTTCCGCGCAGGGTCACCAGTGGGTTGGTCTTCGCGTCGGGGTCGAAGGTGACGACGCCCAGGGTAGTGGAGTCGGCGGACTGCTCCAGTTCCTCCGAGGACTTGACCGACGTGTCCAACGTGAAGCGCAAGACCGCGATGCCGACGCCCACCAGCAGGCCGAGCAGGGCACCGAGGAGGACGTTGAGTTGTGTCCGGGGGAAGATAGCTGCGGTGGGGACCTCTGCGGGTTTGATGACGGTGGCCTGCACCGGGGTCTGGTTCCCGTTACCGCCGAGGCGCGGAAGGCCGTCCATCGTTGTCTTGGCACCCTCCAGGCGTGCAATCTCGTTGGCGTAGGAGGCGGCCACGGCGTTGGCGATCTTCGCCGCCTGTGCAGGGGAGGTGTCCGTGGCCGAGACGTTCAGAAGGACCGTGTTCGGGGGTGTCGTGGCCGAGACCTGCGAGGCAAGGCCGATGTAGGTGCTGTCGAGACCGAGTTCCTCGATGACCGGTTCCAGGACGGCGGGGGAGTCCACGACATCGACGTAGGACTTCACCCGCTGCTGCACGAACAAGCCACCGGTGTAGGCGTCACCGGCCGCTCCCGCGGACTTCACCGACACGAACAACTGCGACGTCGCCTGGTAGACCGGGGTCATCGCCAGGGAGAGGCCGAGCGCGATCAGCGTGCCCACGATCGTGGCGATCAGGATCACCGGCCACGACCGGCGCAGGATCGTCAGGTAGTCGTGCAGAGTCAAGTCTCCCCCTCAGGTGGTTCCCCCGCAATCTACCCCACCCACCAGGAGGGCGATGAGGGTCAGTGGGCGTCCAACTCCGCCGGCACGCGGATGTGCGCCCCGGCCAGCGCCAGCAACTGCATGGCGGCGCGGCTCGCATCGCAGGAGTGGGCCCAGTCCTCCTCGAGCGCCATGACCTCCAGCGGGGGGACCTGGACGTGTGTGACGAGCGGGTGCAACGGCCGACTGCCGGACTCCTGCTCGCTGGACAGCACCTCGTGGAGCTTCTCGCCGTCGCGCAGGCCGGTGTAGACGATCTCGATGTCCCGGCCGGACTTCTCGATCATGTGCTTGGCCACGTCGTCTATCCGCACGGGTTGACCCATGTCGAGGATGAGGGTCTCAGAACCGCGGCCGATCGTTGCGGCCTGCAGGACCAGGTGCACGGCCTCCTTCACCGTCATGAAGTAGCGGGTCACCTCGCGGTGGGTGACGGTCACCGGGCCACCGTTGGCGATCTGGGCGCGGAACGCGGTGAGCATCGAGCCCCGCGACCCCAGGACATTGCCGAAGCGAACGGACAGGTAGCGGCCCTCGTTGGGGGGCTGGATCCCCGCGGTCAGCCGTTCGGTGGTGCGCTTGGAGTGGCCGAGCACGCTGACCGGGTCGGCGGCCTTGTCGGTGGAGATGTTGACAAAGACCGGTGTGCCGGCCTCGTACGCCGCCTGCAGCACGTTGCGGGTGCCGAGCACGTTGGTCTTGAACGCCTCGCTCGGGGCCGCCTCCAGCATCGGCAGGTGCTTCAGGGCCGCGGCGTGGAAGACCACGTCGGGGCGGACCTGCTGCATGATGGCGCGCAGCCGGGCGGCGTCGCGGATGTCTGCGAGGATCAGGTCGTCGGTGTCGAGCAGGGCCTTGCCGAACATGCTCAGGTGCAGTGCGTGCAGAGCAGACTCGTCGCGGTCCAGCAGGCCGAGGAAGGCGGGGTCGTAGCTGTGCACCTGGCGGGCGAGCTCCGAGCCGATCGAGCCGCCGGCGCCAGTGATGAGGATTCGCTTGCCGGCGAGCATCTGCGCGATGCCGGGCTCGTCGGTGTGGACCGGGCGGCGGCCGAGCAGGTCCTCCTCGGTGACGTCGGAGACATCCGACAGGTGCACGGTGCCCTTCACGATCTCCACCGCACTGGGGATGACGCGCAGGTGCACGTTCAGGGCGCGGCAACGCTTGTCCAGGTCGCGCAGTTGGGCCGCGTTGACGTTGGCGATGGCCACGACCAGGACCTGGGCGTCGAGGAGGTCCACGAGTTTCTCGAGGTCGCAGATCGTGCCGCGGACCCGGACACCGGAGATCCGCAGGTGGCGCTTACGGGGGTCATCGTCGAGCAGACCGACGAGGCAGTAGCCGCTGTTGCGGTTGGCCACCATCGCCCGCACCAGTTGCGAACCGCCGTCGCCGGCGCCATAGACCAGGGTGCGGTCACCGTCGCGGGGCGTGCGCACGCGCTCGCGCAGGAAGCGTAGTGAGAACCGCCCGGCGAGCATCATGCCCAGCGCCAGGCCCCCGGCCAGCAGCGGGACGGTGCGGGGGAGATCCGTCGGGTGGGCCAGAAGGACGCCGATCTCACCGATGAGGGTCACGACGCTGGCCGAGATGACCACGCGATATCCGCAACTGCGCGACGGCTTCAGCGAGTTTTACGGTGACGATGCCGTCGTCAAGGTTGCGCAGTTGTGGCAGGAGCGGCTGGAACAGGCCGAGGCGAAGGAAGCCAGCGTGCTGACGGCTACGCCTGCAAAATTGCCGACGCCAGTGAAAGAGGCTGTTACGCGCATCACGTACG
>CALFYG010000205.1 GCA_937952095.1 uncultured Micrococcales bacterium | reverse complement strand
CATCCGGCGGATGCGCAGGCGCGAACCCGCCTCGTCGATCAGGTCGATGGCCTTGTCCGGCAGGAACCGGTCGTTGATGTACCGGTCGGCCAGCGTCGCCGACGCGACCAGCGCGCTGTCGGTGATGGTGACCCGGTGGTGGTTCTCGTACCGGTCGCGCAGACCCTTGAGGATCTCGATGGTGTGGGCCAGCGTCGGCTCGTTCACCTGGATCGGCTGGAAGCGGCGCTCCAGCGCGGCGTCCTTCTCCACGTATTTGCGGTACTCGTCGAGGGTCGTCGCGCCGATGGTCTGCAACTCGCCACGGGCAAGCATGGGCTTGAGGATGCTTGCGGCATCGATCGCGCCCTCTGCGGCACCGGCACCCACCAGCGTGTGCATCTCGTCGATGAACAGGATGATGTCGCCGCGGGTCCGGATCTCCTTGAGGACCTTCTTCAGCCGCTCCTCGAAGTCACCGCGGTAACGGCTGCCCGCGACGAGCGCGCCGAGGTCGAGGGTGTACAGCTGCTTGTCCTTCAGCGTCTCGGGGACCTCGTTGCGCACGATCATCTGTGCCAGGCCCTCAACCACCGCGGTCTTGCCGACGCCGGGCTCACCGATCAGCACCGGGTTGTTCTTGGTGCGCCGAGACAGCACCTGCATGACCCGCTCGATCTCCTTCTCACGCCCGATGACCGGGTCGAGTTTGGCCTCGCGGGCGGCTTGGGTCAGGTTGCGGCCGAACTGGTCGAGCACCAGCGAACTCGACGGCGTGCCCTCCTGCGGGCCGCCGGAGGTCGCGGGCTCCTTGCCCTGGTATCCGGACAGCAACTGGATGACCTGCTGGCGGACCTTGTTCAGGTCGGCGCCGAGTTTGACCAGCACCTGCGCGGCGACCCCCTCGCCCTCACGGATGAGGCCGAGCAGGATGTGTTCGGTGCCGATGTAGTTGTGACCGAGTTGCAGGGCCTCGCGCAGAGAGAGTTCGAGGACCTTCTTGGCCCGGGGGGTGAACGGGATGTGGCCGCTGGGGGCCTGCTGCCCCTGACCGATCATCTCCTCCACCTGCTGGCGCACTGCGTCCAGCGAGATGTTCAGACTCTCCAGCGCCTTCGCCGCGACGCCCTCACCCTCGTGGATGAGGCCGAGCAGGATGTGCTCCGTGCCGATGTAGTTGTGGTTGAGCATCCGCGCCTCTTCTTGCGCGAGCACGACCACCCGGCGGGCCCGGTCGGTGAACCTCTCAAACATCCGATGACTCCCATCACCTGAAGACTTCTCACTCTAGCCTCGTACCTGCACAACCACGAGACGTCTTGTGGGCTTCCGGACTTCGCCCTCGGTGAACGCGTGGGCCGCGGAGGCCGTTCTGCGGAGCGCGCCATCCGCCGCCCCACCGGACTACCCTGCGACGGTGAGCGAGTACGAGCGCATGAAGCAGGCCGGCGGGATGGCCGGCGGACCCGAACAGGCCGGCCCGTGGTACCAGTGGGGGCCGTACCTGTCCGAACGTGCATGGGGCACGGTCCGCGAGGACTACTCCGCCGATGGCGATGCGTGGAAGTACTTCCCCTTCGACCACGCCCACGCCCGGACATTCCGGTGGAGCGAGGACGGCCTCGCGGGCCTGTCCGATCTGCTGCAGGACACGTGCTTCGCGATCGCACTGTGGAACGGCAAGGACCGGATCATCAAGGAGCGCCTCTTCGGCCTCGACGGGTCGCAGGGAAACCACGGCGAGGACGTCAAGGAGTACTACTGGTACCGGGACGCGTTGCCGTCGCACGCATGGCTGCGCTGGCGCTACCACTACCCGCAGACCGCCTTCCCGTACGAGGACCTCATCAAGACCAACGCCGAACGGGACCGCACACAGCCGGAATACGAACTCATCGACACCGGCGTGTTCGACGAGGACCGCTTCTGGGTCGTGGATGTCGACTACGCCAAGGCCACCCCGACGGACATCAGCATCCGGATCACCGTCACCAACGCCGGCCCGGACGAGGCCACGATCGACGTCCTGCCGACCATGTGGTTCCGCAACACCTGGGGCTGGGGTCGCGGTCACCCGGTGCCGGAGATGCGGGTGGACTCCGGTGCGCTGCTGGCGACCCACTGGCGCTCGGGCACCTACCACCTCGACCCCGGGCCACTGCCCGACGGCAGCGCGCCCACACCGGTCCTGTGCAACAACGAGACCAACGAGGAACTGCTGTTCAACGCGGAGAACATCACGGCCTACCCCAAGGACGGGATCGACCGCCACGTGCGCCTCGGGGACCCCAGCATCAACCCGGAGAACCGCGGGACGAAAGGCGCATGGTGGTACCGGCTCACCGTGCCTGCGGGCCAGACCCGGGAGATCCGTCTGCGCCTGTGGAAATCGCCGGAGAACAAGCGCAACGCGGAGGCCCTCGGCGAAGACTTCGACGACCTGTTCGCGACGCGGGAGGCCGAGGCCGACGAGTTCTACGGCGATCTCGCACCGGACAACTGCCCGGGGCCGGAGTTGATCGCGATGCGGTCGGCCTTCGCGGGGATGATCTGGAGCAAGCAGTTCTACCGCTACGACATCCAGCGCTGGCTGTCCGGCGATCCCAATCAACCGCCGCCCCCTCCACCGGATGAACGCCGCAACCACACATGGCAGCACGTCGACGCCTACGACGTGATCTCGATGCCGGACGCCTGGGAGTACCCCTGGTTCGCGGCCTGGGACCTCGCCTTCCACACCGTGGTGTTCACCCACGTCGACCCCTCCTACGCGAAGTACCAACTCCTGCTCATGTGCCGGGAGTGGTACATGCACCCCAACGGCGCGCTGCCCGCCTACGAGTGGAACTTCGCCGACATCAACCCGCCCGTCCATGCCTGGGCCGCGCTGCGGGTCTTCGAGATCGACGGCACCAAGGATTACGCCTTCCTGCAGGAGGTGTTCCAGAAGTTGCTGATGAACTTCACGTGGTGGGTCAACCGCGTGGACTCCGAGGGCAACAACGTCTTCCAGGGCGGCTTCCTCGGGCTCGACAACGTCGGCCCGATCAACCGCTCGCAACTGCCGAAGGGCTGCGGCCTCGAGCAGGCCGACGGCACGGCGTGGATGGCCTTCTACTGCCTGAGCATGTTGCGCATCGCGCTGCGTCTCGCCGAACACGATCCGGTCTACGACTCGATGGCTCTGAAGTTCGCCGAGCACTTCGCGTCCATCAGCGACGGGATGGCGGCCAGTGGGATGTGGGACTGGCAGGAGGGATTCTTCTACGACCAGTTGCTGCGCCCGGACGGCACGAAGGAAGCCCTGCGCGTGCGTTCCATCGTCGGGTTGATCCCGATCCTCGCGGCGGCCTGGATCGAGACGGACAAGGCCCTCGAGCGCAACGCCCGCCTGTACGAGCGGTTCGCGGACTTCCTGCGGCGACGCGGGCTGGACACGATCGATTCCGGGCGCGCGGGCTTCGTCTACCGCTCCCCCGAACAGCACAAGTTGCTGCTGACCGTGCTCGACCCCGAGCGCCTGCGCCGGGTGATGCTGGAGGTCCTCAGCGAGGACTCGTTCCTGTCCCCGCACGGGCTGCGCAGCCTGTCCAAGCGCCACAAGGCGGCGCCCTTCAGCGTGGCGATCGACGGCGAGTCCTTCTCGGTCGACTACGAGCCCGCGGAGTCCGCGACCCCGATGTACGGGGGGAACTCCAACTGGCGCGGGCCGGTGTGGTTCCCGATCAACCACTTGGTCATCGAGGCCCTCGAGCGCTACTACATGTACCTCGGCGACTCGTTCCAGGTCGAGTGCCCGACCGGCAGCGGCGAGATGGCCAACATGCGGGAGGTCGCCGAGGAGTTGCGGCGACGACTGATCAGCATCTTCCTGCCCGACGACGCCGGACGCCGTCCGGTGTTCGGAGACACCGAGAAGTTCCAGACCGACCCGCGCTGGAACTTCGCCCCGTACTTCTACGAGTACTTCCACGGCGACAACGGTGCCGGGCTCGGCGCCAGCCACCAGACGGGGTGGACAGGACTGGTGGCCGACCTGATCATCGGACGGATGGGCTGAGATCGGAAGAGCGTCGTGTAGGGAAAG
>CALFYG010000204.1 GCA_937952095.1 uncultured Micrococcales bacterium | reverse complement strand
GGGCCGCCCGTAGACTCCAACCATGCGCAACCTCGCCATCACGGCTGCCACTGGCGTTGCGCTGAGCCTCGCCGCCCCGGCCGTCGCAGACGTCGGCGACGGTCCAGCGAGCGTCACCCTGGACGCCTGCGCACAAGGTGCGACCCAGTCCGACACCTACCTGCCCGACTGCAGCTTCGTGAATCTCGTGGGCAAGGACGCACCGTCCTACACGTACGTCACGTCGCAAGGCCCGATCTCCTGGTCGGGCACCAGTGCCAGCGGTCTGATCTCCTTCCCCGCGGCTGAGCAGACCTGGCCCGCACTCGACCTCGACAACAACCGCACGCTGACCTGGACGCCGAAGGACATCGCCGGCGCGATCGACGACAACGGCACGTTGCGAATGGCCATGCAGTACGAGATGACGATCGACGTGCCCGACGGCATCGCCGCGGGAACCTGCACACTCAGCGGGATCGTGGAACTGTCGTCCGAAGGCACCGAGTTCCGCAGCGAGCAGGCGGTCGGGCAGAACTACGACCCCGCCACCGGCCGCTTCGCCGTCGTCAGCACGAGCGCCTATCCGGTGATCCCGTCGATCAACGCCACGTGCCTGCGGCTGGCAGCGGTGGACTACAACCTGCTCAAGGGCGCCTCGTGGTACCTCACCGGGTCGATGGCGCTGACCGAGAAGCCCGCGGTGGCGGCAGTCCGCGCGCAGACCGCCAAGGTGAAACTGCCCAAGCGCATCAAGGCCAAAGGCAAGACCGTCCTGCTCCAGCGCGCTGTGCGCACCAACGCCGGTCAGAAGCTCAGGGCCAAGGTCACGTGGTCCAAGGGCAGCGCCAAGAAGTACGCGCGGGTGAAGACGACGAAGTCCGGCAAGGTCACCATCATCACCACCGGCAAGGCGAAGCGACTGCGGGTCGAACTGAAGCTGACGGCGAAGGCCACCGGCCCGTATGAGCCCTACTCGAAGACCACCACCTGGCTGGTCAGGCGCTAGCTTGCCGCCAGTGCGCATCGGCGCAACACTGACGAGGTGTTCGTCCCCGCCACCGAAGACCAGGCGCTGGCAGGCCTGCGCGCCGCGTCCACTGTTGTCGACCCGCCGGAGAGCGCCGGCCTGGGCCAGTCCCTGCTGATCGCCGCGAGCCAGCTGTTCTTCTCACCACCCATCGAGGTGGCCCCGCAGGATCTGACGCCGATCTCGCCACAGGACTTGGCACTGGCCATCGGTTCCGACCATGACCTGGCCGAGCATGTCGCCTCGCTGCTCGTCGTCGCCAGTCTCGCCGACGGCCGACTGGACGACGAGCGTCTGCGCCGGGTCGTGGAGTACGCCCACCACCTCGGCGTGCACGACGGTTGGGTACGCGACATGCTGCAGATCGCGCGGGGTCACATGGCGTGGGCCATGGCCGACATGACCCGTCGCAACGTCGCGACCTTCCCGGGGTGGGGAGACGGGCAGGACCACGTGCCGTCGATGCTGCCGTACCAGGAGCAGACGGATGCGGACAAGCGGCTCGCAGCGCGGTTCGCCGAGTTGGAGACCAAACCTGCCAACACCTTCGGCCGGCATTTCTACGACCACTTCCGGCGTCACAAGTTCGGCTTTCCCGGCGAGTACGACGCGTTCACGGGCGCCTTCGCGGTGCCGCACGACTCGCTGCACGTGATCAGCGGCTACTCGACGTCACTGCAGGGTGAGATCCTCGTGAGCACCTTCACCGGAGGCATGCATCGGCACGACAACATGCGCGCCCACATCCTCCCGGTGATCATCGAGTGGCACGTCGGCAGCGAGGTGAACGGGATCGGAGCGCAGAAGGGCAATCTCGACCCCGCGAAATTCCTGGTCGCCTGGCAGCGCGGGCAGCAGACCAGCATCGATGCGCTGTCGCCGTCGTGGGACTTCTGGTCGTTGGTGGACCGTGACCTTGAGGAAGTGCGCGCGGAGATGTCGGTCCCGGAGCTTCCCGCCCAGTACGCCGCATCGGGCGAGGAGATCATCGGGCGGCTGTAGAGGCGCCTCTTGGTGAAGATGTTGCACCTCACGTGTCACATCCTCACCAGAAGCACCAGACACACGCGTGTGGGGCGCCCCCCTCCGACGCCCCACACGTTCTGGCTTCAGCCTGAGACCTTCCAGGACTTACGCCAGGTGTTCGGCAACCAGCGGTCCTCCTGACCCTTC
>CALFYG010000203.1 GCA_937952095.1 uncultured Micrococcales bacterium | reverse complement strand
GCCCCCTCGACGAGTTCGACGAACTGGGCCGGATCCTCGATCTGCTGCTGGGCGCCCTGCGTCTGCTCCAGATACGTGCAGAAGGCATCCGCGCCGGGCTGCGACTTCTTGGTCTTGGTGGCCGTCGGACTCGGAGCGGCAGTGGTCGTCGGGACCGCTGTGGGTGACGTGATCACCGACGGCTCGGTCGGCTCCGGTGACACAGCGATCGTCTGGCTGTCCTGCGGTTGCGGGCTCGCGTTGTCCTGCGAACACCCCACCAAGACCGCGGCGGCCGCGATCAACACTGCTGCGCGCTTCATCAGCACCTCCCACGCTCCCGCCTCAGGGGACTGGATCGTGGTTCCACGCTACGACTCAGAAATGATCCTCGTAGTAGGTGGTCCGTTGTCGCCGCGTGCGGACGATGATCCCGCCCATCGACATGGTCAACTGGCCGAGTTCGCCGGCCAGACTCGCGAAGGCTGCCAATCGGTTCTGCATGGGTGTGTCACCTTTCGCCCACGACCAGCGTCGGGGACTCCTGTTGCGGTGTGATGAACGGGCGGTTCAGGTCACGTGACATGTACCCGCACGGCAGCGTCCATACGTGAACGTTCCATAACGGAAGCCCGGTTCCACACTTGATCAACAGTGGTGGGGGTTACTCCGGCTTGACCAACGGGAAGAGCATGGTGTCGCGGATGTTCTGACCCGTGAGCATCATGATCACCCGCTCGACCCCCATACCCTGACCACCGGCCGGAGGCATGCCGTACTCGAGCGCCCGCAGGAAGTCCTCATCGACCTCCATGGCCTCGAGATCGCCGGCTGCGGCCAACAGGCTCTGCGCCACCAGCCGATCACGCTGGTCGAGCGGGTCGATGAGTTCGGTGTAGGCGGTGCCCAGTTCCGCTCCCCACCCGACGAGGTCCCACTTCTGCGCCAGCCGTGGTTCGGACGGCATCTTCCTGGTCAGCGGGGACACCTCGGTCGGGAAGTCGAGGTAGAACGTCGGGAAGGTCGTGGTGCTCTCACACAGCGTCTCGTAGAGCTCCAGGACACAGGCGGGGGCATCCCATGCGGGGTCCATCGGAATCTCACGCTTCGCCGCGATGGCACGCAACCGCTCCTCGGGGGTGTCGACCGTGATCTCCTCGCCGACCTTGTGACTGACCGCCTCGTGGACGGTCATGCTCGGCCACTCCGGAGACAGGTCGACCTCTTCGTACCCACCGTCGGGCAGGGGCCGATGGGCGATCGGACGGCCGTACACCGCCGTGGCGATCTCGAGGATGATGTCGCGGGTCAGGACCCGCATCGTCTCGTAGGAGCCGTAGGCGTCGTACACCTCTAGGCTGCTGAACTCCGGGTTGTGCGTGGAGTCCGCGCCCTCGTTGCGGAAGTTGCGGTTGACCTCGAAGATCTTCTCCACACCTCCGACGAGCAGCCGCTTGAGGAACAACTCCGGGGCGATGCGCAAGTACATGCGCATGTCGTAGGCGTTGATGTGGGTGATGAACGGCCGCGCGTTCGCGCCTCCGTGCACCGTCTGGAGCATCGGCGTGTCGACCTCGAGGAACCCGCGGCTCCACAGGCTCTCCCGCAGGGCGCGGATCGCCGTCGAACGGACCTGGACCATCTCCCGCGAGGAGTCGTTGACGATCAGATCCACGTACCGCTGCCTCGTCCTCGCCTCCGGGTCGGTGAGTCCGGCGTGCTTGTCCGGCAGGGGCACGAGGCACTTGGACGTGATGGTGAACTCGGTGGCCAACACGGACAGTTCGCCACGCTTGCTGGTGATCACCTGACCCACCACGCCGACGTGATCCCCGAGATCGACCTCGTGCTTCCACCGGTCGAGGACCTCCTGGCCGACCTCCGCCAGGGACAGCATCACCTGGATCTGACCGGTCCAGTCCTTGACCTGGGCGAACACCAGTTTGCCGGTGATCCGGTTGAGCATCACGCGCCCGGCGATCCGGACCGTCTCGCCGGTGCGGGCGTCGGGTTCGAGATCGGCGAATCGCTCCCGGATCGGCCCGATCATGTCGTCGCGCTGGAAGTCCACCGCGTACGGATCGAAGCCGCGTTCACGCATCTCGTCGAGCTTCTGCCTGCGGACCAACTCCTGCTCGGGCAGCCGGCGGGCCGCGATCGCGACCTCTTCAGCGTCCTGCTCGGCCAACTGCTCGGCGACCGG
>CALFYG010000202.1 GCA_937952095.1 uncultured Micrococcales bacterium | reverse complement strand
GCAAAACCGAAGCGGGCAACCTCGCCGCGCTGTGCCGACGCCACCACCTGGTCAAAACCCACTCCGCCTGGACCGTCCGAACCCGCGGCGGCGGCACCGACTTCGACATGCACTGGACCAGCCCCCTAGGCACCACCCGCACCACCCAGCCCCACGCGTATCACCGACGAGACTGAGCGAACCTTATTGCGAATTGTTCGCAATAAGGTTCTAGGATGGCACTCATGTGGCAGTCCATCGCGATGCATATCCCAGACGGGTTCCTCGATGTCCCCGTCAGTCTCCTCACGTACGTCATCTCAGCCGTGATCCTGACACTGGCTGTCGTGAAGTCCCGAGCAGACCTGGATGACCGCACGGCGCCGCTAGCGGGTCTCACAGCGGTATTCATCTTCGCGGCTCAGATGATCAACTTCCCGGTGGCCTCGGGAACCAGTGGGCACCTTCTGGGCGGTGCTCTGGCGGCAGTGCTGGTGGGCCCGTGGGTCGGGATGCTGGTGGTCACGGTGGTCTTGGTCGTCCAGGCGCTGCTTTTCGCCGACGGTGGTCTGACCGCGCTGGGCGCAAATGTGCTCAACATGGCGATCGTGGCGACAGTCGTGGGGTGGGTGGTGTTCCGGCTGGGTATCAGGTTCGTGAGGTCGCGTTCGGGCGCGGCCGTCGTGGCGGGAGTAGCCGGCTTCGTGTCCGTCCCCGCGTCGGCGATGGCGTTCGTCGTCGAATTCGCGCTCGGGGGGACTGCGCCGGTCTCGCTGTCCGCGGTGGCGGCCGCGATGGGTGGGGTTCACCTGCTGATCGGCATCGGCGAGGGTGTGATCACCGGACTCGTCGTCGCTGCTGTGCTCGCATCCCGACCTGACATCGTCTTTGGAGTCAGAGATACGCCACTGGCCAAGCCGGTGGCGCGTCCGGAGGTGGCGGCAGTATGAAGCGATTCCTGATCATCGGTGGGATCGCCGCCGTAGTCATTGCAGCGCTGGTGAGTTTCTACGCGTCGTCCCAGCCTGACGGCTTGGAGAAGGTCGCTGAGCAGTACGGGATTCTGGACAACGCGGAGGATTCGGCCACGGCCACATCCCCCCTCGCCGACTACTCGGTGTCAGGTGTCACGAACGACCGTCTGAGTGTCGGTGCCGCGGGCTTGGTCGGGGTGGCGGTGACTGCTGCGGTCGGCTTCGGCCTGTTCTACGCGCTGCGGCGACCGTCCTGAGCCACACAGGCGTCCTTCAGCGCGGTTACGTTGACGGCGCATCGATCGCGCACCGTCTGAGCCCGGCCTCGAAGATCGTGGCCGTCACGGCCTTCGTCTTCATCGTGGTACTCACCCCGCGGGAGTGGATCGGCGCTTTCGTCGCCTACGCGGTCGTGCTGATCGGGTTCCTGCTGACCGCCGGGGTCAGGCCCGGTCGCATGGCGCGAAGTCTGGTCCTCGAGATCCCCTTCGTGGCCTTCGCGCTGCTCCTGCCGTTCGTCGGCCCAGATCCTGCAGGTTTCGCGGGGCTTTCCATCGCCGGGATGTGGGCCGCATGGAACATCCTGATCAAAGCCTCACTGGGCGTTCTCGCCGCGACACTGCTGGCGGCCACGACCCTGCCCGTGGACATGGTGGCGGGGCTGCAGTCGCTACGTCTGCCGACCCCGATCGTCGCGATCTTCACCTTCTTCATCCGTTACGTGGACGTTGTCTCCGACCAGTACCACCGCATGCGGATCGCCCAGGAGGCGCGTGGGTTCCGAGCCACGTCGCCACGCTCCTGGCCTACGCTGGCCAGCATGCTCGGTGCCCTTTTCGTGCGCTCCTTCGAGCGAGGCGAGCGGGTTCACCTGGCATTGGTGAGCCGTGGCTACGACGGTCGACTGCCGACTCCGCAGGTCGGCATGCGGCGTTCATGGCCGATTGCCGCGATGCTGCCGGTGGGCGCCGCCCTGATACTGCTGGCGGGGTGGGTCGCCACATGGTGATCGAACTCGATCATGTGGTGTACGTCTACCCGGACGGGACGCCGGCTTTGCGCGACGTCTCGCTGGGTATCGCTGCCGGGGAGCGGGTGGCGCTTCTGGGGCCCAACGGTGCCGGCAAGACGACGCTCGCGCTGCATCTGAACGGCGTTCTGAGCCCCGTGGAGGGGCAGGTGCGTGTGGCCGGGCAGGCCGTCGGGACCGACACCGTCCGGGAGACGCGGCGCATGGTCGGTCTGGTCTTCCAGGATCCTGATGACCAGTTGTTCATGCCGACTGTGCGTCAGGATGTGGCCTTCGGCCCCGAGAACTACCGACTCGACGACATCGCAGGCAGGGTGGACCGGGCACTCTCGGCCGTGGGGATGCAGAGCGCCGTGGACAGGGCACCCCACCACCTGTCGTTCGGTCAGCGGCGACGGGTCGCGATTGCGACGGTGCTGAGCATGGACCCGCGCATCCTGGTACTCGATGAACCGAGCTCCAACCTCGATCCGGCCAGCCGGCGCGAACTCGCTGACGTCCTGAGCGGACTCGATGTGACGATGCTGATGGTCACCCACGATCTGCTGTTCGCGCTCCAACTGTGTCCGCGCAGCATCGTTCTGGCCGACGGCCGCGTGCAGTACGACGGTTCCACCCGCGAACTCCTGGCGGATTCCGAACTGCTCAGCCGCTTTCGTCTGGAGTTGCCCTACGGGGTCATTCTGGACGCCACGGATGGATAGAGTGGGGCCATGTCTGATGCGTCCGATGCTGTGGTGCCTTCGGTAGCCGCCGAAGTCGAGAAGAAGCAGTCGCCCGAGGTCGTCAAGGGTGAGCCGCAGCCCGTCCAGCGCTCCGTGGCCGAGATCGAATCGGACATGGACGCGACCCGTGCGCGCCTCGCCGACACCCTCAACGAACTCAAGGTGGCGACCCAGCCGAAGAACATCCTCCATCGGCAGACGCAGAAGGTGAAGGACTTCTACGTCGACGAGTACGGCGCCGTGCGCATCGATCACGTCGCCATCACCGTCGGTGTGGTCGTGGGAGTGATCGTCCTGCGGAAGACGTGGAGGCGGATCACCGACTGATGATCCCCATCAAACTCCTCCACGATCGCGTGCTGGTTTCTGAAGAGGCCGAGGGGGAGCGGCAGTCCAGCGGCGGCATCCTCATCCCAGCGACCGCATCGGTCGGCAAGCGGCTCTACTGGGCCACTGTTGTCGCGACGGGTCCCAACGTGCGTCACATGACCACGGGGGACCGTGTGCTTTATGAGCCGGAGGACCGCTCAATGGTCGAGCTCCAGGGCAGCAGTTACGTGCTTCTGCGAGAGCGCGACGTCCATGCCGTGGCGGCCGAGCATGTCGACGTCGAGGAGACGGGGTTGTACCTCTAGGCCGGCAGTCGCCTTGCTATGCTCGTGCTCGTTGCGCCGCTAGCTCAATTGGCAGAGCAGCTGGCTCTTAACCAGCGGGTTCGGGGTTCGAGTCCCTGGCGGCGCACCACCCACCCTCGTCGGTCTCCGGCGGGGGTGTTTTCACATGTAGAAGTACGGGGGCATCCACCCCAGGTAGGCATCGTCGGCGAAGCCGCGAATCGGCAGGACCGACACCGGTCCGCCAGTGGTCGACACCATGCGTCCGTCCCCGAGCGACACGGCGATATGGCCGTGCCCGTCACCGATCGCGCTCGACCAGACGACCAAGGCACCCGCTGGCGGGACCGTGTCTGTGTGGTGCAGATGCGCAGGGGACTGCGTCCACACCAAGTGCGCTGACGCCGGCCCACTCGTGCGCCCGAACGCCAGGTCGACGAATCGAAGGCAGTACCCGCTGTCGCGATGCACCCCCACCTGGGACAGTGCCCACCGGATCGCAGACGCTGACGACCGGGGGTTCCGGTAGCCGCTGGGTAGCAGTGCGTCGACCTGCGCATCGTCAGCAGCAAGGGTTGGCAATAGCGCAGGGGTTGCGCTGTCTGCGCCGGCGATGACAACGGCCGTACCGGTGCCCGCGAACGTGAACAGGGCGACGATCGCCGCGAGCAGTTTCATGCGGTCCTCGGCTTTCTCATGGATCGACTGTGGTCGACCTGGGGATCGCCGCGGCGACTTGTCCACATCTCCACAACGCTGGTCGCCGGTCGGTGTCGCGCGGTGGCAGCGTGGAAGCAGTCGAAAGGGGTTTGAGGATGTGGCGGGAGTTGCTGATGTCCGTGCCGGCCGATCTGACCAATCCGTCGCCGGCCGCACCTGCAGAGGTGACTGCGCAGTGGTCGAAGATCATGGGGTTGGCCAAGTGGGTGGCTTTCGCCGCGGGCGCCGTAGGCCTGGTGGCTGCCGGCGTGATGATGAGTGTGGGCAGGCGGCACCGCTCGCGGACAGCCGCCGATGGCGCGTTGGCGGTTCCGTGGGTCGTGGCCGGGCTTTCCACTGTGGTGCTCGCCGTCCCGCTCGTGAATGTCTTCATGTGATGGAGCAGGCAGCGCAGGATTTCGCGCAGACATACGTGGCGCTGTTCGCCTGGTCGTGGTCCTGGTGGTCGGGCGGCGACGAGCCCGGGGTGAGTGTGATCGGTCAGGTGCTCTCGGCAGTACGGCCCATCACGCGTTGGTCGACCGCGGCGGCTCTTGCGCTGGGGATCGTCGGGGCCGGGGTCACGCTGGTCGTGCGACGCCGAGGGACCGATCTCGCGGCTCTGGTGCTGGGGGTTTCGCGCACTGTGCTGGCGGTTTCCGCCGCGTGGTTGCTGCTCGCGAGTGCATGGGCCCTCGGGGACCGCATGGGAGGTTGGATCGTCGGCCGCGGTAACGGAGTGACTGAATTCCGGGATCACGTGGCACGTGCAGCGGCCCAGGCGGATCCGATCGTGGCGTTGTCGCTGTCGATCGTGGGTCTGGCCTGCTGCCTCACCTTCGTCGGTGTCCTGGTTGCCAGGGTGGTGCTGGCTGTGCTGATCGCGGCGGGGATGCCCGTCCTGGCGGCCGGAAGTGTCCTCGGCGGGGGGCCACTGCGGATCGCGGGAACGTGGGCGGTGGCGGTCGTCGCCTTCGACCCGCTCGCGGCGCTGGTCTACCGGGTCGGCCATGCGGTGACCATGCGGGCTGATGAACCCGTGGTCGTGCTCATGGTCGCGAGCGTCACGTCGTTCATGGCGGCCGGGATGTTGCCGCTCGCGGCGCGCGTTTCGGGGTCCGTCAGATGAGCGAGGTGCGCACGTTCGGCGGATGGCGCGAGCGGCGCGGGTTCGGCGTGGCCGGGTTGTCCGGACCCCAGACGGCGGGGGCATTGGGCGCCGTCCTGGCTGCTCTGGCGCTCGCCATGGTGCGTCCGCAGGTACTCGCGTGGCTGGCTGTCCCGGTGGGCGGACTGTTCTCGCTGGTGATGGTGCGCGTTCGTGGCGACTCATTGGCCGGTCTACTCGAGCGGCGGGTCCGGATCCTGCGCGCGGGCGGGATCCGGCATCCCGATCGAGCGGCGCCGTTGCCTGGCGTGTTGTCCGCGCTCCACATCGTCGATGTCGCCGACGCGGCCGGTAACGAGGTGGGCCTGATCTGGTTGCCCGGCAGTGGCGTCACAGCTCTGGTTCCCGTAGAACCGCTCGGAGTGGAACTTGTGGCGGAGGATCAAGCGCAGGCGTGGCTGCAGGCCTGGTCGGACTGGCTCTCGCATCTGGGGTACCTGTCGGAGGTCAGCCGTGTGGCGGTGACCGTCCACAGCGGACCGGCGCCGAGGCCGCCACACAGGGATGTCCCCAGTGGTGTCGCGGGATCCATCATGGCTGCGGTGGCAGCCGACGGACTGCACACCCGGACTCGTACCGTGGTGAGTCTGACGGTGTCCGCGGATCAGAAGTCCGACGTGCCGGCGGCGTGTGCCAGCGTGCTCGACCTCCTGTCCGGCCTTGATCCTCTCTCGCGCTGCGGGGTCGCCGTACTCCCGGCGATGGGCTCGAGCGACGTGGCGCTGTGGCTGCGACAGGCCTTTGATCCATGGCTTCCGGATCTGGTCGCTGCGGCCACGGACGTGGGTCCCACGGCTGTGCAGGAGACGTGGGGGACGTATCGGCACGACGGTGCGGTCAGCGCGTGTTACTCGTGGCACGAACCTCCGGGCGAGGCCATGCCGCCGTGGACACTGGCCCGCCTTGTCGGGCCCACCGACTACCCGAAGCGGGTGAGCCTGGTGTACACGCCGGTGCCCGCACATGTTGCGGCCAGAGAGGTCGATCGGCAGGCAGAAGCAGCCATGTTCCGCAGTGAGTACCGTCGTCGGCTCGGACGCGATCAAACGGCCCGTGACCAGGTGGATCTGCAGAAGGCGCGGCAGACGGCGCACGAGCAGGCGCGAGGCGCAGGCGTGGTGGATGTGTCGCTGTACGCGACGGTGTCGGCGCCCGATGAGCAGAGTCTGCACGCTGTCACCACCGACCTCGAGGCCCGGGCGGGGGAGTCCCGATTACGCCTGCGTCGCAGCTATGGGGCGCAGGAGGCGGTCTTCGCCGCAACCCTGGGCGTGGGATTCCGTCCGTCGAGTCGGTGGTGAGCAGTGCGGACGTTCACCGCAAGTACGGCCACCGCGGGGCGGCTCTTCCCCTTCGTCGCGGGCGCCGGGGCGCCGGCGGCAGGTGTGCCGGTCGGCTCGCATCTGCATTGGGGTGAGGCGGTGTCGGTGGATCCGTTCGCGTGGCTGACCGCCGGGCTGACCACCAACACCGGGATGTTCCACCTCGGCCAGCCCGGCACGGGTAAGTCCGCTTTCGCGAAACGGCAGATCGTGGGGATGGTCGCACAGGGTGTCCAGCCGGTGGTGCTCGGGGACGTCAAGGGGGAATATGCCCTGCTCGTGGCTCGGCTCGGCGGGCAGGTGATCCGGGTGGGCCGGGGTCTGGACCGTCTGAATCCCTTGGACACCCCGGGCGACCCCTCCGGGATGGACGCGCGGGGGCGGCGGCTCAACCTCCTCATGGCACTGTGTGCCACGGTGCGCCGGGATCGACCGCTGAGCAATGGTGAACAGGTGCTGCTTTCGGCGGCAGTGGACGAGGTCGTTCGCCGGGGTGGGCAGGTCCTCGTGCCTCAGATCCTGCACACGCTGCAGGAACCGTCGGCGGAGCTCATCACCGCGGCGCAGGTGCGCACCCTCGCGGACTATGACGCGATGAGCAAGCACCTCCGATGGACCCTCGGGCTGCTCTGCGGCGGCACCCTGCAGGGCGTCTTCGACGGGTCCAGCACACGTGTCTTCGATCCGCGGGCGCCAGCCATCGCAGTGGATCTGTCGGCCGTGGATGACGACCTCTTGCTCTCCGCGGCGATGCTGTGCACGTGGTCCTGGGGGCAGGCGGCTGTGCAAGCGGCGGCTGGGGAGTCCGGATCGCGATGGCTATTGGTCATGGACGAGTTGTGGCGGGTTCTCACTGGCGCCCCCGGGCTGATCGACCATGTGGACGCTCTCACACGCCTCAACCGGTCGCGTGGCGTCGGCAGCCTCATGATCACCCATTCACTGCGAGATCTCGAAGCGCTGCCCGGACCGCAGGATGTGGCGAAGGCGATGGGCTTCGTCGAGCGCAGCGCGATCGTCGTCCTGTCCGGACTGCCTCGCCGGGAACTCGATGTGGTGGGCCGGGTCGTTCCGCTGTCGGAGCAGGAGAAGTCTCTGGTGGCGGCGTGGGCGTCTGCGGATTCGTGGCGTCCCGGTGCCCGCCACCCCGGGAGGGGCCGTTACCTGATCAAGACCGGGCACCGGCCGGGTCTTCCGGTCGCCATGCGGCTGACCGACACCGAGGCGCGGCTGTTCGACACGGACGCCCCGGCCCTCTCACAGGCGGATCGCCGTTGAGCGTTTCGGAAGGTAGCGGTAGCCCGCGGTGCGCTGGTAGGGGAGCAGGCGCTTGGTGCCCCGCGCGCGTTGGACGAGCTTGACCCGCAACGGGCGTTTGGAATCGAGAAGCAGCGTCGGCACGCCGTTGCGCTTCACTACCCGGCAGCGCGACTGTTTGCGGACCTTGCCCTTGGATCCCGTCGGTTTGCAGTAGGCGGAGGTGCGCAGCGTGCGACCCTGGGCGGTCTTCACGGGGCGCAGGGCCTGCCGCTCGCGCAGTCTGCGGGGCAGAGCGCGCTTCACGGTCTGCGATCGGCGGGCGATCTTCGTGACCTCGGTGTCACCGCTCTTCTCGACCGATGCGTTGTCCTTGGCCCCGGCCCGACCGCACCCGGAACTCATGGCGGGATCGTTCCAGAGTCGGTCCCAGTTGCCGGAGAACGCTGACGAGACCGCGGGGTCGGTGATCTGCATGAACGTCTCGTCGTTGCGCTCGAGGGCGTTGTCGGTGAAGTTGTGGCTACCGACCCAGGTGATGCGCTGACCCACGCCGCCGCCGTACGAGCCGTCGACAAGGACGTACTTCGCGTGGATCGTCACCCGGTCCTTGGTGGGTGCCGGCGCGATCTTCACCACGACCTTGCGAGGGTCGAGGCGGTCACAGAAGTCCCGGGTCATGGTGTCCTGCCTTGCGAGGACCTGGACGTTGCAGCCCGCGTAGGCCATGTCCCGCAGCGTGTTGCGGACCTTCTTGCGCGAGAAGAAGGGGGCCATGACTCGCACCGTGGTGGGCTCAGCCGCGCAGTTGGTGGTGCGCAGGTAGGCGGCGAGGGTGTCGGTCTTGTCCGTGCGGGGGAAGAAGTGCGCCGTGACCGGACCGGCGGTGATCGGCCGCCGGTAGCCGTCGTAGTTGTCCTTGGTCACGCGTCGCTCTGTGTACAGATCCTCGAAGTAGCCGACGTACTGGCGGTAGGTGGTCTCGTCACCGCGCAGGACGACCGCGGCGTTGTAGGCGCTGTCCCCGCTGCCGTCGGCACGCAGGTTTCCGGTGCCCTGGAACGTCACATACTGCGCCCCGCCGGTGCTCGAGAACGCGGCGAACTTGTTGTGGTTGATGCTCTCGGGTTCGTCGGTGATGCAGGAGCGGACACATTGCCTGGCGAACGACTCCCCGGAGGTCCCCAGTGTTTCCGCCAGTCGCGCGTAGGAGGCGTCCACGGCGGCGTTCTTCTTCGCCTTCTGTCCATCGCCGCTGTCGAGCACCACCCTGACCTGCACGCCTCGGCTGTAGGCGCGCAGCAGCGCGTCGATGACCGGGTGGTTCGGCTGGATCACGAAGTAGGAGGCCACGATCGACTCGCCGGAGGCAGTGCCGTCGATGAGGCTCACCAGACGGTCGGTGATCGTCAGATCAGGGGTGCCGGGTACGGGGTAGTTGAACAGCACCTCGCGACCTGTGGCTGGGATGGGCGGATCGGTGGGTTCGCTGGTCGGTTCAGGGTCGGGCGGAGGGTCGACCGGAGGTGGATCCGCGGCGGCGGGGACACCCGCGAGGAGTACAACGGCCACAGCGGTGGCCATCAGTCGGTACAGGCGTCCCATCGGCTCAGTCTCGCACGCCTCGTCAGCGCTTCCGGTAGGTGTAGTTCTTGTCCCGGCTGAACGGCAAGAGCGTGGCGCTGCCATCGGCCTTCTGGAGGATGCGCACCTTGAGCTTCTGCTTCTTCTTGGGGCTCAGCACGACGGTCGGGTCCTTCTTGGGCTTCTTGACCTGGCAGAGCGGCCGCTTCTTCAGCTTCTGGTTCGTGCCCTTCACACGGCATGTGGCCACGGAGCTGAGCCGTTGGCCCTCCCGTGTCTGCGTGGACTTCAGCGCGGTGCGCTTCTTCAAGGACGCAGGCAGCTTGCGCTTGACGCTCTGCTTCTCCTTGATCAGGGGGGTGACTTCGGTGTTGGCCTCCTCCTCGATCTCCTCCTCGCTCACACCACCCGCGCGACCGCATCCGGAGGTCAGGCTCGGGTTGTTCCAGATCACGTCGAAGTTCCCCGTGAACGCTGCGTGCAGACCGGCATTGTCCGCGAGCAGGAACGTCTCATCGTTGCGGACCAGAGCGTTACGGGTGAGGTTGTGGCTGCCCATCCACACCACTCGGGCATCCGCCGAGCCCTCGAAGCCGCCACTGATCGTCAGGTACTTGCCGTGGATGCCGACCTTGGAGGCGGAGGGCTTGTCAGCGATCTTCACGTCGATCGGGGCCTGCAGGGAATCGCAGAACTCCCGCGTGATGGTGTCGGTCCGCGCGATGACCCGGACCCCGCAGCCGGCCGCGGCCATGTCGTTGAGGCGGTTGCGGACCTTGGGCCGGGTGAAGAACGAGGCCATGACATCCACACGGGTGGGCGCCAGCGAGCAGTCGACGGACATCAAGGTGGCTGACACCGAGTCGGTGCCGTCCGTGCGTGGGAAGTAGTAAGGGGTGGAGAACCCGTAGCGGGTGGGTGGCCGGTAGGCGTTGTAGTCGTTGTCCGGGACGGTCAACTGCACGGACAGATCGCGCAGGTACCCGGTGTAACTCGCGTAGAGGTCCGGGTTGGCCGACGTGACGGTGGCGGCGTTCCAGGCAGCATCCCCGGAGCCGTCGCTGCGGATGTTCGCCGTGGACTGGAAGACAACGTCGCTCATGCTTCCGGACTGTGACATCGCAACGAACTTGTTGTGGTTGATGCTGTCGGGTTCCTTGGAGATGCATGCGCGTGGGCACTGGACGGCGAAGGACGTCCCAGCGGGGTCCCTGCCCAGAGCCAGCGCCAGGCGTTCGAAGGTCTCGTCCATGGCCTGGTTGGTGGATGCGGCCTGGCCGTCGCCGCTGTCGAGGACCACACGTACGGCGGCGCCGCGGCCGTGGGCGTTCAGCAGCGCATCCACGACCGGGTAATTCGGTTGGATCACGAAGAAGGCCGCATCGACCTGGGCACCGGCAGGCACCTGGTCCAGCAGACGCACCAGTTCGTTGTTGATCGTCGGGTCGGGCAGGCCCACCTGCGGATAGTTGAAGACGGGGTACACAGTGGGCACGGGCGGATCGATCGATGGGCTCGCCGAGGGATCGGGAGCGGGCTCGCCGTTGTCGGCCACCGCGGGCAGCACGCCCACAGCCATCAGCATCGCCACAAGGATGGCGGTCATCCATCGCATCCGTCCTATGGTTACACGGTCCTCGGGATGATCTGGTGGTGGTTTCGGTGCGCGCGCATAGACTCCAACCATGGATGCCGAGCAGATCGCCGAGGGTCGCAAGCGCTGGCAGGAGCGGTACGAGCAGGCGGGGACGCGGGACGCCGACTTCACCACACTCAGCGGCATGGAGGTGGATCCGCTGTATGCCCCGAGCGCGCCGACGCCCGGTTTCGAGCGGATCGGGTGGCCCGGTGAGTACCCGTTCACGCGGGGTCTCTACCCCACCGGATACCGGGGCCGGCCCTGGACGATCCGGCAGTTCGCAGGGTTCGGGAACGCGAAGCAGACCAACGAGCGCTACAAGATGCTCTTGGCGGCCGGTGGCGGCGGCCTGAGCGTGGCCTTCGACATGCCGACCCTGATGGGTCGGGACTCCGACGACCCCCGGGCGCTCGGCGAGGTCGGTCATTGTGGCGTCGCCATCGACTCGGCGGCGGACATGGACGTGCTTTTCGACGGGATCCCGCTGGGTGACACCACCACCTCGATGACCATCTCGGGGCCTGCCGTGCCGATCTTCTGCATGTATGTCGTGGCAGCCGAGCGGCAGGGCTTCGCGCCGGGTCAGCTCGACGGCACGCTACAGACCGACATCTTCAAGGAGTACATCGCCCAGAAGGAGTGGATCTTCCCGCCAGAGCCGCATCTGCGCCTGATCGGGGATCTGATGGCCTACACCGACGCTGAGATGCCCCGGTACAAGCCCCTGAGTGTCTCGGGCTACCACATCCGCGAGGCGGGCTCGACGGCCGCGCAGGAATTGGCTTTCACACTCGCCGACGGATTCGGCTACGTGGAACTCGGGCTGTCCAGGGGCCTGGACGTGGACCGCTTCGCGCCGGGTCTGAGCTTCTTCTTCGACGCGCACATCGACTTCTTCGAGGAGATCGCCAAGTTCCGGGCGGCCCGGCGGATCTGGGCGCGCTGGTTGCGCGACCGGTACGGCGCCACGACCGAACGCGCGCAGTGGCTGCGGTTCCACACGCAGACCGCGGGTGTCTCCTTGACGGCCCAACAGCCCGACAACAACGTGGTGCGAACGGCGATCGAGGCCCTGGCGGCCGTCCTGGGGGGCACGAACTCGCTGCACACCAACGCCCTCGACGAGGTCCTCGCCCTTCCGAGCGAGAAGGCCGCGGAGATCGCGTTGCGCACCCAGCAAGTCATCGGGGAGGAGACCGGTGTGGTCAACGTCGCCGACCCTCTCGGCGGATCCTGGTACGTCGAAGCGCTCACCGATCGCTTGGAGCAGGAGGCGGAGGCGATCTTCGCCCACATCGAGCAGATGGGGGGTGACGGCACGATCCTGTCCGGTCTGTTGCGCGGCATCGAGGACGGGTGGTTCACCAGCGAGATCGCGGACGCGGCCTTCGCTTACCAGCGGGCGCTGGAGAAGGGCGACAAGCAGCAGGTCGGGGTCACCGTCCACACGGACACGATCGAGGCACCTCTGGAGATCCTGCGTATCTCCCACGAAGTGGAGCGCGATCAGGTGGCGTTGCTGGGGCAGCGAAAGCAACAGCGCGACGAGCAGGCAGTCGCGCACAGTCTTGCCGCACTGCGAGCCGGTGCCCGCACCGACGAGAACCTCATCCCTGCCATGCTCGACGCGTCGCGCCGGGAAGCGACCCTGGGGGAGATGTGCGACGTGCTGCGTCAGGAGTGGGGCGAGTACACCGAACCGGCCCGGATCTGACGGTTCGGTCGACGGATCAGTCCTCGGATTCCGTCACGTAGCGTGTGAGCGCCAGGAACCGGCTCTCGAAGTCGTCGTCGAGCGGCAACTGCCGGATCACCAGACGCTGGATCATCGTGCCGAGCAGCACGTCGAAGGCGAAGGACGATGACGGCGGGCTCGCCCCGGTCAGTTCCAAACTCCGACGGAATTTATCCTCGATCGGTTCGAGCACTTGTGCAGTGAACATCTCGTGGGCGTCGCCGTCGCCTGAGGCCGCGGCCGCGACCGACAGGAAAGCGCTCTGGCCGTTGCCGCCCGCGAAATCCGCGCTGAAGGCCGCCAGGCCGGTGTTCATGGCGCCTTCGAGCGTGGTGCTGCGCGGCTCCTCCGGCGAGATCAGCGCTGCCACAGCCGCGACGGCGAGCGCAAGTTTGGTCGGGTAGCGCCGGTACACGGTGGTCTTCGCCACCCCGGCCCGTTGTGCAGTGCCTTCGACGGTGAGGTTCGCGAGGCCCCCCTCTGACATCAGGTCCCTGGCTGCACGCAGGATCGCCGCGTCCGCCTGCGGGTCGCGAGGCCTGCCGGGCCTGGCGGCGTTTTCACCCATTGGCGTGAATCCTACCCTTGTTGATCGCTTTGGGGGCCTTGTCCACCCCCAGGAGTTGATCTTTCTACAGTGTCGCTCCCGGGTCAATAGACACCGTAGCTATTCGTGGCGCCCGCGCGTCGTCCGAACGGAGGATGCTGGGTCCACGGGCCAGGGTCCGTGCAGCCGTGTGAGGCTCGCCACCGCGGCATGCGTGAGAATGGCGGCATGACGACACAGCCGAACCCCAATCTCCTGCGCGGAGCGGTCGATCTCGCAGCGGTGGCGGCCGCCCGGCAGGCCCAGGAACAGGCCGCCGCGCGCAAGGACGACCCCACAGCCTCCACGGTGATCATCGACGTCACAGAGGCCAGTTTCGAGGCCGACGTCATCGGGATGTCCCAGATGGTGCCCGTGGTGGTGGATCTATGGGCCTCCTGGTGCGGCCCGTGCAAGCAACTGAGCCCGGTGCTGGAGAAGTTGGCCGTCGAGTACGGCGGTCGCTGGATCCTCGCGAAGGTGGACGTGGATGCTGAACAGCAGATCGCGGCGGCCTTCCGGGTCCAGTCCATCCCCACGGTCGTCGCCGTCATCGGCGGTCAGGTACTGCCGTTGTTCCAGGGTGCCCTGCCGGAGCCGCAGGTCCGGCAGTACATCGAGGAGTTGCTGCGTGTGGCCGGGGAAGCCGGCATCGCCGGCTCCGTGGCAGCGCCTCCGGACGCCGAACCCGCTGTGGCGCAGGAGGAGGACAGTCGGTGGGACCGTGCCGCAGATGCGGTGGAGGCCGGTGACTGGGATGAGGCGATCTCGCTGTATGAGCAGCTCAAGGAGGTCGACGCCGAGCAGGCGGAGGCGGCCATCGCCCAGGTGTCTCTGGTCAGGCGCACCGAAGGGGTCGATCCCGCGGCCGCGATAGCGCAGGCGGATGCCGACCCCCTCGACCTGGCGAAGGCCAAGGTGGCCGCTGACCTCGAGGTGGCCGGCGGTTCGCCGGAGGCGGCGTTCGACCGGCTGTTGGCAGTGGTGCGCGCCACGAGCGGCGATGAGAAGGCTGCTGCACGGGACGCAGTTCTGGACCTCTTCGCCCTCGTCGGGGACGGGGATCCGGCAGTGATCGCAGCGCGCACCAAGTTGGCCAACGCCCTGTTCTGATCAGCCGAGGACTGTGCGCAGGCGCTCTTCGCGCAACTGCGTCACTTCCGGCTCCTCGATGAAGGGGAGTTCGGTCCCGGTCGCCCAGCCGAGCAGGAGATCAGCGATCTGCGGGTTGCGGGCCAGGCACGGCCCGTGCAGGTAGGTCCCGATGACGTGCCCGCTGGTGGCGCCCTCTGAGCCGTCCCCGTTGCCGACGCCGCTGCGCACGGCGCCCAGCGGCGTCGCGTCGGCACCGAGGTGTGTGGCCCCGGCATGGTTCTCGTAACCGGTGAGGATCTGATCCAGAGGGGCCTTCGCGGTCGCCGCGAGTTCTCCGACCGCGCGCTTCGGCAGGCGATCGGTGCGCACGTCGAGGATCCCGAGCCCGGGTGTCGGGGTGCTGGTGGCGTCCGGGAAGTACTCGCCGAGCAACTGGTAGCCCGCACAGATCGCGAGAACCGCCGCGCCGTTGTCCGCGGCGCGCTTGAGTGCCCCATCGGTGCGAAGTGCGGTTGCCGCAGCCGTCTGGGCGCTGTCCTCACCGCCACCGAGCACGTAGAGGTCGGCGGACTCGGGGACCGGGTCCCCGGGATCCACCTGCACGACCTCCAGATCGAGGCCGTGCAACCGGGCCCTGTGCTGCAACGCCATCACGTTGCCGCCGTCCCCGTAGGTACCCAGGAGCGTGGGGTAGATCGACACCAGGCTGATGCTCATGACTGTTCCCCGGAGGTGCGCAGGTGGTGGAAGGCCGTGTAGGTCGCCGCACAGTCGACGACGTCGAGTTCTCGCATGCCCGCCGGCAGGGGTGCGCCGGGCGCGTACGGGTCCTCGATGACCACGTGGTCCACTCCGGCGTGCAGCAGACGGACTGCGAGGTCCCGGCGGCGATCACCGGTGGCCACGACGGTGCGTCCGCGCAGGCGTTCGAAGGGCACGTCCCACAGCCAGGAAGGGTCGCGGCCGTCGGCGGCGTTGCTGTTGATGGTGACGATCACGGGAGTGGGGGCGGGAGGCATCACGTCCACGAGTTCGGACCAGCCCGCAGGGTTCTTCGCCAGCAGTAGACGGATGGTCAGTTCCCCGACAGTGATGACCGCGTACCGACCGGACACGGACTCGACAGTGGCCATCCGCCGGGCCGACTCCGCCGGGTCGAGTCCGAGCGCCGCGGTGGCGACCAGCGCCAGGGCGCCGTTGGCGGCGTTGAACCGGCCGGGCAGTTGCAGGTGGAGTTCGTGGCGCTGGCCATCCGGACCGTGCACGATGCCGTGGTCCTCGGACCACTCGAGTGTCCACTCCGGTTCCGGGCGTGCGAAACCGCAGTTGGGGCAGCCCCAGGACCGTCCGTCGCGCCGCAGCAGCGCGCCGCAGTCGAGACAGACGGCCGAGTCAGCCGTCCAGACCTGACCCGCGGCCACCCAGATCACGTGCGGGGCGTGGCGGGCGGCCCAGACGATGGATGGATCGTCGGCATTGGCCACCACAGTGGTCTGCGCAGCGTCCCCGAGCATGTCGCGCCACCGCCGGGCGACCATGGCCACTTCGTTCATGCGGTCGAGTTGGTCCCTGCTCAGATTGCCCAGCAGGACGACGCGGGGCTGTGTCGCAGCGAAGATCGCCGGAAGGTAGGCCTCGTCCACCTCCAGGACGGCTGTTGCGTCCGGGTCGCCACTGGCCAGCGTGACCGCGACCCCGGACGTCATGTTCGCGCCGGTGTGCTGGCTGATGACCGGTCCGGCCTGCTCGACGGCGGTGGCGAGCAAGCGGGTCGTGGAGGTCTTGCCGTTCGTGGCGCTGACGAGGGCGGCCACCCGCCCGCGGGCGAGGTCGCTGATCGCGTCCGGGGCCAGTCGCAGGATCACCCGGCCGCCGATGACCATCCCTTCGCCCCGGCCCATGCGTCGGGACAGGGAGGAGGTCAACAGACCCAACCGGGCAGCAGCGCGGGTTCGAGCAGGCACTGTCACATCAGCGACTCTACGCGTAGCGCGGACTTGTGCCACGCTTGATCCCCGTGGACGATGTCCGACTCGCAACTGCGCGCTTCCCGCCGCTGCGCGCCCACCAAGCGGCCTGTGTCGAGGTCTTCGACGCCCAGCCCGACGCCGGTCGCTTCCACTTCGTGCTCCCGCCGGGGGCCGGCAAGACGCTGCTGGGTGCGGTCCTGGCGCAACGCCTGCGCCGCAAAGCCCTCGTCCTGGTGCCCAACACGGCCATCCAGGACCAGTGGCTGCGACTGTGGACCTCCGCCGGCGGTGTGACGGTCGGCGACGACCGGTCCTTGTCCGCCGACGTCACGGTGCTCACCTATCAGGCGCTGGCCACATTCGACGATGAGGTGGACTCCGAGGCCTCACCGATCGCGCGGCTGCATCCGAACGCCAGGGAGATCATCGACGCGCTGCACGGCGCCGAGCCGTTCACACTCGTGTTGGACGAGGCGCACCACTTGGCCGCGACCTGGGGTCAGTTGCTGTCCGAGGTCCTCGACGAGGCGCACTCGGGGCGCGCGGACGGACCGGTGGTGGTCGCGCTGACGGCGACACCGCGCGACTCGTTGTCGCCGGCGGAGGCCGACCTCGTCGATGGCTTGTTCGGCCCGGTCCTCTACGCGGTGAGTACTCCGGCGCTGGTGCGCGATGCGGTGTTGGCGCCCTACCGGGAGTTCGCCTGGTTCGTCGCCCCGACTCCCGGTGAGCAGGAGTACCTGGCGCAATCGGCTCTGCACTGGCGCGAGTTGATCGCCTCGGTCACGGCCGATGGATTCGCACAGCCGGGCCTGCTCGAGTACTTGGACGTGACGTGGGTCCGGCACGAGGGCGTGTCCTGGAGCCACATCGAGCGCACCCGCCCGGAACTCGCGCGGGCGTTGGTCCGCGGGTCGCACAACGGTCTGGTGGACCTGCCGGAGGGCGCCCGGGTGCGCGATGAGCACAGGCAACCCATGGATGCTCAGGACTGGGCGGCGATCCTCGCCGACTACGGCCGCAGCGCGCTGCTCACCGACCCGCCGTCCCCGGCATGGGAGCAGCTGCGGGCGGGTATGTCATCGGTCGGCTGGACGCTGACGCGCAATGGCGCCCGTCGTGGCCAGTCGCCGGTGGATCGGGTGCTCGCCCGCAGCGCGGCCAAGTCGGTGGCTGCGGGATTTCTGATCTCCCAGGAGTACCTGGTGCGCGGGGAGGACCTGCGGGCGATCGTTCTGACCGACTTCGAGAACGTCGGCGCGACCCCGTCGGCGGATCTGCGTACCGTGCTGGCACGCCACGCCGGGTCGGCATGGGAGGCGCTCACGGAGGTGCAGCGAGCGAACCCCGGGCTGCGGGTCGTCCTGATGACGGGTTCTTCGGTCGGTGGCACCGGGGAGGTTCTTGCCGATCTGACCACCGGGCACACCACCGTGGTGACCCGCGATGACGGTCTATGCCGCATGGAAGGTTTCTCCGGGCCCAGGGAATGGGTCCCTTACCTGACCGACGCCTTCCAGAGCGGCCGAATCGACGTCCTGGTCGGAACCCGGGGACTGCTCGGCGAGGGTTGGGATGCACCGGCGGCGAACGTGGTCATCGACCTCACCGCGGCGACGACGTCGACGGCGGTCGTACAGATCAGGGGAAGAGCGATCCGCCGTGATCCGCAGCGACCGGACAAACTCGCACATATCTGGTCCGTGGCCGCCGTCGATGACACCCACCCGCGCGGGGACCTCGATTACCGGCGACTGGTCAACAAACACCGTGGCTACCTCGCCCCCGACGACGAGGGGCGGATCATCGCCGGGGTCGAGCACCTCGACGACCGCTGCACACCTTTCGGGCCGCCGCCGGCCGAGATCCGGGACGCGATCAACGCCGATGGACTCGCTGCCGCCGGCAGGCTCGAGGACAGCCGTCGCAACTGGCAGATCGGAACCCCCTACCGCGACACGGTCGAGGTGGCGGTCAGGGTACGCACGGCGCGGGCGATCGGTGTGCCGGAGGTGGCGGTGCGGACCCCGGGAGGGTGGCCGTGGGTCGCGGGCGTCGTGGGTGCGGTGGGTGGCGGTACCGCGGCTGCAGTGGCCGGTGCGCCGACGGCCGGGACCGCGGCGCTGGTGGTGGCCGGAGCCGGTCTCGGTTGGCTGGCCGAGGCGACCGTGGGTCGCGTGCGCGCGTCGCGCATCGCTGCCCGGCTCGGCGACGACGGCATGCTCATGGCCTTCGGCCGGGCGGTCGCGGACAGCATCTCCGAAGGGCTCGCCGAGCAGGTCCGGGTCGATCCGGATGAGACCGGGCAGTGGTCCGTGCGCCTGCACGAGGTGAGTGCGGAGCAGTCGACGATGTTCGCCGCGGCCGTCGAGCAGATCCTCAGTCCTGTGGACTTCCCTCGCTACGTGATCTCCCGTCGGGTGGCTCGGCGTGCGGTCATGTGGCATGCAGTGCCGGACGCGTTCGGGGTGAACAAGGCAGGTGCCGCCGCCTTCGCAGCCCAGTGGTTCAGATACGTCTCGCGCGGGGAACTGCTCTACACCGGATCGCCGGAGGGAGCGGGCGTGGCGGAGTCGGTGCGGGGTCTCGACCCGCTGGAAATGACCACCGCCATGTACTCACAGTGGCAGTGACATCGAGGAATCGTTCAGCGAGCGTGATCGGTTGCGACGTTGTTGTCGCCGCTCACCCTCGGTTGCGACGTTGTTGTCACGAATCGGCCGTGAGAATGTCAACAACGTCGCAAACCGCGGCGGGGAACGTCAACAACGTCGCAGACCAGGGGGCCGACGACGCCGAGGCGCGGTCAGTTCGGCGTCAGCCAAACGGCACCGAGCGGCGGCACCGAGATCGAAGCGCTGAACGGGCGTCCATGCCATTCCCAGTCGTCCGCATCGACGCCGCCGAAGTTGCCCACTCCGCTGCCGCCGTACTCGTGTGCATCCGTGTTGAGGACCTCGCGCCAGCGACCCCCTTCGGGTAGGCCGATCCGGTAGTCGAAGTGCGGGACGGCGCTGAAGTTGACCACACAGACGAGCAGGTCACCGTTGTCGCTGCGTCGTAGCCACGAGAAGGTGTTGCCGCCGGCGTCGTTGGCGTCGATCCATTCGAAACCGCCCGGGTCCACGTCGAGGCTCCACAGCGCAGGGTTTGCGCGGTACTCGGCGTTGAGGTCGCAGACCAGCCGGCTCAGCGCCTCGTGGTCGGGTTGATCCATGAGCCACCAGTCCAGGCTGCGGCTCTCCGACCATTCGGATTCCTGTCCGAACTCCTGCCCCATGAACAGCAGCTGCTTGCCGGGGTGGGCCCACATGTACGCCAGGAACGCTCGCAGGTTGGCGCGCTTCTGCCAGTGGTCGCCCGGCATCTTCGACAACAGGGATCCTTTGCCGTGCACCACCTCGTCGTGGGAGATCGGCAGGACGTAGTTCTCACTCCAGGCGTAGACCAACGCGAACGTCATCTCGTTGTGGTGCCACTGCCGGTGGATCGGCTCCCTGGACACGTAGTCCAGCGAGTCGTGCATCCAGCCCATGTTCCACTTCAGCCCGAATCCGAGGCCGCCGAGGTGGGTGGCCCGGGTGACTCCGGGCCAGGCCGTCGATTCCTCAGCGACGGTGAACGCGCCCGGCTCGCGCTTGTAGACGGTGGCGTTCATCTCCTGCAGGAACTGCACGGCATCGAGGTTCTCGCGGCCACCGTAGGCGTTGGGGGACCATTCGCCCTCGTTGCGCGAGTAGTCGAGGTACAGCATCGAGGCGACGGCATCCACGCGCAGGCCGTCGATGTGGAACTCCTCGCACCAGTAGACGGCGTTGGCGACGAGGAAGTTGCGGACCTCGGGGCGGCCGAAGTCGAAGACATACGTGCCCCAGTCGGGGTGTTCTCCCCGCCGCGGATCGGCGTGCTCGTACAAGGGGGTGCCGTCGAAACGGGCGAGGGCGAACTCGTCCTTGGGGAAGTGCGCCGGCACCCAGTCCACGATCACGCCGATGCCCGCTTGGTGCAGTCGGTCCACCAGATGGCGGAAGTCGTCCGGGTTGCCGAACCGTGCTGTGGGCGCGTAGTAGGCGCTCACCTGGTAGCCCCATGACCCGCCGAAGGGGTGTTCCATGACCGGCAGGAACTCGACGTGGGTGAAGCCGTGCGCGACCACGTAGTTGGTGAGCTCCTCGGCGAGCTGCTGGTACGACAGGCCCTGTCGCCACGAGCCGAGGTGGACCTCGTAGATGCTCATCGGCGAGGCGTGTGCCGGACGTTCGGCCCGCTGCGTCATCCAGTCGGCGTCAGCCCAGCGGTAGTCCGAGGAGAAGACCACGGAGGCCGTAGCCGGAGGTACCTCGGTGGCCTGGGCCATCGGATCCGCCTTCAGGCGACGCACGCCGTCGCGGCCGATGATCTCGTACTTGTACCGGGTGCCCGGTCCGATCTCGGGGACGAACACCTCCCACACGCCGCTCGAGCCGAGTGCGCGCATCGGGGTGGATGTGCCGTTCCAGTAGTTGAAGTCGCCCACCACACGAACGCCCTGGGCGTTGGGCGCCCATACGGCGAAGGCCACACCCTGCACTGGACCGTTGGGGGTCTCGTAGATGTGCGCGTGCGCACCGAGCACCTCCCACAACTGCTCGTGACGGCCTTCGGAGATCAGATGCTGGTCGATCTCGCCGAGCGTGGGCAGGAATCGGTAGGGGTCGTCGGCCGGTAACTTGTCACCGCCGTAGGCCACCGCCAGACGGTAGTCCGGGACCTCGGTCGTGGGCAGTTCTGTCACCCACACCCCTGAGTACTCGTGCTGCATTGGGAAACGGTCCTCGCCCACGACGACGTCCACCTCAGTGGCGTCGGGCCGTAGAACGCGGATGGTGACGCCGTCGCTGTCCGCGTGCGCCCCGAGCACCTGGTGGGGCTGGCTGTGGGTACCGTCGACCAGCGCGGCCAGTGCGGCGGTGTCAACCTTGATCATTCAGATCACTCCCGGTCGGATAGACATGATGTGGGCGCAGGACAGGTGGGGATCGAGCCGCACGAAGTTCGTCGACGACCACGAGAAGCTCTGGCCGGTGATGAGGTCCTGCGCCACGTAGCGGTCGTGCCAGTCGAGACCGAGTGCGGGCATGTCGACGTGCAGCGTCGCTTCCCGGGGCCCGAACGGATCGAGGGTCACCACCACGAGCAGGGTGTCGTCGCCGTCGCGCTTGCTGAAGGCGATCATGCGGTCGCTGTCGATCTGGTGGAAGACGATGTGCCGCAGTTGCTGCAGCGCGCGGTGCTTGCGGCGGATCTCGTTGAGCTGGGTGATGTACGGGGCCAGCGTCCGTCCGCGCTTCTCGGCCTCCTGCCACTTGCGCGGCCGGTACTGGAACTTCTCGGAGTCGAGGTACTCCTCGCTGCCCGGGCGCACCGCGACGTGCTCGAACAACTCGTAACCGCTGTACACACCCCAGGTCGGGGACATGGTCGCGGCCAGGGTCGCCCGGATCGCGAACGCGGCCGGACCTCCGTACTGCAGGTAGGCGTGCAGGATGTCGGGGGTGTTCACGAAGAAGTTCGGTCGCATGTAGGCCGACGCCGGGCCGCTGAGCTGGCGAAGGTACTCCTCGAGTTCCCACTTCTCATTGCGCCAGGTGAAATAGGTGTACGACTGGTCGAAGCCCACCTCAGCCAACGCCCGCATCATGGGCGGTCGGGTGAAGGCCTCTGCGAGGAACAGCACGTCAGGGTCGGTGCGTTTGATCTCGTTGATCACGTGGTCCCAGAACCTGACCGGTTTGGTGTGGGGGTTGTCCACGCGGAAGATCCGCACGCCGTGGTCCATCCAGTAGCGCAGGATGCGTAGGACCTCGTCGGTCAGACCTTCCGGATCTCCGTCGAACCACAGCGGATAGATGTCCTGGTACTTCTTGGGTGGGTTCTCGGCGTAGGCGATTGTGCCGTCCGCGCGGACCGTGAACCACGGCTTGCCGGCTGTGGCCCACGGGTGGTCGGGGGCGGCCTGCAGCGCGAAGTCCAGCGCGACCTCCATCCCCAGATCCTTGGTGCGCGCGACGAAGGCGTCGAAGTCATCGATCGTGCCCAGATCCGGATGGACCGCGTCGTGGCCACCGGCCGACGAGCCGATGGCCCACGGGGATCCGGGATCGTCCGGACCGGGGGTCAGGGTGTTGTTGGGCCCCTTGCGGTTCACAGTGCCGACTGGGTGGATCGGCGGGAGGTACACGACGTCGAAACCCATCGCGGCGATCGCGGGAAGCCGCTTCTGCGCATCGGCGAACGTGCCACTGCGGGGTGGGTCCAGTTCGGCACCCTCGCTGCGGGGGAAGAGTTCGTACCAGGAGCCGAACAGCGCGCGTCGGCGATCGGCGTAGACGGGCCAGGGGCCGCACGGCGACTCCAGGTCCCGGATCGGATGGTCCCGCAGCATCCGCCACAGCGCCTCGTCCAAGCCCGCCGCCAGTCGTTCTTCCGGGGTCTTGGAGATATCGCGCAGACCGGCGATGGCCTTGCTGATCAGGGTCTGGTCGGGGACGTCGGCGCGGGAGAGGACGCGGGCGCCCTCCTCGAGTTCGAGTTCGACGTCAACGCCTGCGGGGATCTTCACCTCGGCCCGGTGCCGCCACGTTCCGAGGATGTCGCTGTAGGCGACGATCGTGTAGGACCAGTGGCCTTCGGTGTTCGGCCGGAAGTTGCCGTCCCACATGTCGGTGCCGTTGTCCCGGGGGGTCATGGGGGTCCGCACGGTCCGGCCCTGGGGGTCGGTCGCCACCAGGTCCACGCCGAGGGAGTCGTGGCCCTCTCGGAACGCCACACAGTTGACCATCACCAGTTCCCCGACCGCTGCCTTGACGGGGCGCCGACCCCCTTCGACGCGGGGCCAGACATCCATGACCGGGAAGCGACCGGTCAGGGTCTCAGGAGGCACGAGGTTGTTGGAGGGCAGGGTGTTCCAGTAGTCGACGGCTGCGGCGGACGGAGCCCCGGAGCCTTCCTGGGTGGTGTTGTCACGCACGAGTTCGACGGTAGTCGTTGTGCGCCGCCGATGGCGCGCCGCGTCAGCAGCGCACTCAGCGCAGGACCACGAGAGTCCGTGCCCTCCCGGCCCGGAACACGAACCGGCCGGTGTCCGCCGGCAGCAACACCGAGGTCTTCGCTTTGCGAACCGCCCGTGAGCGATCACCCACGACGAGGCGGGCGCAGGAGTTCTTCCGCTTGGCGAAGTGCACGCGGGTCTTGGCGCCGAAGTCGACGCCGGTCACGCGTACAGGTTTGCAGGCGCCGATGCGCCCTGTAGTCCCGCGCCCCCACACAACGGTGGTCGATGAGGCCCCGCCGGGTCCGTTGGCGGTCACGGTCAAGTGGACGCCGTGCATCGCGCCGGCTGTGCGCAGACTCAGTGTTCGGGTCCCCGGGGGTAGATCCCCGTAAGCGGTCACTCTTCCGGCAGTGCCGTTGGGCTTCATCTTCCGGGCGGTGTAGGTCAACCCCTCGGCCTGGGCGGCGATGGATACGTCGACGGAGGCCTTCTTGACCGTCAATCCCGTGATGGTCGGTTGCGCCGGCGGCGGTGTCGGTGTGGGGTCCGGAATAGCGGTGCCGTGGAGTTTGACGATCCCCATCTGCGTGAAGGAGACCATGTTGCCGCCGACGAAGATCCCGCCATCCGCAGCCACTGACAACGACCGCCCGTGGAACACCGTTTCCGGGACTGGAGTCGTCCCTCCTCCGCCGCCTGCGAAGGACGTGTCCACCGTCCCGTCGGGGCGGATGGCGCTCACGACGGCGGCGTCGGGTTCGGTCAGGCTCAACATGACGGCTGAGCCGTCGTTGGCCACCGCCGCGTCTCGGAACGTCAAGCCGCTTCTGCCCGTGAACACCCCCGCCACGCCATAGCCGGTGTCGAGGGCTCCGGTCATGCTCGTCCTGGCCAGCAGCGGCAACAGCACACCGTCGGTGTAGCCGTCGATCCCGACCGTGATGTGCGCCGGTGCGGTTGGGGTCACGGCGATCGTCAGCCCGTAGTTCGAGGCGCCCTGGACTGCCAAACGCACGAGCCCGCCGAGGCCGAACGTGGGATCAGGTATGCCTGTGGCGAGGACTCTGGCGATCACCGGCTGATCCACCACATCGGTGTCGCGGTATCCCGTGGCGTACAGCACGTCGCCGGCGAGGACCACCGACCGCCCGTACGTGTGGGATCCACTGATCAGCGTGACCCGGCCGTCGAAGTTGAATGAGTTGTCGAGGCTGCCCGCGGCCGTGTACCGGTAGATCACCATCTTTGTCTGTCCGGCCTCGAGTTCGTTACCCACGCAGACGGGCCGGTCGCCGGACGCGATCGCCACGCCGCGGCCGTCGGTGAGGTTGCCGCCGAATGCGGTGGTGACCCTGCCGTTGGCGGTGGGACCGAACCCCGGATCGGGGGTGCCGTTGGGCAGCAACCGCACGAGTGCCAACTTGGTGTTCGCCGCGTCGAAACCTGACGATGGCGAGCTGACCCCGGTGACCAGGATCCTGCCCTGGGAGTCGATGGCCACGCTGCGCGCAGCCGCGTGTTCCTGACCGAACCCCACTTGGACCATTCCGTCTCCGGAGAAACTGGCGTCGAGCTGGCCCGTGGCGGTGAAACGCGCGATGGAGAACGTGCTGAAGTCGTTGTCGCCGACAGTCCCGACAACGATAACCTTGCCGTCCGCCTGCACGATGCTGTCGCGCGTCGAGGCGAAGTCGGCGGCGGGGAATGAGGTGCTTGCTACACCCCCGTTGCCCCACGACGTGTCGAGGTCGCCCCGTTTCTGGGCGGCGTGTGCCGGCGCCACGACGCCGGATGCCACCAGCGCAGAGGCCGCGATCGCGGGAATCACGCGCCATGCACGCATGCCTGGAGTGTGAGGGAGGGCCGGGTGCGCCTGCACGGTGAGCGCGTCGGTGCCGGAATCCAGTCACCGAGAGCAATCGCGCTTCAGGTCGGGCGGACCTCACACATCGAGTGCGTAGTGCGCGCGGCTCACTCGTCGGGCAGGACCTCGGCCACGACTATCGAGTAGCACGGCACCTTGACGCCGGCGGACGGGTCGACTCCGGTGAGAGTGACGTCCTCGCTGGCCAGCACCACCCGAGCCGGCATGGGGAAGTTCATCTCAACGGCCTCCGGACCGGTGTTGAGGCACAGCAGCACCGAGGGATCACCTTTGAACATCGCCTGCACCACCCGAACGTCGGGGTCGTTCCACTGTTCGGAGGTGAGCACGGTTCCGTCCTCGTTGAACCAGTGCAGGTCCTCGGGGGAGGGATGGACCTCGGGCCGCAGGACCGAGTAGCGGTCCCGGATCTGCAGCAGGAGTTTCGTCCACTCGATGAGGTCCTGGTCCATGGCCGACCAGTCGGTCCAGGACAGTTCGTTGTCCTGGCAGTACACGTTGTTGTTCCCCTGCTGGGTGCGTCCGGATTCATCTCCGGAGAGGATCATCGGCGTCCCTGCCGACAGCAGCAGCGTTGCCAGCAGCGAGCGCTGCCGTGCACGCCGGTTCTTGAGCACCTCGGGGTCGTCGGTCGGGCCTTCGGCGCCGCCGTTCCAACTGCGGTTGTCGTTGCTGCCGTCGTTGTTGTTCTCGCCGTTGGCCTCATTGTGTTTGTCGTTGTAGGCGACGAGGTCGGCCAGCGTGAAGCCGTCGTGGGCGGTGATGAAGTTGATGGAGTGGTACGGCCGGCGGCCGTTGTGCGCGAACCGGTCGGCCGAGCCCGTCAGACGTGCACCGAGTTCGGACAGCGAACCGACGGAACGCCACGTGTCACGGACCGTCCCGCGGAACACGTCGTTCCACTCGGCCCATGGCCCCGGGAAGTTACCGGCCTGGTAGCCGCCGATTCCGATGTCCCACGGCTCAGCGATGAGCTTGACCTGGGAGAGCACGGGGTCCGCAGCCATCGCCGACAGGACCGGCGCCCAGGTGGTGACCATCGCCGAGGTGCGGGCCAGTGTCGACGCGAGGTCGAAGCGGAAACCGTCCACGTGCAGATCGGTGACCCAGTACCGCAGCGAGGACAGGATCAACTCGACCATGCGGGGGGACTCGGCCCTGATCGCGTTGCCGCACCCGGTGGGGTTGTCGTACATGCCCCCGTCGAGCATCCAGTACGTGTCCGCATTCGCGGAGCCCTTCCACGCCAGCGTCGGACCGAGGTGGTCGCCTTCGGCAGTGTGGTTGTAGACCACGTCGATGATGACTTCGAGGCCGGCCGCGTGCAGCGCGTCGACCATGTCCCGGAACTCCGCGATCTGCTCCCCGCGCTGACCATGTGCCGCGTAGGTGGAGTGGGGGGCGAAGTAGCCGACGGGGTTGTAGCCCCAATAGTTCGTGAGCCCGCGCCCGAGCAGCATCGGTTCGGGCACGAAGTGCTGGACCGGGAGCAGCTCGATGCTGGTGACGCCGAGGCTCACGAGGTAGTCGATCACGGGTTGTTGTGCCAGGCCCGCGTAGGTGCCGCGCAGTTCCTCGGGGATCTCCGGGTGCAACTTGGTGAAGCCCTTGACGTGGGTTTCATAGATGACTGTGCGGTCCCACGGGATGCGCGGCGGTTGGTTCGGCGTCGGTTCCAGGGGGCGCACGTAGACGCTGTGCGGAACGAACGGCGCGGAGTCCGCATCGTCGATCAGATCGGGATCCTGCATCTGGTACGAGTGGATCGCATCGTTGACGATCAGCTCGCCCGTCATGGCCAAGGCGTAGGGGTCCAGCAGGAGTTTGGCCGGGTTGAGGCGCAGTCCGTATTGCGGCTCCCACGGGCCGCTCACGCGGAATCCGTAGGTCGTGCCTGCGGACGGTTCGTCGAATTCTCCGGTCCAGTGGCCATACGGTCCAGGCGTCAGATCGATCTGCGTGCCGGATTCGAGGAATTCGATCACCACACGTTCGGCGGCTGGTGCGAAGTAGTTGACCGTGGCCCGGCCGGGGTTGTCCGCATCCGGTCGAAGGCCCATCGGCGGCAGACCCTCAGGCGTGCGCATGTTCCTCCAGTCGACGGACCTCTCGACGGGGAGGTCCACCCCCTGAGGTTAGCCTGCCGTGGTAGGCGAAGGAGGCCGATTGTGGACGAAGCAGGTGCGGGCAGCACGCCGCTGGTGACTGTCGAGGCGACCGAGGGTGTGGCGTTGATCACACTGCAGCGTCCGCCCATGAATGCGCTGTCCGTCGCGGTGCAGTCGCAGATCGCTGCTGCGGCCCGCGAGGTGGATCAGTTGCGCGATGTGGCGGCCGTGGTGATCTACGGCGGTCCGAAGGTGTTCGCCGCCGGGGCCGACGTCAAGGAGATGGCGGACTGGGATCACCGGACCATGGTCGAACGGTCCACGGCCCTGCAGGCCGCATTCAGTGCGGTGACCGAGATCGGTAAGCCCACCATCGCGGCGATCACCGGCTATGCCCTGGGGGGAGGCCTCGAACTCGCGCTGTGCTGTGACTTCCGGGTCTGCGCCGACAACGCCAAACTCGGATTGCCCGAGATCCAACTCGGCATCATCCCCGGCGCGGGCGGGACTCAGCGGCTGCCGCGGCTGATCGGTCCGGCCAAGGCCAAGGAGATGATCTTCTCTGGCCGCCACGTGAAGGCTGACGAGGCGCTGCGGATCGGACTGGTGGACGCAGTCGTGCCGGTCGATTCCGTGCGTGATGAAGCGATCGCCTGGGCCCGCCGTTATGTCGGAGGACCCGCGCTGGCCCTGCGGGCGGCGAAGACCGCCGTGGACCGTGGCCTCGAGGTGGACCTGCGCAGCGGCCTGGAGTTCGAACGGCAGCAGTTCGCCGGGTTGTTCGCCACGCAGGACCGCACGATCGGTATGGGCACCTTCCTGGAATCCGGCCCCGGCCAGGCGACATTCGAAGGACGATGAGGCATGACCCCACCGACGGCTGAGCAGATCCAGCAGGCCTGGGACGACCCCAAGTTGGCCAACCTCCTCTACCACGACTGGGAGGCGGACACCTACGACGACAAGTGGTCGATCTCCTTCGACGACCGCTGCATCACCTACGCCACGGACCGCTTCCGGGCTGTGGCCGGTGAGGGTGACTGGCCCTACGGCAGCGCCCTCGAACTCGGCTGCGGAACCGGGTTCTTCCTGCTGAACCTGAAGCTCGGCGGTGTACTCGACGAAGGCCACGTGACGGATCTGTCGCCGGGCATGGTGGAGGTCGCCAAGCGCAACGGCGCCCATCTCGGGTTCGACCTCGAAGGCCGGGTGGCGGACGCGGAGACGCTGCCGTACCCCGACGAGTCGTTCGACCTGGTCATCGGCCACGCGGTCCTGCACCACATCCCGGACCTCGAGCAGGCGATGCGCGAGGTCCTGCGCGTGCTCAAGCCGGGCGGGCGCTTCGTGTTTGCCGGGGAGCCGACGGCGAAGGGTGACTTCATCGCGCGCAAACTGTCGCAGCTGACCTGGGGTGCCGCAAGGCGCATCACCCACCTGCCGGGTCTGCGCGACAAGTACGCGCGCACGGACGCCGAGCTCGACGAGTCGTCACGGGCGGCGGCCCTCGAAGCGGTGGTGGACATCCACACCTTCGACCCGAAGCAACTGCGGCAACTGTGCGAGAAGGTCGGTGCGATCGAGGTGTCGACGGTCACCGAGGAGCTCACCGCCTCGTGGTTCGGGTGGCCCGTACGCACGGTGGAGGCTGCGGTGAAACCGGGGTCGCTGGGCTTCAAGTGGGCCTACTTCGCCTATGGCACCTGGATCGCCCTGTCCGCGCTCGACGCCAAGGTCATGAACAAGGTGGTGCCGGCGCAGTACTTCTACAACGTGAGCGTGACCGGAATCAGGGCGTGAGCCGCGACCCGCGCAACGCCCGGTTCCTCACCTGGGCCTCGCTGCGGTGGGTGGTCAGGAACCGGGCCTGGACACCCTGGTACCTCGTGCGGTACTGGCGCTTCTTCTGGCTCAAGGTACGCAACCCGCACATCATCACCGAGGGTTTCGTGTTCATCGGCCGGCGCGCGGAACTGTACGCGCGCAAGGGGTACGGCCAACTGATCCTCGGCCGGTGGGTGCACATCGGCGAGGAGAACCGGCTGCGTGTGCACGAGGGGACGTTGCGCGTGGGCGACAAGACGGTGTTCGGCCGTGACAACACCATCAACACGTACCTCGACATCGAGATCGGTGGCTCTTGCATCGTGGCCGACTGGGTGTACGTCTGCGACTTCGACCACGTCTTCGAGGACGTCAACCTGCCCATCAAGGATCAGGGGATCGTGAAGAGCCCGGTGCGGATCGGTCCGGACTGCTGGTTGGGGACCAAGGTCACTGTGACGCGGGGCACGATGGTCGGGCCCGGCTGTGTGCTGGCGGCCAACTCCGTGGTGCGTGGCGTGATCGCGCCCAAGTCGGTCGTCGGGGGTGTCCCGGGGCGCATCCTGAAGGACAGACAGGCGGTCTACGACGCCGCGGCAGCGCGTCGGGAGGCCCTCGCCGACATCGCCCGCAAGACCCGGGTCGCTGCCGAGGAACACAGCCAGGGCGCCTGATCCCGCGCACATCGCGCCGCGTGCTGCGAAGGGTTCTGCGCGGCGCGGCTTTACGGATACCCTGATCGCCATGACCGGGCACTCCGAATTCGAGGCGCTCGAGGCCGCGCTGCCGGACATGGCGCGCAGCTTCGTGGCCGACCAGACCGCCCCCCACTGCCTCGTGGTGGTGCCCAGCATGACGTTCAACCAGGAGTTGCTGCGCAATGTCGTGGGTGTGGAGCACTACGAGGAGCGCATGCTCGCGATGCTGCTGCAACTGCACACCCCGCAGATCCACGTGGTCTTCTGCTCCAGCGCGACCATCTCCGAGGAGATCGTCGAGTACTACCTGAGCCTCATCCCCGGTGTTCCCATGTCGCACTCGCGGCCCCGGCTGACGATGGTGAGTTGCGACGATCTGTCGCCGCGGCCATTGACCGAGAAGTTGCTGGAACGCCCTGGGTGCCTACGGCGCATCCACGATGAGCTGGCGAGGTCCAAGGCGGGCGCGATCGTCTGCATGAACACCACCGACATCGAGCGCAAACTCGCGGTCGAACTCGGGATCCCGCTGCTGGGCAATCCGCCGGATCTCGACCACCTGGGGTCGAAGTCCGGCAGCCGTGAGACCTTCCGGGAGGCGGGGATCGACCTCCCGGCCGGTTTCGAACGCCTGCGGTCGATGGACGAGGTGGTCGATGCTCTCGCCGCACTGAAGCGGGACCACCCCGCGGTGCACACCGGGGTCGTGAAACTCGAGGAGGGGTTCTCGGGGGAGGGCAATGCCCTCTACCGCTATGAGCACGGTGAGGACGAGGCAGCCATCCGTGCCGCCCTGCCGCAGCACCTGAAGTTCCAGGCGCCGGCCGAGACCTACGAGAGCTTCAGTTCCCGCTTCGCGCACATGGGCGGCATCGTGGAGGAGTTCGTCGACGGTGTCACCGCGTCCCCTTCGGGACAGGGGTACATCGGGCCTATGGGGACCTTGCGCGCGCTGTCCACCCACGACCAGTTGCTCGGCGGCGCGGACGGGCAGGTGTTCGAGGGTTCGACGTTCCCCGCGGCCGAACGCTACCGCCGCCGGGTGCAGGACGACATGATGCGCGTCGGCGAGGTGCTGCAGGCGCGCGGTGCGAGGGGCCGTTTCGCCGTCGACTTCGTCGAGGCTGGTGACCGGTTGTGCGCCATCGAGATCAACCTGCGCAAGGGCGGGACCACGCACCCCATGCTCACCATGGCTGTGATCACCGAGGGCCATTACGACCCGGTCACGGGGGTGTTCCGTTCGGGCAACGGCATGGAGAAGTGCTACTACGCCACCGACAACCTCCGCGCCGACGAGTACCGGGGAATCATGGTCTCCGAACTGCTCGACGCCGCCATCAACCGGCGGCTGATCTTCGACCCCGTGACCGAGCGCGGCTGTGTGTTCCACATGCTCGGCGCGCTGTCGGAGTACGGCAAGGTGGGGGTCACCTGCATCGCCGACACGCTTGAGGACGCGATCACGGATTATCGTGCCGTGGTTGACATGATGGGCGAACTAGGCGCCCAATAGGCCGGGAGGCAGCATGTGTGGTTGTTTCGTCGTGGCGCTCGGCGCCTTCTTCCCCCGCATCGCGATCGCATTGCTGTGGCTGTTCGGCGACACCGTCGAGCGGGCTTTCGACAACAACTGGATCATCCCGCTGCTCGGCCTGCTGTTCCTGCCCTACACGACCCTGGCCTACGTGCTGTTCTACTGGTGGCTCGGTGATGTCACCGGCTTCACGTGGTTCTTCATCGTTCTGGCGTTCCTGATCGACCTCGGCTCGTACGCGAGTTCTGCGCGGGCGCGCGACTACCGCACCGCCTGAGCGCTCGCCGGTTCACAGCACGGGGTTCGGCGGGGCCGCAAGCCTGCGTGGTGGACGGGCCCCCCGGCGGGTTCGCGCGTAGACCTGCTGAGTGCGCGCTGCGATCCGCTCCCACGTGTACTCGGCCAGGGCTGAGGTCGCGGCGTCCCGCCGGCGGCACGTGTCGGCCGGATCGGCGAGCGCGGCGAGGACCTGGGCGGCCAGATCGTCCGGGTCGTTGGGCCGGCAGCGGCGTCCACGGCTGGGCGTCACGAACTCCGCCAGGCCGCCGGTGTCGCCGACCACGAGTGGCACCCCGGCCCGCGCCGCCTCCAGGGCGACGATGCCGAAGGGTTCGTAGGAACTCGGCACGACCACCAGGTCCGAACTCGCGTACACATCCGCGAGGGTCTGCTCGTCCACATGGCCGAGAAGGTCCACGCTGGCCTCCAGGCCGGCATCGCCGACCGCATCCCGCAGAGCGTCCCGCTGCCCCCCGGTACCGACCATGCGCAACCGGGCCTGCGGATGACGGGCGAGGACTGCGGGCATCGCGGCCACTGCGGTGAACACGCCCTTCTCCCACTCCAGCCGTCCGACGAAGGTGATTCGGGGGTCGCCCGCCCGCAGTGCGGCAGCGATGGGGCCCGCGGTCGGTCCCGCCTCGGGATCGATACCGTTCGGGATCACCGCGATCGCTGATGTTGGGATCCCATGGGCCCGGGCGACCTCGTCGGCCATCGCGGCCGAGCAGACGATCACCGCATCGGCGTCGTCGGCGAGCCACTGCTCGACCAGATGGACCGACCGCGACACAGTGTCGGGAAGCCACCCGGAATGGCGCCCGGCCTCCGTGGCATGGATTGTCGCGACCAGCGGTACGCCGTGGTGCGATGCGGTGGCGGCCCCGGCCCGCCCGACGACCCAGTCGTGTGCGTGGACGATGTCCACGCCCTGCACTGCGCAACCGGCCCGCCCGATCCGGGTGTCGAGGTCGCCGACCCAGCTGAGCAGTGATGGCAGGCGGTAGGGGAAGGGCCCGTCGGGATCCACACGAATCACGGTGACGCCGGAATCCACCTCGTGGGCGGGTGCCCCGGGCGGTCGCTGCGTGACCACTGTGACCCGATCCCCATGTGCGGCCTGGGCTGCGGCCAGGGCTGGGACATGGCGGCCGATCCCGCCGTAGACAAGGGGCGGGTACTCCCACGTCAGGTGCAGCACGTGCACTAGAGCAGCCGCGGTTCGATGTACGGGAACGGTCGTTCGGCCATCGCAGCGAAGGGACGACCGGTCTCGATCGCGTGGGCGATCCTTTCGAAGGCGCGGTGGTGCCCGGCGTGCCGCTCACGGGCGTAGTCAGCCGCGCTGTCCTTGCTCACCATGAACGCCCAGTCGCTGGACAGCGCCAGCAGGGCCTGGGTCGCGAGGTCCACCTGCCGCGGATCGCGGGTCGACGGATCGGCGAGCTTCAGCCATCGGCGCACGAGGTCCTCGTTGTCATCGACCATGGGGGCCACCTGGGAGCCCGCCCACACCCGGAAGTCCTTGCCGCTTCCCCACGAGCCGGCTTCCGGTTCGATCCGGCCCGCCACCGCGGGACGCGCCCCGGCCAGAGTCGTCACCTCGATACCCGCCTCGGGCAGCAGGGTCAGCACCTGCTCCAGCCAGGCTGGCCCCTCGTGCCACCAGTGCCCGAAGAGTTCGGTGTCGTAGGCGGCCACCACCAGGGGATCCCGCCGATGCGCGGACAACTCCACGAGGCGCTCGCGAACCACCGAGACGAAGTCCTCGGCATCGCGGACGACGGCGGCGGCAGCCAGAGCCTCGTCATACGGCGCCTTGTCCGTGCCGTGGACATGACCGGAGGTGACCCGGCGGGTGCGGAACCCGTCGGCGTCCACGACATGGAAGTCGCGGTACTCGTGATGACCCGGGTAGCCCTTGCGAGGCGACCACACCCGGTAGGTCACGTCGAGGTCGCGTCCGAATGCGATGACGTCGGAATCGCCGACCGTCCACGCGCTGTGGGTGGGTCGTCCCACGTGCAGCATCGTGGGGCCGTCCATCAGGAAATGGCCGACGCCTGCTCTTCGGTAGAGATCCTCGAGTCCCGGGCGGTACCCGCACTCGGGTGCCCAGATGCCTTGGGTCGGCGACCCGAACCGGACTGTGTGCTCGTCGAGGCCGGTCCGCAGGGCGAAGGCCGCCGCGCGCTCGTCCAGCAGCGGCTGGAACGGGTGTGAGGCGGGTCCGGACAGCAACTCCACGACCCCGGCGTCCGCGAGGTCGCGCAACGCCGGCGAGAACCCGGCGCGGTAGCGGCCCTCCAGAGCGGCCAGCGTGTGCCGCGCCGCTCTCGCCTCCCGTCTCGCACCTGCTGGATCGTGCAGCGCCAACTCCTGGGTTCGCCACAGCCAATCCGCCACCCACCCGCGGGCGTCCGCCAGGCATTGCGGGTCGTCGAGCTGCGCGGCGAGCACCGGAGTGATGCCGACGGTGACCAGGTTCCTCCCTCCGCGCTCGGCGAGTCGGCGCAGGACGTCGAAGACCGGCACGTAACTGCTGGCGATGGCCTGGTTGAGCCACTCCTCGCCGACCGGCCACCGGCCGTGCCCCTTGAGCCAGGGCAGGTGGCTGTGCAGCACCAGCGCGAATCGTCCGATCACGACGCGACCACCACGAGATCGAGGCTGGTGTCGAGGTCGGTGTCTGTGATGAGGAAGTCGTCGGTGCGGACCCCGGCGACGAAACGTTCGAGGTCGGCGGGCCACCGACCGGACAGGGCCGCGTCGATCTGCGATGCGATCAGGTCCGGGTACGCTGCCAGGCGGTGGCCGTGGCGGACACCGAACAGCGCCACGTCGGTGAAGCCGGCCGACTGCACGAGTTCCTGTAGTTGATCGGCGTCGAACTCCTCCACGTGAAAGGGGTTCGTGGGCTTCTCACCGCGCCCCAGTCCTGGGGAGAACGTCAGCCGGTTGGGCGTGCTCAGGCACGTCCACGTCGCGACGCGCCTGGTCTGCTCGAGGAAACCGCGCAGATCCCAGAGATGCTCGATCACCTGCAGACTCACCAGTGCATCGACCCGGCGGAACGGTAGAGCGGCGAGGTTGGCCCGCACGTGCGGCAGGGGATAGGTCGCAGCGCTGTGGGTGATCGCCGCCTCGTCGTAGTCGACCGCGACCACGTCTGCGCCCGCCTGTTGCAGGATCGCGGCGCCGTATCCCTCCCCGGAGCCGGCCTCCACCACTTGCTGCCCGGCACAGCGCGGCGCCAGCCACCGGTACACGACCTCGTGGCGGGCGAACCAGTACTGCTCCCGTGCAATGCCGGGGACGGTCCGCTCGCCGGTGAGGGGCAGGCTGGGGGGCATGTCCCCAAGGCTACGGCGGGGGAAAGGGGGCAGGGATGGCGCCATTACTACTGGCGAGTAACATTGAAGCCACGGTTATGAACCCGGCAACCCATCCAAGGAGGTCGACCGCGCCCATGAAGATCGTCGTCTGCGTCAAGCAGGTTCCCGACACCTGGTCGGAGAAGAAGCTGGACCCGGCCACGAAGACCCTTGACCGGGCCTCCGTGGACGGTGTGATGAACGAACTCGACGAGTACGCCGTCGAGGAAGCCCTGAAGATCGCCGAGGCGACCAGTGGTGAGGTCGTCGTGTTGTCGATGGGTCCCGAGCAGTCCACGGAGACCATCCGCAAGGCGCTGAGCATGGGAGCCGACGCCGGCATCCACATCCTCGACGAGGGCTTGGCCGGTTCCGACGCCGTCGCGACCTCCCTGGCGATCGCCAAGGTGCTCGACGGCCGCGGCGCCGACTTCAACGGCACCACGCACATCGCGTGCAAGGCGGGCGTGTTCCTGACCGCCGGCACCTCCGGCGAGGGCGGCGGGCCGGCCGGCGACCTGTACGTGCAGATCCGCGTCAAGCCGCACCCGATCTTCACGCGCGAGGACAACGACCTCTCCTGCGAGGTGCCGATCAGCTTCACGATGGCCGCGCTCGGCGGCGACATGGAGGTGCCGACGCTCGACGGCCGCGTCGCGCTGAAGATCCCGGCCGAGACCCAGACCGGCCGCTCGTTCCGCCTGCGCGGCAAGGGCGTGAAGTCGGTGCGCGGCGGCCTGCAGGGCGACCTGCTGTGCAAGGTCACGGTCGAAACCCCGGTCAACCTGACCGGCCGCCAGCGCGAACTGCTC
>CALFYG010000201.1 GCA_937952095.1 uncultured Micrococcales bacterium | reverse complement strand
GGTAGAGCTCCGCGACCTGTGCCTCGGACAGGAACGGCGCGGGGGCTTCCTCCACCAGCTTCTGGTGGCGGCGCTGCAACGAGCAGTCGCGGGTGGAGACCACCACAGCGTTGCCCTTCATGTCCGCGAGCACCTGGGTCTCCACGTGACGCGGGTTGTCCAGGTACCGCTCGACGAAGCACTCGCCGCGACCGAACGCGGCCACCGCCTCGCGCACCGCCGAGTCGTACAGTTCCGGGATCTCGTCGAGGCTGCGGGCAACCTTCAGGCCGCGGCCGCCGCCACCGAACGCGGCCTTGATCGCGATCGGCAGCCCGTTCTCCTTGGCGAACTCCACCACCTCGTCGGCGCCCGAGACCGGGTCGGAGGTACCCGCCACCAGCGGGGCACCTGCACGCTGCGCGATGTGCCGCGCGGAGACCTTGTCGCCCAGCGAGCGGATGGCCGCCGGGGGCGGTCCGATCCAGATCAGCCCGGCGTCGATCACCGCCTGGGCGAAGTCGGCGTTCTCGGACAGGAAGCCGTAGCCCGGGTGGACGGCGTCGGCGCCCGACCGCTTGGCGACGTCGAGCAACTTGTCGACGACCAGGTAGGTCTCGGCCGCGGTCTCCCCGTCCAGGGAGTAGGCCTCGTCCGCGGCCTTGACGTGCAGAGCGTCACGGTCGGAGTTGGCGTAGACGGCGACGCTGGCCAGGCCGGCATCCCGGCAGGCCCGCGCGACGCGGATGGCGATTTCCCCACGGTTTGCGATCAGCACTTTGCGCACACCCCGAGTCTAGGCGCCGGGGCCCCGGCTGCGGGGGCGGGGCTGAGATCCGCGCCCAGGGCAGGGGGTCGCGGTGGCGGTGCCGCGATCATCAACGCGTCTGCGCGCCCACGTAGCATTCCAGTCGTGCGCCTGATCCTCGCTTCCGCGTCGCCGTCCCGCCTGCGGTTGCTGCGGGCCGCCGGCATCGAGCCCGAGGTGATCGTGAGCGGGGTCGACGAGGATGCGCTGATGGCGGACCTGGCCGATGCGACCCCCACCGAGGTCGCGGTGCATCTGGCCCAGGCCAAGGCCCGGTGGGTCGCCGCTCGACATCCCGGACGCCTCGTCCTCGGTGCCGATTCGGTTCTCGATCTCGATGGCCGCAGTCTGGGCAAGCCGTTGGTCGCCGGGGTGGCCGAGGAGCGCTGGCGGGAGATGCGAGGACGATCGGCCTACCTGATCACGGGTCATTGCCTGGTGCATCCCGGCGGTGAGGTGTCGGCGGCGGCCAGCACCCGGGTGGACTTCGCCGAACCCGACGATGGCGAGATCGCCGCGTACGTCGCCACCGGAGAGCCGTTGCAGGTGGCTGGAGGCTTCACTCTCGACGGGTACGGCTCGGCGTTCGTGTCAGGGGTGGACGGCGACCCGGCCAATGTGATCGGTCTTGGGATCCCCCTGCTGCGCACCATGGTCCGCGAGGCGGGTTTGCGGTGGACCGACCTGTGGGAGTCGCCCACGGCGTGAGTGGTCGTTCGGGTCACCGCAGGTGGGCTGGGCTGGTGTTGGCTGCCGAGCTGCCACCGGCGGGTCAGATCGGCGTGACCACCAGTGCGCCGTCACCGTCGCCGCGGTACTGCAACCCGCCGGCCGTCACTGGCTCACCGTCGTAGGTGACCGGCACGCACAACTCGTCCCAGCAGGCGAATGCGTGGGCCGGGCCGGGTAGCGGTGACTGGGGTGTCAGGGTGTCGTCGGCCGGGACCACGTCCTCATTGCTGTGGAACTCCAGGCGTGCTGCCGTGATCCGCAACCACTCGGGACGCACGACCACCCGCACGCCCTTGGTGGGCGCCTTGCGGGCCTTCGGCCGCACCACGACGATGTCGTCGGCCGGGACCGGACCGATGAACCAGTGGCCGTTGTTGCGCTCGGCGGGGACGAGGTCCTCGGCGCGGGCCTGGGCGAGAGCGACACTGATCCCGGGATCGTCGAGCCGGGCAGTGCGGGAGGCGAGGCGGGGCCACGCGGTGAGGGTCGATTCCATCTCAGCGCTGATGAACTCGGCCGCGATCTGCGCGGTGGCGTGCACATAGGCGGACTGGCGCTCGGGCGGCATCACCGGCAGGTAGCGCGGCCCGAGATAACGCAGCAGTTTGCGCCGGTAGAGATCGACGATGATCTCGTCGGCGAGGTCGGGGATCCTGCGAGCCGATCGCATGATGTCGGCGACGCTGCGGCCGTGGGCCAGTGGGTCGCGCGGCGCGTAGGAGATGTTCGTGCCCTCGCGGCCCATGTAGTGGTAACCGAGGCGGTCGCCGAAGCGGCTGATCCGTCCGCCCCCGACGTACGCGCGGGCGACGAGTTGTCCGTCCTCGAGGGGGACCCGGTCCTCGGTGAAACGCAGGCCGAGTGCGTCGAAGTACGCGCGCCGGAACAGCTTGTGGGGGGTCAGGCTGAGGAACGCCTCGCGCGGGTCCAGGTCCACCGCACTCTGGTAGACCGGCTCCCGAGCGGTGTAGGAGTGGCCCTCGGAGATGACGGCCGGCAACACCACGTCGCTGACGTGCTCGTCGGCGAACGCGACCAGGTCGGCCAGCAACGTGGGCTCGCACCAGTCGTCGGCGTCGGCGAAGAACAGATACCGGCTCTCGCTGACGTCGATGCCGACGTTGCGGGGCCGGCCGGGCCATCCGGAATTGGGCTGGTGGATCACATGGAAGCGGTCGTCCGCCGCCGCGATCTCGTCGCACAGGTTCTCAGAGCCGTCGGTCGATCCGTCATCCACGAGCCAGACGTCGAACGACCCGGAGGTCTGGCGCCGCAGGCTGTCCAGTAGCTCAGGCAGGTACGGGGCCTTGTTGAAGACCGGGACGATGACGCTGACGTCGATCACGGCTGGGGCAGTCCTGATCGCCACCAAGCGCCCGGTCCGGCGGCGGGCGTCTGACGCATCACCGGGCGGGCCCAGTTCGACATCTGCACCGGGGCGTCGGTTGCCTGCACGGAATTGCCCGCGGCCGTCAGCAACGAGACAACGACCGCCAGCTCCTCATCGCTGGGGTTGCCGTGGGTGACCTCGAACGACGTGCTCACAGGGGAATGTTCCCATGCTTCTTGGGCGGCAGCACCTCGCGCTTCGTACGCAGAGCACGCAGCGCCTGCACCACCTGGATCCGGGTCTCATGGGGCATGATGACCCGGTCGACGTACCCGCGGTCGGCGGCGAGGTACGGGTTGGCCAGCGTGTTGTCGTACTCGGCCACCAGACGTGCGCGCTCGGCGTCAGGGTCGGCGGCCGCCGCGACCTCCTTGCGGTAGAGGATGTTCACCGCACCCTGGGCGCCCATGACGGCGATCTGCCCGGTCGGCCACGACAACTCGATGTCCGCGCCGAGGTGCTTCGAGCCCATGACCACGTAGGCGCCGCCGTAGGCCTTGCGGGTGATGATCGTGACCTTCGGGACGGTGGCCTCGCCGTAGGCGTAGATGAGTTTCGCGCCGCGGCGGATGATGCCGTTCCACTCCTGGTCGGTGCCGGGCAGGAAGCCGGGGACGTCGACGAAGGTGATCACGGGGACGTTGAAGGCGTCGCAGGTGCGCACGAAGCGCGATGCCTTCTCGCTGGCGTCGATGTCGAGGGTGCCGGCGAACTGCATCGGCTGGTTGGCCACCACGCCGACCGAGCGTCCCTCCACGCGTCCGAAGCCGATGACCATGTTGGGTGCCCACAGAGGCTGGACCTCGAGGAACTCCCCGTCGTCGAGGACGTGCTCGATGACGGTCTTGATGTCGTAGGGCTGGTTGGGGGAGTCCGGGATGATGGTGTCGAGCTCCCGGTCCTCGTCGGTGATGTCGAGGGTGGCGGGGTTGTCGAACACCGGCGCCGGGTCCATGTTGTTGCTCGGCAGGTAGCTCAGCAGGTTCTTGACGATGTCGAGTGCGTCCTGCTCGTCAGCGCCCATCATGTGGGCCACGCCGGACTTGCTGTTGTGCGTCCGGGCGCCACCGAGCTCCTCGAACTCCACGTCCTCGCCGGTGACGGTCTTGATGACGTCTGGACCGGTGATGAACATGTGGGAGGTCTTGTCGACCATCACGGTGAAGTCGGTGATCGCCGGGGAGTAGACCGCGCCGCCCGCGCACGGGCCCATGATCAGGGAGATCTGTGGCACGACCCCGGATGCGTGCACGTTGCGCTGGAAGATCTCGCCATACAGGCCGAGCGACACCACACCCTCCTGGATCCGGGCGCCGCCGGAGTCGTTGATGCCGATCACCGGAACGCCGGTGTTCATCGCCATATCCATGACCTTGACGATCTTCTCGCCGAAGACCTCGCCCAGGCTGCCCCCGAAGACGGTGAAGTCCTGTGCGAACACACACACCGGCCGACCGTCGATCGTGCCGTAACCGGTGACCACACCGTCGCCGTACGGCCGGTTCTTCTCCAGACCGAAGTTGTTGGAGCGGTGGCGGGCGAGTTCGTCGAGCTCCACGAACGAATCGGGGTCGAGCAACTGATCGATGCGCTCGCGAGCGGTCATCTTCCCGCGGGAGTGCTGCTTGTCGATCCCGCGTTGACCGCCGGCGACGGCCGCAACTTCGCGGCGAGCAGCGAGGTCGGCCAGTTTCCCGGCGGTGGTGGTGAGGTCCGGACTCGAATCTGCCGATTGGGCGCTCATGATTTGTACGGTAGCAACGTGAACAGTCATGGATTCCACGCGGTGACCGACGTCTGTGCCCGGATCGGGTGGCCGAGTCCGGAGGTTGTGGCCTCGACCGGGTCGACCAATGACGATCTTGTGGGTCTGCCCGGACACGGATTGGTACGGATCGCACTGGAACAGACCGCCGGTCGGGGGCGCCTCGACCGGGCCTGGGTCAGCCAGCCGGGGGAGGGCCTGACCTTCTCGGTGCGCCTCGACGTGCCCACGACAGTGAGTGCGTGGGGGTGGATCCCGCTGCTTGCCGGGGTGGCTGTCGCTGATGCGGTGCGGGACGCCGGTGGCGTGGATGTCGGGCTCAAGTGGCCCAACGACGTGGTGGCCCGCACGGGAAAGCTCGCCGGCATCCTTTCTGTCCGCGACGGCGACAGCGCGATCGTGGGAATGGGGATCAACCTCGGCTTCGGCGGGGACCGGCCCGACCCGAACGCCGTGAGTGTGGCCGAGATCGGTGGAGATCCGGACGCTGACGCGCTCGCCGCCACGGTGGTCGGCAACCTGCATGGATGGTGGACCCGGTTCGTCGAGGCGGCTGGTGACGCCCGTCGGTGTGGACTGTACGACGCCTACGCAGGGCAGTGTGTGACCCTCGGGCGCGATGTCGGGGTCAACGCTCCCGACGAGACATACAGCGGGCACGCCCAGGGCATCGACGAGCGGGGGCGGCTGCTGGTGGACGTGCAGGGTGCGACGCGTGCGGTGGACGCCGCGGATGTGACGTTGGCCTGATTCGCCAGGGCTCGGGCTGTCCAGCGGTGAGTCCTGCTCACAGCCGTTAGATGTTGAGCACTCCGGTGAGAGGTTGGCGGGCGTTCGGGACTAACGGCTGAGCGTGGGCATCGCGCCGCCCCCACAGCGACCCGACCGGGCATCGGTCGTATCGCCCGACGGCGTGATCTTCTGGGCCGAACATGGCACGATTCGGCTATGGGCTACCCGCAGAAACTCCTGGGCAACGACGAGCAGGTGCAGTTCGAACTGCGGCCGGCGTGGAAGACCCTGATCTGGCCGGCCATCTGGCTGCTGGTGATCATCGGTGCGGTCGCATTCCTCATGGGCAAGGTCAACTCCTGGTTCGACGGCACGACGTCGACGATCATGATGTGGGTCATCGCCGTCGCGGCCTTGATCGCGCTGATCGTCCTGGTCATCCGGCCGTTCCTGTTCTGGTGGACAACGCAGTACGTCTTCACCAACCGCCGCATCATCATCCGCACCGGGATCGTCGCCCGCCGCGGCCGTGACATGCCACTGTCGAAGGTCAACGACGTCTCGTTCGACCACAGCGTGTGGGAGCGGATGCTCAACTGCGGCACGCTCATGATCGAGAGCGCTGCGGAGAACGGGCAACTGATCATCGAGAACATCCCTGACGTCGAGAATGTGCAGCGTGAGGTCTACCGCCTCCACGACGAGGACGACGCGTTCCGTCGTGCCCGTAACAGCGGTATCGATCCGAGCCCGCCGACCAACGAATCGTGAGTGAGGAAGCCGGCCACGAGCAGCACGAACCCGCGGTGACGCAGGTTCAGGAGCAACTGCTCGGAGGACCGATCGCTTACACCCGTGAGCAGGTCGCGAAGGACGCAGGAGTCCCGCTCGAGGCCGCGCGGGTGCTCTGGCGGTCCATGGGGTACGCGGACGTCGGGGAGGCGCGGGCCTTCACCGATGCCGATGTGGCCGCACTGCACCGGATGCTGCACCTGATCGAGGTCGGCCACCTCGACGAGGACACCGCCAGCGATCTGGTGCGCGGGCTGGGACAGACGACCGCGCGCTTGGCCGACTGGCAGGTCAACTCCCTGGCCGGCCACCTTGAGCGGCAGGGGGTCATCGACGTCGCCGACGGGCTGGCGATGAGCACGTTGGACACCTTCGCGGACCAACTCGAAGAACTCATGCCCGACCTCGAGGCGTTGCTGGTGTACGTGTGGCGGCGGGCCCTGGCCACGGCGGTGACCCGAGCGGCAACGACCGGTGCTGAGTCCGCCGACGGCACCGAGGCCGGTGTCATGTCGGTCGGGTTCGCAGACATGGTCGGGTACACGCGCCTGTCCCGCCGCCTTCCCGAGGCGGACCTCGCACGTCTCGTACAGCGTTTTGAAGCGGTGAGCGCCGACGTGGTGGCAGCCTGCGGCGGGCGGCTGGTCAAGACCGTGGGAGACGAGGTGCTCTTCACGACGACCACTGCCGAGCAGGCCGCGGACATCGCATTGCGATTGCATGCGACGCACGCCGAGGACGACAGCGTGCCCGAGGTCCGGGTGGGGCTGGCCACTGGTCAGGTGCTGTCCCGCATGGGTGACGTGTTCGGCACCACGGTGAACCTGGCCAGCCGCCTGACCGCCATGGCCAAGCCCGGCGGAACGCTCGTGGACGCCGAGACGAGAGCACATCTCGACGACGATCCGCGGTACGTGCTGCGGGGTCAACGCGGCCGTCCGGTCCGCGGGTTCGGGGTACTGCGGGCCTACGTGCTGTCCCGAGGCAGTGGTGTGCCCGACTGAGTGACCTGTGCGGCCTACGCTACGGATGTGGACACCGAAGATCTGAAGTCACTGGCGGAGCAGGTGAAGGCCGGTGGGGCCAAGAAGTACCACGAGGCCAACGCGCGACGGGGGAAACTGTTCGCGCGGGAGCGCATCGACCGGCTCGTCGACCCGGGTTCCTTCGTCGAGGACGGGATGTACGCCAACGTGAAGGCCGACGGACTGCCAGCCGACGGCGTGGTGACCGGGACCGCCACCATCGACGGCCGGACTGTCTGCTTGATGGCCAACGACTCGACGGTGAAGGCCGGTTCCTGGGGTGCCCGGACCGTTGAGAAGATCATCCGCATCATCGAGGTCGCGGTGAAGACCGGCGTGCCGATGGTCTACCTGGTGGACTCGGCCGGTGCCCGCATCACCGACCAGGTGGACCTTTTCCCGGGCCGCCGGGGGGCCGGCAAGATCTTCCACACCCAGGTCAAGGCCAGCGGCGCGATCCCGCAGGTGTGCGCCCTGTTCGGCCCGTCGGCCGCCGGTGGCGCGTACATCCCCGCGTTCTGCGACATCGTCATCATGGTCGAGGGCAACGCCAGCATGTACCTGGCCAGTGACCGGATGGTGCAGATGGTCACCGGTGAGAAGACGACGCTGGAGGAGATGGGTGGCGCGCGTGTGCACTGCGTCGACAGCGGAGTGGGCCACATGCTGGTCAAGAGCGAATCCGACGCGCTGCGCGGGGTGCGCTCGTACCTCAGCTACCTGCCCGACAACTGGGAGTTGGACCCGCCGGCGGCGGCCCCGGCCGCACCTGCGAACGTGGACCTGCGCGCGCTGGTGCCGGAGTCGGAGCGGCAGGCGTTCGACATGTACCGCTACATCCGGGGACTGGTGGACGCCGAGTCCTTCTTCGAGATCCACGCATTGTGGGCCACCGAACTGATCGTCGGCTTCGCTCGACTCGACGGTGAGGTCGTGGGCATCGTGGCGAACAATTCGAGTTCCAAGGGCGGCGCCCTGTTCGTGGACTCCGCGGACAAGGCCGCACGTTTCGTCCAACTGTGTGACGCGTTCAATGTGCCGTTGGTGTTCCTGTCCGACGTCCCCGGTTTCATGGTCGGGACCATCGTCGAGAAGCAGGGGATCATCCGGCACGGCGCGAAGATGATCACAGCGATCAGTGAGGCGACCGTGCCGAAGGTGTGCGTGGTGGTTCGCAAAGCCTACGGCGCCGGGCTGTACGCGATGGCTGGACCAGGGTTCGATCCTGATGCCACGATCGCACTGCCCACGGCGAAGATCGCGGTCATGGGCGCGGAGGCGGCCGTGAACGCGGTCTATGCGAACAAGATCGCCGCGCTTGAGACGGACAACGAGAAGACGAAGTTCATCCTTGCGATGCGTGAGGAGTACGAGCAGGACATCGATGTGATGCGGCTGGCCTCCGAACTCGTGGTGGACGCGGTCATCGAGCCGGAGGACCTACGGGCGGAGTTGATCACCCGCATCGATCGGGCCCGGACGAAGGACCGCTTCTTCTCCCACCGCAGGCATGGGGTGACCCCGGTCTGAGGGCCCGTTTGCGACGTTGTTGCCGGCTTCTATCTGCGTTTGCGACGTTGTTGCCCTCAGAGGGCCAGCAGGGCGACAACAAGGTCGCAAACGACGGAATTGAGCGACAACAACGTCGCACGTGAAACGGGGTCGTCAGACCATCGCTTCGTCGGCCACGACCTTCTCGGGCACTTCCGGGAACACCCACTTGCGGTAACTCCAGAAGCGGAACAGCGTGCCGAGGCCCAGGCCGATCACGTTGGCGCTGATGTTGTCCGCCAACGGGCCGGTCAGTCCGAGGGCGTAGTGGCTGAACCAGAGGCAGCTGAGAGTGATCAACAGTGCCACGCCGTTGAGCACGAAGAAGAGGACGTACTCGCGCAGGTAACTGGTGCGGCCACGATCGGAAAAGGTCCAGATCCGGTTGCCGATGTAGGCGACAGTGGTCGCCACGATCACGGAGATGACTTTGGCCGTCAGCGGCTTGTCGTACAGCGGCCCCTCGCCACCGGCGAACCGCAGGATGTTGAACAGTCCCACGTCCACCACGAGCGCCACGAGGCCCACGACGCCGAACTTCATGATCTGGTGCACCAGATCTTCGGCGCGCAGCCACACAGACTTCACGGCAACGGGGAGATTCACCTCTCAAGGGTACCCGCCGGCGCGGGAAACTAGGCTAGGACTCGTCCGTGATTTTGCTCACCGGAGGACTGATGGATCTACGACTCAGCGAGGAACACGAGGCGCTGCGCAAGGCGGTCGAGGCGTTCGCCCAGGATGTCGTCGCACCTGAGATCGGCGACTACTACGCCCGGGGGGAGTTTCCGTACCCGCTGGTGAGCCAGATGGCGCAGATGGGTCTGTTCGGACTGCCCTTCCCCGAGCAGTACGGCGGCATGGGTGGTGACTACACCGCACTGTGCGTGGCCATCGAGGAGTTGGCCCGGGTGGACTCGTCCATCGCCATCACGCTGGAGGCGGCGGTCAGCCTCGGCGCGATGCCGATCTACCGCTTCGGCTCCGACGAGTTGAAGGCGCAGTGGCTGCCCCAACTCACCTCCGGCCGGATGCTCGGCGCGTTCGGCCTGACGGAACCCGGCGCGGGGTCCGACGCCGGCGGGACCCGCACGACGGCCCGCCTCGAAGGTGATGAATGGGTCATCAACGGGACCAAGGCCTTCATCACGAACTCGGGCACCGACATCACAGGCCTGATCACCGTGACTGCGGTGACCGGCGAACACGACGGACGCAAGGAGATCTCCAGCATCCTGGTCCCGGCCGGGACGCCGGGGCTGAGCGTGTCCGCGCCGTACAAGAAGGTCGGCTGGGACGCCTCCGACACCCACGAGGTGTCCTTGGTCGACGTCCGGGTGCCCGCGAGCAACCTCGTCGGGCAGCGCGGCCGGGGCTACGCGCAGTTCCTGTCGATCCTGGACGAGGGCCGGATCGCGATCGCCGCGCTGGCCACCGGGCTCGCGCAGGGGTGCGTGGACGAGTCCGTGCGCTACTCCCACGAGAGGGAGGCCTTCGGCCGGCCGATCGGTACCAACCAGGCCGTGCAGTTCATGATCGCGGATATGCAGATGCGCGCGCACCTGTCCCGTCTGGCCTGGCGGGAGGCCGCCGGGCGGATGCAGCGGGGTGAACCCTTCAAGCAGCAGGCGGCGATCGCGAAGTTGTACACCTCCGAGGCGGCCATGGACAACGCCCGCACGGCGACCCAGGTGCACGGGGGATACGGCTTCATGATCGAGTTCCCGGCGGGCCGGTTCTATCGCGACGCGAAGATCCTGGAGATCGGCGAGGGGACCAGCGAGGTGCAGCGCATGTTGATCGCCCGCGACCTCGGACTCCCCGGTGCCTGACCTGCCACCCGGCACCCCCCGGGTGGGCATCATCGGGGGTGGGCAGCTGGCACGGATGAGCCAGCAGCCGGCGATCGCGCTGGGCATCCAACTGCACGTTCTGGCCGACTCCGAGCACGACAGTGCCTCGCAGGTGATCCCCGCCATGTCAGTGGGCACCGCCAAGGACGCCGAGGCGATCACAGCGCTGGCCGAGGGCGTCGATGTCGTCACGTTCGACCACGAACACGTGCCGCAGGAGATCATCAAGGCCCTCGAAGCCGCCGGCGTCCCGGTTCACCCGGGATCGGCCGCATTGGAGTTCGCACAGGACAAGGCAGCGATGCGCCGCCGCCTGCAGGCCGCAGGCTTCCCGGTGCCGCATTGGCAGGTCGTGGCCACGCCCGAGGACGTGGCGGACTTCGACAGTGCCTGGCCCAAGGTCCTCAAAGCCTCCAGAGGCGGATACGACGGCAAGGGGGTCTGGGTCGTCGCGGATCTCCCGGCGGCGGCCGAGGTCATGTCGCACGACCTCGGTCCGGATGCGGTGTGGATCGTCGAAGAGATGGTGCCGTTCACGCAGGAGGTCGCGGTCCAGGTGGCACGCTCACCACACGGGCAGGCCGTCTCCTACCCGCCGGTGCGCACTGTCCAGACCGACGGCATCTGCGTGGAGGTCGTCGCACCCTGCACGCCGGACGGCGCGTCCGCGGAGGAGGCGGAGGCGCTCGCCCTCGGCATCGCCAAGGAACTCGGGGTCGTGGGGATGCTCGCTGTGGAACTGTTCGACACCCCCGCCGGTCTGGTCATCAATGAACTGGCGATGCGTCCGCACAACTCCGGGCACTGGAGCATCGAGGGGGCGTACACGTCGCAGTTCGAGAACCATCTGCGGGCCGTCCTCGACATGCCCTTGGGCGACCCTCGGCCACGGCAGCCGAAGGCGGTGATGGTCAACATCCTGGGTGGGGAATTGCCAGACCTGCATGTCGCGTTCCGGCACGTCATGGCCCGGGATCCGGGCCTGAAGATCCATCTGTATGGCAAAGATGTGCGTCCGGGCCGCAAAGTAGGGCACGTGACCGCACTCGGCGCCGACGAGGACGATCTGCGGGAGCGCGCCTGGCATGCCGCCGACTACTTCCAGGGAGCCATCGATGAGTGAACCGCAGGTCGCGGTCGTGATGGGCAGCGATTCGGACTGGCCGGTGATGTCGGAGGCCGTGAAGGCCTGCGCGGAGTTCGGCATCGCGTGTCACAAGGACGTGGTCTCGGCGCATCGGATGCCCGAGGAGATGCTGGAGTTCGGGCGGACCGCCGCGCAGCGTGGGTTCAAGGTGATCATCGCCGGTGCCGGGGGAGCCGCCCACCTGCCCGGCATGCTCGCCTCGGTGACACCGTTGCCTGTGATCGGCGTGCCGGTGCCTCTGGCGAAGCTCGACGGCTTGGACTCACTGCTGTCCATCGTGCAGATGCCCGCCGGTGTCCCAGTGGCGACCGTGGCCATCGGCAACGCCCGCAATGCCGGCCTGCTAGCGGTCCGGATCCTGGCTGCGGGGGATCCCACGCTGCAGCAGCGGATGCGCGACTTCCAATCGGCCCTGCGGGACACCGCAGCTGCCAAGGGTGAGATCGTGCGTTCGGCGGAGCTCGGATGACGCCCGACGGGGAGGTGTGCCGGCTACCCGGCCCTCCCTCAGGCCCCCGTGATCCGGACCTCTACGGCGATGACGACCTGGTCGCCCGGCTGCTGGCCGACGCCCAGACCTGGTTCATCGTGGGGTTGAGCACCAACCGTGCCCGGGCGGCCTATGGCGTGGCGGAGTTCCTGCATCGCAAGGGACGCACGATCGTGCCCATCCATCCGAAGGCCGAGGACGTCCTGGGGTTCCGGGGGTTCGCCACGGTGGAGCAAGCAGCCGCCTTGTTGGGAACGCCCGACGTCGTGGATTGTTTCGTGCGCAGCGAACTGGTGGGTCCTGTGATCGACTCGGCGATCGAGATCGGTGCGGGTGCTGTGTGGCTGCAGTTCGACGTCATCGACGAGGACGCCGCGCTGCGGGCCCGACAGGCCGGGCTCGATGTGGTCATGGACCGCTGTCCGGCGGCGGACTGGCCACGATTGGGACCGGCCGCCTGAGGTCGCCCCGTTTGCGACGTTGTTGCCCGCCCCTGGGCTGGTGTGCGACGTTGTTGGCGTTCTGAGGCACCTGTGACGTCAACAACGTCGCAATCGGGCTCACGAGGCGACAACAACGTCGCAATAGCGGCCCGAATCAGTAGGCGAATGTCGCGACCAGTACCCCGCGGGCCAGGGTGTGCGCGGTGAGGTTGAATCCCACGATGGCCACGGGGGTGTCCGGGCTCAAGTCCAAGTGGTCGACGTCGAGCGCGTGGACGGCGAAGAAATAGCGGTGGTCGTGGTCCCCAGGTGGCGGGGAGGCGCCGCCGTAGCCAGGGGTCCCGTAGTCGGTGCGGAACTGCACCGCTCCGGCCGGCATGCCCGAGCCGTCGGACGCACCCGCCCCGCGCGGCAGCGATGTCACTGATGCGGGGATGTTCACGACCGCCCAGTGCCACCAGCCGCTGTGGGTGGGGGCATCGGGGTCGAAGCAGGTGATGGCGAAGCTCTTGGTCTCTGCGGGGAATCCGGACCACGACAGCTGCGGCGAGAGGTCCTCGCCACCGGCGCTGCCGTGCACATGGGTCAGGGGCAGCGCTTCACCGTCGGTGATGTCTTCGCTGGTGAGCGTGAAGGAACCCACCTCGGGCAGGTGGTCGTACGGACCGGGTGGGCGTTGGCGCGTGAGTTTCACGCCTCGAGTCTATGCCGTCCGGAGCCTGCGATCTCGGCCTTCGTACGATGGGCTGGGGATAGGAGAACACATCATGGACGACGTCTACCGACTACCTGAGGAGCACCGCGAACTGCAGCAGGCGGTCCGGGCTCTGGCCACCGACAAGATCGCCCCGCGGGCCGCGGAGATCGATGAGAAGGGCGAGTTCCCCTGGGACGTGTACGAGGCACTGGCCGCCAGCGGCTTCCACGCGATCCACATCCCCGAGGAGTACGGCGGTAGCGGCGGGGACAACCTCGCCTCCTGCATCGTGATCGAGGAGGTCGCCCGGGTCTGTGGCTCGTCGTCGTTGATCCCCGCGGTGAACAAACTCGGCACCACCCCACTGCTCGTGGGCGCCGACGAGGACCTCAAGCAGCGCTACCTTCCGCAGGTGGCCAGCGGTGAGGCGATGTTCTCCTACGCACTCAGCGAGCCGGAGGCCGGCAGTGATGCCGCCAGCATGAAGAGCCGTGCGGTCAAGCAGGGGGACACCTGGGTGCTCAACGGCGCGAAGCGCTGGATCACTGGCGCTGGAGTCTCCAAGTACTACACGGTGATGGCCTCCACCGACCCTGAGGCCGGACCGCGGGGCATCAGTGCATTCGTCGTGCACGCCGACGACCCCGGGTTCTCGCTCGGCGCTGAGGAGCGCAAGTTGGGGATCAAGGGCTCGCCGACCCGGGAGCTCTACTTCGACAACGTGGAACTTCCTGCCGACCGCATGATCGGCGAGGAAGGCACGGGCTGGGCCACGGCCATGAAGACCCTCGACCTGACCCGCATCTGCATCGGGGCGCAGGCGGTCGGGATGGCGCAGGGGGCGATGGATCTCGCCATCGACTACGCGAAGGAGCGCAAGCAGTTCGGTAAGCCCATCGCGGACTTCCAGGCCATCCAGTTCATGCTGGCCGACATGGCCATGCAGGTGGAGGCGGCCCGGCAGTTGGTCTACTTCGCGGCAGCTTCCGGTGAGCGCGGCGACGAGCGGACCACCTTCTTGGGCAGCGCTGCGAAGTGTCTGGCCTCCGACACCGCGATGAAGGTCACTGTGGACGTCGTCCAGATCCTCGGTGGCTACGGCTACGTCAAGGACTACGCCGCCGAGCGGTTCATGCGGGATGCCAAGATCACGCAGATCTACGAGGGCACCAACCAGATCCAGCGACTGGTGATGGCACGGAATCTGCTGAAGTAGCGCTCAGCCGCAGAGGTCGTCGTTCGCGGTGCGCGGTTGGTCGGATTCGGTGGGGTCCTTCACCGACACCGCCGTGACCCCGGCGTAGTCCTCGCCGATGGTCACGCGGAAGGTGGCGCCGAGCCCGGGGACCTCGACAGCCTTGGCCCCCGGTAGAGCCGCCTGCAGGGTCTTCAGGGACACGTCGTATCCCGGGTCGTACTCGATCGTCGTGGCGGTGTACGACCCGGGCACCGGCGTGGACGCCAGGGCGTAGCCGGCGGTCTGGAAGTCGTCGTAGGCCGCAGTGGCGGAGTCCCCGGTGCCCAGCAGTTGCACGCTGATCTGCGACGGCGCCACCTCGACGCGGGGGGCGGCGGGCCGCTTGGGGATCTCGGTGTCGTTGCGCAGAGCGGTGAAGATGTCCGACGACCCCGGACCGTCCCACACGACCACGTTGCCGATGGCACCCATGGATTTCTCACCGACCACGGGAACGGTCCGGAAGCTCACCTGTGAGGGGTCCACCTTGGCCAGGCGTCGTGTGAGCTCCAGCACCTGGGCGTTGTCCAGGGACTGGTCCACCCGCATGCTGCTGAGCATGGCGTCCACGAATCCCGTGGCCTTCGCCGGATCGAGCAGCACCTCGGAACTCACAGCCTTGTGGACCATGCTGCCCACGAAGGTCTGCTGGCGCTTCATCCGCCCGATGTCGGCAGTGGGATCGAACGAGCGGGCGCGCACGTAGGCGAGCGCGTCGCGGCCTTTGAGGGTGGAGCGACCGGCGGGGAGTTCCAGACCCGAGGGCGGGTCGTAGATGTCCGCGGGCACGCACACGTCCACTCCGCCGAGGGCGTTCACCATCTTCACGAATCCTGCGAAGTTGACCTCGAGGTAGTGGTCGATCGGCACGCCGGTCGTCTCCTCGACGGTCTTCACGAGCAAGGGGGCGCCGCCGTAGGAGTATGCGGCGTTGAGCTTCTCCTCCGAGGCCCCGTGCTGCTCACCGTTCTCGTCGGTGTAGGCGGGGATCGTGGCCAGGGAGTCCCGGGGCAGGCTCACGACAGTGACCTCACCGCCGCGGCCGACGTGGGCGAGCATCATCGTGTCGGTGCGCTGCCCGTAGACGTCCCAGCCCGTGTGCAGCCGTCGTACCTGGCGGTCGGACAGGCCTTCCCGGCTGTCCGAGCCGACCACGAGGAAGGTGATCGGCTCCCCGGCGGCCGGTGCCTCGCGCTCTTCGCCGAAGGCGTCGATGCGCTGGACCTGCCCGGCATAGTGCCTGACGGTCGCCCATCCGGCACCACTGCTGAGCAGGATCGCGGCGGCGGAAACGCCTGCCAGCAGGCGCGCTGAGCGACGGAGCTGCACTGCGGGAATCCCTTTCATCGAACGGGTTCCACCGTAACTGCGATCTTGGGCATTCCCCGGCAACCTGCGGCTGCTGCGTGTCCCGTCGCGGCGGGCGGTACCGTCGAAACCGATGGACGACCTGACCCCGCCCGTAGCCGTGATCATGCCGGTGCTCAACGAGGAACAGCACCTGGCGGAGGCGGTCGCGGCCATCACCGGACAGGACTACCGCGGGCCTTTGCAGATCGCGCTGGCGCTCGGACCGTCGACGGACGCCACCGACGACGTCGCCCGGCAGTTGCAGGCCGAGGATCCCCGGATCCTGCTGGTCCCCAACCCCACCGGCCGGACCCCTGCGGGTCTCAACGCTGCGCTCGCGGCCACCACCCATCCGATCGTCGTGCGGGTCGATGGCCACGCCCTGCTGCCGAAGGACTACATCAGCACCGCGGTCGAGGTCCTGCTGCGCACTGGCGCGGACAACGTCGGGGGCATCATGGCCGCCGAGGGGGTCACGGACTTCGAGCGGGCGGTGGCCTGCGCGATGCGCTCACCGCTGGGCGTGGGTGCCGCCTCCTTCCACACCGGCGGACAGGAGGGGCCAGCTCTCACGGTGTATCTCGGAGCGTTCCGGCGTGAGGCGCTGGACCGGGTAGGCGGCTACGACGAGGCGTACGTGCGGGCCCAGGACTGGGAGATGAATCACCGCATCCGGGAGTCCGGTGGTCTGATCTGGTTCACCCCCGGCATGGAGGTCACCTACCGGCCCCGGAGCACCGTCAAGGCGCTGGCCAGCCAGTACCTGCAATACGGGCGGTGGCGCCGGGAGATCATGCGCCAGCACCCGCAGACCGTGAGTCTGCGCTACCTCGCCCCGCCGGTGGCGGTCACCGGACTGGTCGCAAGCGCGGCCTACGCGGCGATCGGTGGACTTGCCGGGTGGAAGCACGCTTGGCTCGGGGTGGTGCCGGTGGCGGCGTATGCGGGGGCCGTCACGGCCGGTGGGTGGATGATCAGCCGCGGCGAGCCGGGGCCGGTCCGGGCTCGGGTGCCGGTGGCGCTGGCCACCATGCACATGAGTTGGGGGGTCGGCTTCCTCACCAGTCCGCGGGACCTTCGTCCGTGATCTCCGCGATCATCTGCGCATTCGGGCACCAACCACACCTGCACGCATCGGTGGCGGCCCTGCGTGCCAGCCAAGGGGTGGCTGTCGAAGTGATCGTGGTCGACAACGGCAGCCCCGACTGCGCCGGACTGCCCCCGGAGGTGCTGGTCGTCTCGCCGGGGGGGAACCTGGGGTTCGCCGGTGGCTGCAACCGGGGAGCCGCCCACGCCAGTGGCGACGTTGTGGTCTTCGTGAACAGCGACGCATTGGTGGCACCGGAGTGCCTCGACCTGCTGGCCCAACGAGCGCGTGCGTCGCAAGGTCTGGTCGGAGCGACGATCCTGCTGGCCGACGAACCCGATCGCGTGAACTCCTGGGGCAACCCCGTGCAGATCCTGGGTTTCTCATGGGCCGGGGGATACGGGCACCCGGTGGCTGAGGTTACCGGTGGGCCGGTCGCGAGTGTCTCTGGCGCGGTGTTCGCCGTGCAACGGTCGGTCTACTGGGATCTCGGGGGGATGGACGAGGCGTACTTCGCCTACGGCGAGGACGTGGATCTCAGCCTGCGTGCGCACCTGCAGAACCGTCCCGTGGAGGTGGTGGCCGAGGCTCGGGCAGGCCATCACTACGAATTCGGCCGCAACGCGTCCAAGATGTACCTGCTGGAGCGCAACCGGCTGATCACAGTACTGACCACCTACCAGGCCCGCACATTGATCGCGGTCGCTCCGCTACTCCTGGCCGCCGAGACCGCACTGCTGTTGCGAAGTCGTCAGGAGGGTTGGGCCGGGCAGAAGGTTGCCGGGTGGCGCTGGCTGGCGTCACACCGGCGGTACCTGCGAACCCGGCGCAACCGCCTGCAGGGCACCCGGAAGGTCCTGGACACAGAACTGCTCGACACCCTGGTGGTGCCGATCGACCCGCCGCAGCGGTTCGGCATGTCGGTGTCCCCTCGCGCGCAGCGCCTGGTCACCGGCTATTGGGAGCTGGTCGGACGGCGGGTGGCCGGCCTGCGATCCGGTCACAGTCGCGGCGCGTGACTGCGCCGCCGGTTTGCGACGTTGTTGACGTCGTCGGTCCTCGTTTGCGACGTTGTTGGCGTGTACGAGGACCGGATTCGACAACAACGTCGCACACGGCTCCGAGGGCCGACAACAACGTCGCAACGGGCGAGTCCGCCGGGGTTGCCCGATGGGTCGGTGAGCACGCACTAGAGTCGGATCGATGGGGCTCAGTGTGGTCGTCGCCTGCCACAACGTGGCGGAGTTCCTGCCTGCCTGCTTGGACTCGCTACTGGCGCAGCAACTACCCGCCTCGCAAGTCGTCCTCGTCAACGACGGATCGACGGACGACACTGGCGCGATCTGCGAGCAGTACGCCGCCGCGAACGACGGGTGGATGGTGGTGCAGGGTCCCGGCAGTGGTCCCGGTGGCGCCCGCGCCCTCGGGCTCGCGCACGTCGATCAGGACTTCCTGGCCTTCGTCGACGGGGACGACGTGGTCCCGCCCGAGGGTTTCCGGGTGCTGCTCACCAGCCTGCAGAAGACCGGCTCGGACATGGCCGCCGGTGACGTCCTGCGCTACGACGGCGTGCACCTGCTGCCGAGCGGCCCTCATCGCAACGCCATCCTGCAAACCCGCTTGCGGACCACCATCCACAAGACCCCGAGCCTGATGTACGACACCACGGCCTGGAACAAGGTGTTCCGGACCGCCTTCTGGCGGGATGCCGGATTGCAGTTCCAGGCCGGTGTCACCTACGAGGATCTCCCGGTGATGATCGCCGCGCATGTGCGGGCGCAGTCAGTTGATGTGCTCAAGGCGCCGGTCTACTGGTGGCGGCGTCGGATCGACTCCGACGCGTCGATCACTCAGCGCCGGGGAGAGATCGACAACCTGCGCGATCGGATGAACGCCATCGATGAGGTGGAACGGCTACTCGCCGAGGACGAGTTCCTCAAGCGCACCCATGATCGCAAGGTACTCACCTTCGACATTCCGCTGTATCAGCCGTACTACCCGCAAGCCGACAGCGAGTACCAGCAACTGTTTCTTGAGCGGGTGGGCGCGTTCGTGCGGGGTAGTTCGCCTGCGGTCATGGAGGAGCTGCCGCCCCGCGACCGTGTGCGGTACTGGCTCATCGAACAGGGCCGTCACGAGGATCTGCTCGAGTTCCTGGAGTTCGAGCGTGATCCCTATGGTCTGCGCCGGACCGTGCCCGGGGACGGCGTCACCTACGCCGACCTCCCCTTCCGTGGGCAACCGGGGGTGCCCGACGACCTGTATGTCTGGGGCAAGGCGCAGCCGGTGGCCTCTGAGGTCGAACAGGTCGACTGGACCCCCGAGGGCCTCTTCGTCGCGGGTTACGCGTATCTGGAGGGCATCGACTCCGGTGGCCCGGACCAGCGCAAGCTGCGCATCCGGGTGGTCGGGGGCGATGAGCCGTTCTCGGTCCCGGTCAAGTGGCACAACCGCGACGACCTGACGGCCAAGGAGCTCTCGGCGGACGTGACCTACAGCAACGTCGGTCTGTCCTTCACGTTGCCCCTCGAGGATCTCCCCGAGGAGGGGCTGTTGCGCATCGACGTGGACGTCACAGCCCCGGGCGGCCGACGTCGGGTGCCGCTGGCAGGCACCGTCGACGGGGCGGCCCAGCTGCCGCGACGGGTGCGGCTGACCGATGGCCGGATGGCAGTCGTGAGGTGGCGGGGTGAGTCGCTCGGCGTCGCCGTCTATCCGCCCAGACCGACCGTGACTGCGGTGGAGGTCCCGCGGCCCGATCTCATCTCGGTGAGTTTCGACTCGGTCATCGAGGGCGCCGAGGTCGTGGCGCGGCGGCGTGACGACTACGAAGAGGTACGGGTCCCGATGGCCACGCAGGTGCAACTCGACCTGTCAGCCATGCCGTCGCTGGAGACTCTGACCCAGACCGAATTCGACGTCCTCCTGCTCGCCCCCGGGGATGAGGAGGGACAGCCCGCGGTCATGGGTCCGGACGTGGGGGAGACCCTCACCACCCATGGCGACCGTGAGTTCTACTGCCGCGCCGGCATCACCGGGGGGCTGCTGGTGACCGTGCGGGACCCCCGGCCTCGGTTGCTCGAGGTCCGCGTCACCCGGACGGGAGTGTCGCTGCTCGGGGACCGGGTCGCCGGTATGACGACACTCGCGCTGGAGAATCGCAACGGGGTTCGCAGCGACTACCCGGTGGACGTCGCGGGGGAGACCTGGGAGGTGCTGCTCCCCGCGGACGACGCCGACTCCGTGGACGGCATCACGCATCTTCCGGCGGGCCGCTGGAGCCTCCTCACACAGGACGACGTGCCGGTGCACGTCGCACAGGCGACGCGCGAGCGCATGATCGAACCCACCTGGATGTTCTTCGATGGTGTGAAGGTCGGGCCGCGGGCCCGTCGCAGCGCCACGGCCTACCTGCAGGTCGACCCCAGCGGGGAGATCCGCCCACCCGGCCTGCACGGACGCCGGGAGATCATCGAGGCGTACTACCCCAAACGCCGCCGCAAGCGCACCCGCAAGGTGATCCTGTTCGAGAACTGGAAGGGCAAGCAGTACAGCGACAGTCTGCGCGCCATCGATGAGGAGCTGCGGCGCCGGCGCGACCGCCGCCGCCGGGTTTGGGTTGTGCGCGATCAGGGTGTGCGGATGCCCAAGGGCGTCGAGACAGTGCTGCGCTTCAGTCCCGAGTACTACGACATGCTCGCCCGCGCCCGCTGGGTCGTGGCCAACGACTCGATCGACCCGAGCTTCGTCAAACGCGACGATCAGACCTACCTGCAGACCTGGCACGGCACGCCACTGAAGAAGGTCGGTCAGGACATCGAGAAGGTGAATTTCGCACGGAAGGGCTACTTGGAGACGTTCGCCGACGAGGCGTCCAAGTGGGACTATCTGGTCGCGCCCAACCCCTATTCGGCCGACATCCTCCTGCGGGCGTTCGGCGCTCCGCGCAAGGGTCTGCTGGAGACCGGCTACCCCCGCAACGACATCTTCTACCGCCCGGAACGCGAGGTGCGCGCTGCGGCCACCCGCGAGCGCCTCGGGCTGCGTCCGGACCAGCAGGTGATCCTGTACGCCCCCACCTGGCGCGATGACCGCTACGACGACCGGGGCCGGTACATCTTCGACCTCAAACTCAACGTGGACGCTCTGCGGGAACGGTTCGGGGGCACCCACGTGCTGTTGCTGCGTGGCCACCATCTGCTGGCCACCCGTGCCGGCATCCCCGCTGAGGGTGGGTTCGTGCGCAACGTGTCGGCATACCCGGACATCGCCGACCTCTACCTGATCGCCGATGTGCTGATCACCGATTACTCCTCTGTGATGTTCGACTACGTCAACACCGGCCGGCCCATGCTCTTCTTCACCTGGGACCTCGACGACTACCGGGACCGGGTGCGGGGCCTGTACTTCGACCTCACCGAGGACCCGCCCGGACCCATCTGCCGGACGTCCGGGGAGATCCTCGCTGCCCTCGACGACCTCACCGGAGTCCAGCAGCAGTACGCCGGGGCGTATGGACGGTTCCGGGAGCGGTTCTGTGCGTGGGAGGACGGGTACGCCTCGGCGAGAGTGATCGATGCCGCCCTCCGGTGACAGGTGGCGGGCACGGATCGACGTGCCCGTGGTGGTCGTACTGACGCTGCTCGTGCTCGCGGTGGCGTGGTACTACCGGGCGGTTCTGGTGACCTCGGATCCGTGGCACTACGCGCAGGCGGCACTCAACGTCGGCGGGCACGAGTGGATCCCCTCCGGACTCACTCGGTGGGGCATCATCCTCCCGTTGGTCCCGGTGGCGGCTGTGTTCGGACAGACGCTCCCGACCTTCTACGCCTTCGCCTTCCTCGCCACCACGATCGTCGTGCCGGTGGTGTACGTGTTGGCCCGATGGGTCGGCTCCACAGCGGTGGCGGCGCTGACCGTGGTCACCTTCGTCGCGATGCCACTGACCTTCATCAACCTCTCGCGCGGGTATCCCGACCTCATGGCGATCGCTCTCAACGGACTCACGCTGATCCTCGTGCTGCATGCTCGCGACAGCGACCGGGTCTGGCCGTTGCTTGTCGCGGGGCTGATCGCGGGCTGGGCCTTCGAGGTGCGCGAGACCACCGTGTTCACCTGGCCGGTCTTCGCCGTGCTCATCTGGGGGCTGTCGCGCCGCTGGGTCGGGTACGCGGCCGTGGTCGTCGGTCTGGTGCCGTGGGCGGTGCTGGACCTGGGCCTCTCCTGGCTTTACCTGAACGACCCGTTGGCCAAGTGGCATGTGCTCACCGGTTCCGATCTCAACGACTCGACCTCGCCGCTGGACGGGTCCTACCTCGGGCAGCAGCGATGGTGGTACCTCACGCGCCTGCCGATCGCTATGGCGCAGGAGCCGTGGGGCTGGGTGCTGCTGGTCGTGAGCGGGCTCGGGATCGCCGGCGGCCTGATCCTGCGCGGCAGGGTCGGACTGTATGTGGTCTGGGCGCTGTTCCCGGTGGTGCTGCTGGTCCTGCAGGCCGGTGTCCTGGATCCGCAACACCCGAGTGTGCGGGTGGATGTGCCCCGCTACTGGCTGGCTTTCCTGCCAGGCCTGACGATCGCGGCGGTCGCCCTGTGTGCCGCGGCCGCCTCCCGCATCCGGCTGCCCTCCTGGGTCGGCGCAGCAGTCCTCGCGGCGGTCGTCGTCGTGCCGGGGGTCAGGTTCGCCACGACGGAACCCACGTTCCACCCCAACAGCGGGAACCTGCCGTATGAGGTCGTGGACAATCTGCCGGTGGGCCAGCAGGTCTTCACCGACGGCCGCACCCTGCGCATCTTGCCCGTGTACCGCGGCGACCTCGCCGTGGACTTCCGCGACTTCACGCGCAAGGGTGCACGGCCGGAGTCGGGGCAGTACGTCCTGATCTTCAGTGACACCGATGAGACCTGTGAGTTCTGCAAGCTCGACTACGACCTGTGGAAGGCCGACGGGAACAGTCTTCCGCTGGCCGACTACCGACTGGTCTGGGAGGCCTCCGACGGCAAGGCGCGGCTGTACCAGGTGCGCTGAGACCCGCCCCCCGCTTCGTAGACTGCTGACCCATGGCCGACGTGAACCCCATCGAACCTGGTGACGTGCTGCTGCACGTCGGTCTGCACAAGACCGGCACCACCGCGCTGCAGGTCGCCCTGGCCGACGCGCGGACCGACCTGGCAGCGCACGGTGTCCGTTATCCCGGGACCGGGACGTTCCACCACCGTGCCATCCTGGCCGGCGCCGACCGCAAGTACGGATGGCAGAACAACGGTGCGCGCGAGGTGCCCCGCAAGCACTGGGACGAACTCGTGGCCGAATCCGCCTTCGACGGACGCACGGTGGTCAGTAGTGAGTTCCTCGATGACGTTGACGAGGCGACTGCCCGCCGCATGATCGACGACCTCGGTGGACCGCAACGGGTCCGGGTGGTCGTGACGTTGCGGGCGATCGGCGCGATCCTGCCGTCGGCGTGGCAGCAGCGGCTCAAAGCCGGATACACCAGCGGCTACAACCAGTTCCTGAAGATGGTTTTCGCCGAACAGCCAACGGGCAAGGCCCAACGCTTCTGGTTCCGTCACGATCAGGTGGCCCAGGTACAGCGGTGGGCCGAGATCGTGGGCGCGGACCGGACGTACGCCGTGATCATCCCGGCGGGGGACCGGCGCGCGATCTTCAGCGCCTTCGAAGCACTGCTCGGACTGCCGGACGGGATGCTGGCGGATCGGAAGATCGCGATCCAGAACCGCTCGATGACCGCCGCGGAGGCGGAGTTCGTGCGGCGCCTCAACAAGGAGGTCGCCGACGAGTTGAGTTGGGACGAGTACACGCGCACCGTGCGTCGCGGCCTGGTGCTGAACATGGTCGAGCAACGCCAGCCCGGGCCCGACGAGCAGAAGATCACGACCCCGGGTTGGGCTGCGGACCGGGCCGCGGAGTACGGACAGCGCTTCGCCGACGGCGTCGCCGCAAGTGGGGTGCATGTGATTGGAGACCCGCAGGAGTTGGCGCGGCGTCCCGCCTCGGGCAAGAACGAGAAGCAGGGGTATCTGACCATGGACGCGGCGGTGGCGGGGGCGGCCGGACTGGTCCGGCGCAGCACTGTGACGGCGGCAGCGCCGAGCCGATCCGAGGCGCTCAAGATCCTCCTGCGTCGGCCCGGTCGCGCCAAGAGTGCGGCGCAGGCTGCCGACCCGGAGGTCGAGCAGCCGTAGAATCAGTACCTATGGAGTCGACGATCACCCCCATCGGCAAGGGCGAGGTCCTGCTGCACGTGGGCCTGCACAAGACCGGCACGACCGCCCTGCAGGTCGCCCTCGCGGATGCGCGAGGTGTGCTCGAGGACCACGGGGTGCGTTACCCGGGCAAGGGGCTTTACCACCACAAGGCGATCCTGGCCGGCGCCGACCGCCCCTACGGGTGGCGCGAGAACGGTGCCCGGATCACGCACAAGAAGCACTGGAAGAAGATGCTGAAGGAGGCGGAGTACGACGGCCGCACGATCATCAGCAGCGAGTTCCTCGACGACATCTCGCCGGAGATCTGTGCGCGCGTCATCGACGATCTCGGTGGACCACAACGCGTCAGTGTGGTCGTGACACTTCGTTCGATCGGCGCGATCCTGCCGTCGGCATGGCAGCAAGGGCTCAAGGCGGGTGTCACCACTCCGTACAACTCCTGGCTCAAGGTGATGTTCGAGGAGGACCAGACCCCGCGCGCCGAGCGGTTCTGGTTCCGGCACGACCAGGTCGAGCAGGTGAAGCGATGGGCAGACATCGTGGGCGCGGACCGGACCTACGCAGTGGTGATCCCCGACGGTGATCGCACCGCCATCTTCAGCGCCTTCGAGGGCCTGCTGGACCTGCCCGCGGGCTTCCTGGCCAACCGTGAGCAGGTCATCCAGAACCGCTCCATGACCACCCCCGAGGCCGAGTTCGTCCGTCGCCTCAACAAGGAACTCTCCGGGCAGATGTCTTGGGACGAGTACACCGTGATGGTGCGGCGGGCCATGATCCTCAACATGGTCGAGAAGCGGCGGCCGGCTGCCGACGAGCCTCGCATCCAGACCCCGCAGTGGGCCGCCGACAAGGCGGAGGAGTACGGGCAACGTTTCGCCAAAGGCATCGCGGAACTGGGGGTGCAAGTGATCGGGGACCCGGCAGACCTGGCGCTGCGACCGCGCTCGGGCGACCTTGACCGGCCCGATGTGGTCTCGATCGACGCCGCAGTGGCGGGTACCGCCGGTCTCGTTCTTGAGGCGCTCGCGGAACGGCGGGCGTTGGAGGAGAAGGTGAAGGCCGCCGCGGTCGAGACCCCGGCCCCCACCCGCCGCGGTCGGTGGACAGCGCGAGGGGCCGCGCGCGCCCTGAAGCGCGGGTTCACCAAGTAGTCAAGATTCCTGAATCGAACTGGTTGAGAACCGGCTCTGGGAGCCGACGGCCGACCAGTTCGGTACGCCCGAGTCTCAGCTCTCGATGTCGAGTTCCTGGATGTCGTTGACGATCCGGTGCGGTTCGGCGGGCAGATTCGGATCCGCGGCGGTCACATCGTGGTGGCCGAGCCATTCGTCGCGCTCGGCGCGCACTCGGCGGCACGCGTCCAGCCAGGCCCGCGTCGCAGCACCGGGGGTGGTGTCGCCGAAGTAGTAGTACGTCCATGTCCGACGCTGTTCGGCCTGCGACTCGTCGGTCGCGGCCTCATCGAGGATGGTCACGATGTCGCCGGCCCGCTTCTTCGACAGTAGTTCGATCGAGGCGATGAACCCTTCGGTCGGCACGGGGGCCGCCGGGTTCGTCGGTTTGGTCACGACGATGGGCTTGCCGGTGGTCAGCCAGTCGATGACCACGGCACTCACGTCGGCGATGCACACGTCCGCCGCCTGCAACTGCCAGTCGAAGGTCGCTGTCTTGTCCGACAGATGACCGGCGCTCGGATCCGTGATGTTGGCCGCCGCGATCATCGCGTCGATCTGCTCGCGCGCCGCCGCATGCTCCTCGGAGAAAAGTCCCGTGCGTGCGTGCGGGCGGAAGATCACGCGGTGGCGGGGGGAGGCGAGCAGTGCCTGCATCATGGCCACACCGTGGGAAGCCAGCGAGCTGTACCGCATGCTGGGCCGGTCGCCTTCGGTGGTAGGGGCGTACAGCACGACAGTTCGGTCATCTTCGGGCAGCGCGGGCGCGGTCGTCGCCGGTGGCGTGTCCAGCTGGGGCCGGCCGATGCGGATCGTCTTGGCCGCCACGTCGTAATTGATGAGGTGCGCGGCCAGTCGGTCGGCTGCCGCCTCGCCGGCGATGAACGAGTAGTCGTAGGTCTTCGTCTGGCCGGACACCATGTACGACTTATCGCTTTCGCCATGGCTGATGAACACGTGCAGCATGGTGTTCGAGCGCATCATCTGGAAATTGCGGGTGTTCTGGTTGACGTACAGCGCCATCGAGAACCGCTGGCGGTCCACCAGGTTCTCCAGGTCCTCCACGCGGGATGCGTAGACGACCGGAAGGGGCGACTCCTTGAGCAGTTCGAGGGCAGCAGTCACCGAGCGGCAGACGATCACCGCCGGAGCCTCGGCATCCAGCGCCTTCAGCGGCTCGTACCACTGCCGCAGTTGATAGAGATTGACCGGCCCGTCGGCGTAATACACGAGGGTCTCGAAATGGTCCTCAGGCAGGACCCGGTCCCCGGTCTGGGACTCCCACTGCTCGACCATGGCTCCCGGGGGTTGGGTGAGAACCCGTCGAACGGCCCAATAGATCTGCTTGGCCTTGCCTGCCATCCGTGCTCCCTAACCGCGTGCGTTGGCGCGTGCCAGATCGTCGTCGAAGTCGATCTCCACGGCGAACAGGTCCGAGATGTCCACCGGGGTGAACTTGATGCCGTGGCGCTCGATGGCCAGTTCGATGCCGCGTTCGAAGTAGTCCTGCTCGTCGCAGTCCGCGAGGCACTCGATCAGGCGGGCCTTGTCCTTGCCCGACACGAGGTTGATCCCCACCGCCTCGCCGAGGGCGTTCTCGACCTTCTTGCTCAGAGCGTCCACGTGCCCGTCGGCGTCGACGGTGTACTTGACCTCCTCCTCGGCGACCGCCGAGGTGTTCACGCAGATGACGTTGTCCCCGCGCAGAATGCTCGATTCGAGGCGGGCCAGGACCTGGGGGTCGAACACGACGTCACCGTTCATCCACAGCACCGGACCTTCGCCGGAGAACCGCAGGGCCTTCAGCAGGCTCTTCGAGGTGTTCGTGGTGTCGAAGTTCTCGTTGTAGACGAACAACCCGTCCGGGAACGCCTCGAGGATCGACTCGAGTTTGAACCCCACCACCGTCATGACCCGCGCCTGCTGGCCGAACACCGCGGCGATGTTGTCGCGCTGCTGGCCCATGATGCTGCGCCCGTCATCGAGTTTGGTGAGGGGCTTGGGCCAGGGGCGTCCCAGTCGGGTCCCCATGCCTGCCGCCAGGATCGCGACCTGGATCGTCATCGTCACTCCGTTCATCGACTGTTTCCATTGTGACCATTGACCTCCGGCATTGCCCGCACCGGTTGGTGTTCGGGGCGCGTGTGGGATGTGGTGCGGTGTGTGCAGCACCCGGTGCTACGTTCACAACGACGAGCAGAGACGAGGAGAAGGGCGCGGGCGTGACAGCGGTGGTGGTCCTGGGATCGGGCGCGCCCGCGATGCAGGATCTGCTCCCCACGAGCCCCTCCGGTCAGGCCCAGACCGCCGAAGCGCTCACGGAGTTGCTCGCCCATACCGACGGGGACGTGCTGCTCGTGGACGCCCAGGCGGACTGCTCGGGACCTTTCCCGGTCTCCGACGTGAGCCGGCCGAACCGCACCGCGGTCATCGTGGGGCCGGGTGGCAGTGCCGGGGTGCGGATCGCAGGTGGCGGGGTCGTCTCCGCGGGCACCTCCGCCGCACCACTGAACGATGAGACGAACCGTGCTGTGGGATGTCTGCACATCGCAGCGGCCGACCGACCGGCGCTCGAGCAGGCCCTCTCCGACGTGCCGCGGGGTCCCGACGGCGCCCTGTGGGAGCAGATCCTGAGCCTGCTGGTCATGCGTGCAGTGAAGGTGGTGCCCGTGGATGCTGCCCCGTTCAGCGTCGGCAGGGCTCCGGTGGCACGGTCATCCGATCCTGTGCGGCTGCAGGCCCGCCGATGTGCCAGAGGGGGTGACGGCTGGCTGTCCGAGCGTACGGTGCGTCCGATCTCGCGGCGGATCACGCCGATCGCGGTGCGACTCGGTCTGGCTCCCAACACCGTCACCGTCATCAGCCTTCTCGCCGGTGCGGGGGCGGTCGCCGCAGCACTGACCGGCACACGCTGGGGGTACCTGGCCACAGCCGTGCTGATGCTCGTCTCCCTCGTGCTCGATTGTGTCGACGGGGAGGTCGCGAGGTGGACGCACCGCTACAGCAAGGCGGGGGCCTGGCTCGACGCCGTCGGCGACCGGGTGAAGGAGTACGCGGTCTGGTTCGCCGTCGCCTGGGCGGTCGGCGAGGACGCGTTCTGGCTGCTGGTATTGGCCTGCTTGATCGTGTTCACCTCGAAGCACTTCCTCGACTACGGCTGGTCGCTGCGTTATCCACCGTGGCAACCCCGGGAGGTTGCCGTCAGTGCCGTGGCGGATCCCTGGCGTCGCGAGGCAGCCGTACCGCCGGTGTCGCGGCCGCCTTCGTGGCGACGGATCCTCGGGATGCCGATCGCGGAGAGGTGGCTGCTGCTCGCTGTGCTGTTGCCGCTTCTGGGCCCCTGGCCGGCATTCGTGGTGCTGGGGGCTCTCGGAGCGGTCTCGTGGGCCTACACCGTGCTCACGCGGATCCGTTGGAGCCATGCCCCTATCGACACGACCATGACCCCCCGGTTGCAGGCCATCACCGACCCGGGCCCGTTGCTGCTCGCACTTCGGCCGGGACGGATGGCGTGGGGCGGTGCCGCGGTGGTGGGCTTCGTCGTGCTCCTGGCGGGAGCGACCGGCCCGGTGTGGGCCATCCTCGCCGGGTATCTCGTCGCCCTGGGCCTGTACGCGCTGGCCTACGGGCCCGGTCCGCGCGGACGCCTGGGCTGGATGGCCCCCTCACTGGCTCGGACCACAGAGATGAGCGCCTTGTTGATGCTCGGCTGGTTCTCGGTGGACGTCGACCCGGTGGCGGTCTTTGCGCTGCTTGCCGCGAGCGCCTGGCGGCACTACGACGTCATCTACCGGATCCGCAACCAGCAAGTGCTTCCCGATCGCACGGCGTGGGTGGCACTGCTCGGCACAGAGGGGCGGATCCTGGTGGCCATCGGACTGCTCCTGGCGGTCGGCACAGGTGCGTGGTTGTGGTTCGCGGTGTACATCGCCGTCGTGGCGGTGGCGGATTCGCTCTGGAGCTGGTTCGGCCGCCGCTGAACGCCGTGCCGTCACACCACCGGCGGGCGACCGTACCGTGCCATCTCGGCCACCGTCGACCAGGAGATGGGACGGCGTGGCCCAGGATCGGACTCCCAGCCCTCCCGGAATCCGTTCCACCACGCACTCCAGGCCTGTGGGTCCTTGCGTGAGCGGATCCGCTGGACCGCGGTCCACGTCCCGACGTAGGGCATCCCGACGAGCCAGGGAAGATTCCGGCGGGCCAGCCACACCCGGTTGCGGGCATTGAGCCGGTAGTACTCGTCGTGGCGGCGGGGATCGATCACGGGGTGGTGTGCCACGAGGTCGCCGGCGTACCAGACGATCCGGTCACAGTTCCACACCCGCCATGCCAGTTCGATGCCCTCATGGGCGTAGAAGAACGGATCCGGCCAGCCGCCGGCGCACTCGAACACGTCGCGCGGGATGGCCACCGCACCCTCCCAGACGCTGAACACGGCGCTGGAGTGCCGCGGATCGCCCTTGTGCATGCGGGGGATCCAGCGGGTGGGATCAGTTGTGGCCTCAGGGTCGGTGACGCGTGGCTGGATCAGCCCGAACTTCGGGTTGTCGGCAAACATCCGCGACATGCGCAGCAGGGTGTCGGGTTCTGGCAGCCATGCGTCGTCATCGAGGAAGAAGATCATTGGCGCGGTCGTCGCCGCCACGCCGGCGTTGCGTCCGGCGGGGATGCCCACGTTCTCGGGGAGCCCGACCGCCCGCACACCGTCTGGTAGTCCTGTCGGCTGCCAGCCGTTACCGACGACCACGATGTCGGTCGTCACGCCGGTCTGGGCGAGCACCGACTGCAGCGCCCGATCGAGTTCCACGGGACGCAGGCCCTGAGTGAGCAGGACGACCGCGTAGTCGGTCTGCATCAACTGACGCACTCGAACGACGAGTCGGCGGTCTTCGGCGCCGAGGTGTCGAGTGGGTCCTTCTTCTGCTTCTTCGTGACAACGGACTTGATGCCGCTGTAGTCCGAACCGACCTTGAGCACCAAGGTCTGCCCGGAGCCCTCCTTCACCACCGTCTCGGTGGCATCCGCGGCGTAGGCCAGTGTGCGGGCCGCCTCGGCCTGACTGGCCGGGTACTTCAAGGAGGTGGTCGTCGTGTTCGCGTCCGAGGACCGGACCCCCACGACGTTGTAACCCTGGTTCTGCAGGTCCTCGGCCACGATGTTGCCGAAGCCGGGCGTCGGGGTGCCGTTGACCACGACCACGTCGATCTGCTCCGGCGGCACAGTGAGCGGGTCCTGGCCGGCGGGTGTGGTCGGGGGCTCGGGCCACGGCTCGTCGTTGATGATCGCTTTGAAGAGTTTGTTGGCCTTCGGCTGCTCCCACGACACCGTCGAGAAGTCGCTGTTGTACACGAACGGGACGGTGACGAACGTGACGTCGGAGGGACGCAGGTCCACCATCGTCTCGGCCAGACCCTGGATGTCGCGCAGGCTCGACAGGCCCTTGTCGGTCGTCAGGGACTTCGTGCCGGCATCGAGCAGGTTGAACAGCTTGATCGGATTGGTCATCGTGCCGGCGCTGGTGACCTGGCGGATCATCGACGAGATGAAGTCCTGCTGGCGCTGGATGCGCTGGATGTCGCTGCCGTCTCCGAGGGACTCCCGGGCGCGCACGAAGGCCAGCGCGTCCTCGCCGGAGATCTTCTGCTTGCCGGCCGGGAGGCTGAGGCGCGAGTGGTAGTCGTTGACCGGCTCCTTGAGGCAGACCTCGACGCCGCCGACGGCGTCGACCATCTTCTTGAAGCCGTTGAAGTCGACCACGACGAAGTGGTCCACATAGATCCCCGTGAGCTCCTCGACGGCCTTGATGGTGCAGCCCGGGCCGCCGATGTCGAATGCCTCGTTGAACCGACCTGTGTATCCGCCCTGCATCTCGCCGAGCTTGTTCTTGCACATCGGCAACGTCACCAGGGAGTCACGGGGGATGCTCATGCCGATCGCCCGGGTGCGGTCGCCCGAGACGTGGAACAGGATCGTGGTGTCGCTGCGCTGGCCCTCGATCCCGGCGTTGGTCGCGTTGCCGTACTTCTTGTTGTTGCCCTTGCCGGTGCGGCTGTCCGAACCCATGACGAGGATGTTCACCGGGTCGGTGGATCCCACCGGGGTGATCGGACGTTCGCCGAGCTGGTCGGTGGTGTCCAGCGTGCTGATGTTGCCGTCCAGGCGCTGGTACAGCACTGCACCAGCAGCGGCGGCTCCGGTGGCCACCAGAACGAGCGTCGAGGCGATTCCGGCGAGCACGCGGGGCCAACGACGGCGTCGACGAGCAGCCATTGTCCTCCGATCACGTGGATTTCCAGCGTACCTTGCGCACCGGTGAATCCCGGACGACCTGTGGGCAACGTCGCATTCTATGGACGCCTCGGTCCTCCGGTCGGTTCCCGGCCCCCCCGGGTCCGCCCGGGCCGAATGAGAACCGCAGGCGCGCGGTGGGCCGGCGAAATGTCCGATATCTGGTCGATTACGGTCACAAAACGACGATTGTCGGCATGGGCACCACCACCTTCGCCGCGACGTCTGATCCACTGATTGTTCGGAAAGGTGGTGGTTCGCTGTGCGGTCCCGCTTCCCCGTCCTGCTCGTGCTGGTCCTGGGAATCGCGCTGATGCCGATGGTCGGTCTGGGGGGACCCCATGCGGTCCCGACCCGGGTGCAGACGTTGGCGCTCGAAGAGATCGCGGTCGGAGGTGGCCAGGGTCTGTCGGGTGTCGATCAGCCGACCGCCTCGCGCAGTGCGGTCGTCGAAACCGACCCCTTCGGTCTTGTCGGGCTCTCCTGGGATTCCCCGCCCCCCGAGGGGTCCACGGTCAAGGTCCGGGTGCGTGAGGACGACGGATGGACCCCCTGGCTGACGATCCCGTTCGAGTCCGAGCACGGTCCCGACCCCGGCTCGGTCGAGCGTGCCGGCGTGCGGGCAGGCACGGATCCGATGCTGACCGGGCCGTCGGACGCGCTACAGGTGTGGGTGCAGACCCCGAACGGTGAAGCCCCCGGGGCAGCCGAGGTTCACCTGGTGGACACCGACGACGTCGACGTGCAGTCCCTGCCCGCGCCGCAGGCCGCCGCAGCCCCCGGGATGCCGCCGATCATCACCCGGGCGCAGTGGGGGGCCGACGAGAGCATGCGCAACCGCGGCCCGATCTACTCCGACGTCGTGAAGGTGGGTTTCGTCCACCACACGGTCTCCAGCAGCACGTACAGCGAATCGCAGGCCGCCGCCCAGGTCCGCAACCTCTACGCGTGGTACACCGAGGGCCTCAAGTACTCCGACATGGCCTACAACTTCCTCGTCGACCGGTTCGGTCGCTTGTACGAAGGTCGCTACGGGGGGATGAACCGTCCCGTCGTGGGTGGGCACACCGCCGGACTGAACAACGACAGTTTCGCGGTATCCGCCATGGGCAACTTCGAGGAGTTCAAGCCAGCCGATCCGCAGATGGACGCCATCAAGGAATCGATCGCCAAGCTGATGGCCTGGAAGTTGGGCCTGAGCAAGCGTGACCCGGGCGGCAAGGACACCCTGATCAGCACCGGTTCGCTGAACTCCGGGTTCTGGGAGAAGGGTGAGACAGCGAGCCTCAACCGCGTGTCCGGGCACCGGGATGCCGGCAACACCGCATGCCCGGGCAAGTTCCTGTACGCACAGGTGCCCGACATCCGCGCGCGCGCCGCCCAGATCTACCGCAGCGGCGCCGGGACGTCCACCGAGATCCCCGACCTGATCACGCCCGATCCGGTGACCGATGAGTTCAACTTCCGCGGCTCCGGGTACGGCGACGGCGTGGGTCTGCCGAAGGCGGGGGTCCTGGGTCAGGCCCGTGGCGGCAAGAAGGCGGCCGGGATCCTCAAGCACTACCTGTCCGGCGTAGCAGTGGCGCCCGGTGACGACGAGCGGACCTTGCGGGTCGGCCTGTCGCAGCGCAGGCGCGTGCTGGTCAGCAGTGACGCGCTGGGCAAGGGTGGTGGAGCGTTCCGGGTCGGGGCGGGGAAAGCCACCGTCGTCGGCTCGGGCCGCACGGTGGTCCGCCTGTCCGCCAGTGGGGACGGGGTGCTCGTCGAACGCAAGGCCGGCAAGAAATGGCGTTCGGTGGGGACCGTCCCCAAGGTGACACTGCGCTGGGCCGGGACCAGGACTGCCGGGAAGTTGGGCCAGGGTCCCACCGCACTGCGGGTCGGCGTCGACGTGTTGCGGCGGGGCACGGTGGCCGTGGCCAACACGGGTGGTTCGCTGCGGGTCGTCGCCAACCTCCGGACACGCGACGAGTACTTGCCGTACCTGGACATCGCGCCGCGTTCATGGCCGGACCAGGCGCAGCGCGTGATGGCGATCGTCGCGCGCAGCAAAGCGGCGGCGGCCGTCTGGGATCCCGAATGTGGCTGCCACCTGTCGGATGCCGGTTTCACCGGCCAGCGCGCCGTCTCAGCCAAGGGCTACTCGGCCTGGTCGAAGGCTGTCAACGCCACGGCCGGGAAGACTGTGCAGTTCGACGGCAAGCCCGTCCTGGTGCCGGTGATCGACTCCACCGGCGGTGCCACTCTCAACGCATCAGACGTGTGGGGCGAGGACGTCGCGTGGCTGCGTAGCGCAGCGGATCCCTGGAGCCTGAAGAAGAAGAACACCTCCTACTACGTGTGGGACCTGCAGACGCGGCCGCAGAAGGATGTGGCCGCTCTGTTCGGCCTGCCGGACGTGGTGCTTCTCGACCTGCGCACGCGGCTGACCGGTGGCGCGGTGGCCGACGCCATCGCCACGAGTTCGTCGGGGCAGACCTCGACGATCAGCGGTGAGAAGTTGCGCACCGGGTTGGGGCTGCCCTCGGCCTACATCGCGCGCAGCGCCACTCAGGAGCCCACCACCGCAACCGCGTTGTCTTCGGCTCTGGCCCGCCGCGGTGGGTCGCCGGTGGTCGCGCAGGCGACAGACACCAGCGTCGTTGCGCTGGCCGCGGCGTTCGCGGGCAGCAGCGGGCGCCCCCTGTACGTCGTGGGCGGCTCGGGTCCGGACAAGGCAGCTGCCAGGGCGTTGCGGCCGGCGAGTTCGCTGACCGCGGTCGGCGCGTTCACCCCCACGGCGCTGAAAGCCCTGTCCCGGCTCGCGAAGGTGCGCCGGGTCACTGCCAGCGGGCCGACCGCACTGTCGCTGGAACTCGCCCGAATGTCCACGCGCAAAGACCGCCGGTCCGTGTTCGTGGCGGTCCCCGGCAACACCGCAGCCATGGCCAGCGCCGCGATGGGTGCGGCGCGTGCGCAGGCGGTAGTACACCTGCACCTGGGGCTGCTGGCTGTGCTGCGCCAGGGCGTTGCGCAGCTCTTCCCAGGCAGCGCGCTCGGCGCGGGCAATGGCGGGGTCGTTGCTGTCGGAGAGCACAAACACATCGAACGTGGTGCCGTGGCCGGTGGCGGCCACAGACTCGCAGGTGGCGCGCAGCCCGGCAAACACGGTGGCCACGTCTTCGTTGCAGATGGGCATGATGATGGCGGTGCGCGCGTCGGGCGACAGTGCGTGGCCCGCCACGCTGCGGGCCGAGAGCGAATGCCTGTCGCCGCGCAGCATGACCCAAAAACCCATCATCCCGGTCATGAAGCCGGACACCACCCAGGCCGAGAGCAGGGCAAACAGGGCGATCTGCCCCCAGCCCAGCCATGCACTTTCATACGCGGGCTGCACCTGGGCAAACAGCACGCTGGCCAGCACCGTGCTGCACAGCACCAGCAGGACAAAGGTCCAGCGGCGGCGCTGGGCGGCGGCCTGCCAGGGCTGGGCCGGGGCGGCGGGTTCTGCGCCTTCTACTCGGGGTGTGCGGCCTGTCAGCGCGCGTGCCACGCTTTTCCAGAAACCCTGCCACGGCAGCGCAGGCATCGATCCGCGGTGCACCGGGGGCGCCGTCACGCTGTTGGGGTGGCGCACTTCGCGCACGGGGCTGCGCGCAGCGGTGGCGTGCGGGTCAAGGCTGCGGGGAGCTGTGTGGGGGTGATGCATCGGCGGCTCCTGTGTCTGCAAACGGGGTGCACTCGGGCCTACTCGGGAAGAATGACGTGGGTCCATGTTTCGCTCACAGCGTGTTGGAGGTGTTGAAGAAAGGCTCGCAATTCAATGGGCTGGTCTTTGCGCAGGCGCTCCACGCGCAGCGTCATGCGCCACTGGCCGGTGGCCGGGTTGCGGTACACGCCGCTTTCCAGCACGCGGCCGTTGGCGTCGCTGGTCACCACTGCTTTGACGGGCGCGTCGGCCTTCAGGTCGTGCAATGCCGGGCCGGTGAAATCGACCACGTACTGCACCTGCGTGCGCAGGGCTTCGAGCTGGTCCGGCTCGTTGATGTCGAGGATCTCGATCTCGACGCGGCCGGGGAACTCGTCGGCAAGCTCGTGCAGCTTGGTGCGCGTGGACCCGCCACGGACGGTGCTTACGACGTTCCAGCCCTTCTCGATGAACTC
>CALFYG010000200.1 GCA_937952095.1 uncultured Micrococcales bacterium | reverse complement strand
TGGCTCATCGAGAACCGGGGCCGGGTGGTCGACGTCGTGGAGCGCCAGGCGCCCGGATGGTCACCCAAGTGGGCCGACGACATGGTCGCCAGCAAGGTATACCGGGAGGCGGTGCGGTTCGCACAGGACGTGCGCGACAACCCGCACCACCCGCTGCGCAAGTCCATCGACGAGGCCCTCATCAAACTGTCGAACGACCTGCGCTTCGATCCGGACATGCAGTTCCGCGCCGAGCAGGCGAAACTGCGGGTCCTCGATCACCCGGAGGTCACCCGCACCCTGAACACGACCGGCACGGTGGCCAAGGAGATGCTCCTTCGCGCCGTCGATGACCCGACCTCCGACCTGCGGGTGCGCATCGTCGATTCGCTGGTGTCGATCGGCCGCAACCTCGTGGACAACGAGGAGACCCGAGCGCGTGTGAACACGTGGGTGGAGGACGCGGCGGTCCACGTGGTGAAGAACAACCGCGACGAGATCACCGCGCTGATCACCGAGACTGTCGACCGGTGGGATGCCCAGGAGACTTCACGCAAGATCGAGATCCAGGTCGGTCGGGACCTGCAGTTCATCCGGCTCAACGGCACCCTAGTCGGTGCGCTGGCGGGGCTGGCCATTTACACGATCAGTCACCTGGTGCTGGTCTAGCGTGTCTGCCATGACTCTGCCCGTCGGGACCAAGACCGTGATCGGGGCCTTCGCCCTCAGTGGCGTGGTGCACCTCGTGAAGCCGCAGGTGTTCGAACCCATGATCCCGGAACGGCTGGGAGCCCCGCGGCGATGGGTGTACGCCAGCGGGGCGCTCGAGTTGGCGTGCGCCGCCGGGCTGGCCACGCGGCAGAGGTGGGCGCCTGCGGTGACGACGGCGACGCTGGCGGGTATCTGGGTGGGCAACCTGCAGATGGCCCTCGATGTGCAGCACAGTCGGCGTCCCGCGTGGCAGAAGGCGGCGGTATGGGCACGGATGCCGCTTCAGGTGCCGATGATGAAGGCGGCGTGGACCTCACCGACGCGCTGATCCCGTATCCGTGAGCGTTAGGGAGCCTCCGGACCGCTCACGGATCTCCCAGTGCTCACGGATGATGCCTCAGACCCCCAGGACGTCGGCGGCCTCGCGGGAACTGTCGCGCAGGAACGTGCGGGTCCGTTCGGCCTCGTCGGTCTCCCCTATCGCCTGCGCTGCCAGCGACAGTTCGTACAGGCACTCCAGGAACCCCCGGTTGGGCTCGTGCTCCCAGGGGATCGGGCCGTGGCCCTTCCAGCCGTTGCGGCGCAGGGCGTCGAGGCCGCGGTGGTACCCCACCCTGGCGAAGGCGTACGACTCAAGGGTCTGGCCGTGTTCCCGCGCCTGCCGCGCCGCGCCGGCCCAGGCCAAGCTTGAGGCCGGATAACGCGCTGCGGCTTCCCGCGGATCGGTGCCGGCCGCCAGAGCGGCAGCGGCAGGGTCTTCGGGAAGGAGAGTGGCGGGAGGCTCCGGGAGCAGGTTCATGGATTCATTGTGCGCAGATGTCACCAGGCCCGCAGACCCCGGCACGCGCGTTGGCCCGTGCTTGCGCGTGGGGGTCTGCGGGCCGGTGGTCAGCGGGTCCTGGTGAGCGCGACCCGTCCGTGTTCGGCAAGCGTCCCGTCCGGCACGACGGAGACGAAGCCACCCTTCTGCAGAACCTTCTCGATCAGGTCATCCACGGCGTCGTCGATGACCTCCGGGTGCTCGTCGTCGTCGCTGGGTTCCACGTAGCGGCCGTCGGCCACCATCCGGACGGGCATCGCGAAGTGCTGCTCGACCACCAGCAGTTCAGGATCGCCGGTGGCTGCGGCATGCCAGCAGCCGAGCAGTCCGGTCACTGCCTGCCGCGTACGCAGGCGCGCCTGCAGGGTGTCGTGTGCGGCCGCCCTCAGATCGGCCACGTGGTCGGCCATGACCGAGCGGCCGATGTCCTCGAGTTCGGTCAGCGCCGGACGGGAGTGGATACCGCGCGCCATCCCCGCGATACGACCGCCGTGGCGGGTGAGACGCAGGTACTCCCCGAGGACACGCTCACCGCCGACCAGCACCACGGGAAGCGGGGTCTCGGCCAGATGCCTGCCGAGGCCAACATCGACGGCGCGCAGGAAGCGCCGCTGCTGCTCGAGATCACGCCCGGTGCGCACCCGACCTTCTCGCAGGGCCGGGAAGTCCGGCGACAGTTGCGGCTCGAGGTACTTCTGGTTGTAACGGAAGAGGCTGGCGGAGCGGTGATCCATGTGCAGAAGCAGGAACTTGGGGTTGGACTGTACCGCTCGTACGAGATCCCGGGTGGCGAAGGTGGGATCGATCACGACGCGATCCTCGACCTGCACCGGGAGGTGGAACACCCTGATCGTCGCGTCCGCCACGTAGATCGCCAAGGCGGCGTCGGCGGGCATCCGGGAGGCGCGGTCGACGGCGGTGCGCATGCGCGATGCCAGCACCGCAGCCTGGCCCTGGTCGGGTTCGAGTTCCAAGCGCCGCACGACGTCGCGCACGTGGGCCTGGATCCGCTGGCGGTCGGCCTCGCTCAGGCGAGGTCCGGGTGAGGTGGTCACGAGAATCGAGACGCATAGTCCGCGCACCGACATCAAGGCGGCGAGGTCGTCCTCGTCCGGGCGCGAGAGCATGGGGCGTGGCGGTGTGAGCAGGCTGTTCACAGATGACTCCTGGTGGTTTCCAGAGGTCTCTCCCGGCCCTGTGGGCCCCCTCCGACCGGGCGGCTACGCTGCCGCCGTATTGACGATCGGAGGGTTGTTGGGGTACTCCCCTCACGTGTCTTCATCCTTACCCAGCCACCCGGACATGTCAAGAGCAATTCAGGTAACGAAATGCATCTATAAGAGAAAGGTGGGAAGCAAATGTCCATCGGGGAAGGAAGACCAACGTGCTCATCCTTCCCCGCTGTGCTCTTGCTTCCCGCCTTGCGCCAAAGGCGGATACGCTCGCGCCATGCATTCGCACATCCTGTGGTCACCCGGACGAACCCTCGAGCACGAGCCGCTGCCCGACGATCAGGTCCGTGAGGGCAGTCCGACCACCGCGGTGTGGGAGGCTCCCGTCGCCGACGTCGCCTGTGGTCTGTGGGAGCACACAGTCGGAGTGTCGACCGACGTCGAGTCGGCCGAGGTGTTCGTGGTGCTTTCCGGACGGGCCACCATCGAGATCGAGGGGGAGCCGACACTCGAGGTCGGTCCCGGGGACGTGGTCGAACTCGCCGCCGGCGCGCGCACGGTGTGGCACGTCACGCAGACGTTGCGCAAGTTCTGGGTGATGCCTGGTTGATCAGCCCACCGTGGCGCAGACCGCGGTGACCTTCAGATCGATGCTGGTGTCGAACGAGGTGGAGTTGTTGAACAGCTGCACCGACCACCCCGACCCGTCCGCACTCGGTTGGGATGAGCTGGCTGTGACCTGTCGTGCTTGACCGTTCTGGGACGGGTTCGTGCCCAGATCGAACCCTCCGGAGATCGCGGTCTTGCCTGCCGGGCAGGAGACGGTCTTCACCTCGCTGAGCCCGCGCTGGCCCCCACTGTTGATGACGAACACCCCGGGGAATGTCTGCGACACGGACTCCAAGCCACTCACCCCCGGGGAACCCTGTGGCCCCTGCGGTCCGGTCGGTCCCTGCACCGAGCCCGAGAAGTCCGACGGCGACAAGGATCCGTCCTTGACCTTGGCGCCGGTGATCGTGCCGTCCTTGATCTTCTTGTTGGTGATGGTCTTGTTCTTGAGATCCTTGGCCGTGATGCTGCCGTCTTTGATGTCTTTGCCGGTGATCAGTTTGGCGGCGGTGGCCGCGCCTGCGGACCCGGCGAAGGCGATTGCGGTGACGATGGCGATGGGTACGAGGTAGCGTCTGCGGGTTTCGGACATGAGGGGCTCCCATGCTCAGGTGAGCCCAACGTAGGTCGATCAGGCGGGTCCCGACAATGAGCCGTTCGCAGCACGTTCGGTGATCAGACGGTTGATCATCTTCCGCGCCCTGGGAACGAATGCAGTGCTGTCGCCGCCCACGTGTGGCGTGATCAGCAGTCCAGGTGCGCGCCACAACGGATGATCGGCGGGAAGGGGCTCGGGATCGGTGACGTCGAGCGCTGCGCGAAGTCGTCCCGACGAGAGGTGGGTCAGCAGCGCGTCCTGATCGACCAATCCGCCTCGACCGACATTGACCAGCAACGCGCCGTCCTTCATGCGCGCCAATCGTTCCCGGTGCATGAACGGCCCGCTGTCTGTCAGCGGGAGAGCGAGGATGACGATGTCGAAACCGGGGAGCAATCCGTCGAACTCCTCGACGGGCCGGGCGTCGATCCCGCGGCGGGAGAAGGGGGTCACGGTCGCCTCGAAGGGCTCCAGTCGCGCCCCGATGGCCCGGCCCACACCACCCCAGCCGACGATCGCGACGTCGGAATCGGCGAGTGCGCGGCGTCGCTCGTGGCGCCACGTCCCCGCAACCGTGTCGCGGGCGGCCACGTCGATACCCCGTTGGGAGGCGATCGCCAGGCCCACCGCGAGTTCGGCCGTGCTCGTGTCGTGTACACCCACCGCAGGCAGTACCGGGATGTCGGCAGGCACGTGAGGGCGGATGCCGTCGATGCCGGCCATCAGGGCCTGTACAAGAGCCAGGCGGGGCATGTCGCCCACGAATCGCAGATCATCGGGCACCGGCATGTACGGCGGCACGAAGAGGGTCACGGAGGCGAGTACGTGAGCAGGTGGGTCGGGCTGTCCGTGATCCCACCAGTGATACTCGACACCAGCGATGCGAGGAGGCTGCAGCCACTGCGGCAGCAGCACGACCTCGGGCATCCCCCAGTGGTACCACGCGTCACGCGCTCATGACATGTTCCCGGACCGCCTGCTCGCGCAATGCCCGGCGGCGCTGGGCTTCGAACACCGCCGCCACCAACCAGAGTTGTCCGACGATGATCCAGGTGCGCTGGGCCAATCCGGCGGGCCAGACGAGCATGCCGCCGAATCCGAGCGCGAATAGCGCTGCCGCGACCAAACCAGGTATCCCGACAAGGTTGTGATGTCCGCGGGTGATGGACACGATGCCCAACGCGATCATGGCGATCATCGTCGCGACCGCGTAGACGATCACGGCGTTGTTGTGGACGGCTTCTGCAGGGGTGTCGTCGACGGTGTAGGTGCAGAACTGCGCGCGTGGTGGGCAGGGCACCCGGAAGAGCGCGACGGCGACCAATGCGCCGCCAGCCACGATCAGCAGCAGCGAGACCAGGCGGTTGACGCGCCAGAAGATGCGCGCCGCGACCCACTGCGCCATGGCGGTGAGCAGGATCGCCACCGTGGTCAGCCAGATCAGACGCGCACCGTCAGCGGCGAGCAGGCTCACGTGGTAGCGGTAGTGCTGGTAGCCGGGATTGGCCAGACCGGTCACGAAGATCATGGCCCAGAAACCGGCGAAGAGCGCGACCACCGTCTTCATGCAATCAGTCTCGCCCCCCAGCGCCCGACTTGGCGAGGGGTTTGGGTCTGCGGATTCTTACCCTGCTCACACCCTCTTCATAGTTGAAACGAAGATCGACTGCCGACCATTGCAGACATGCAGACATCATCAGAGGAGCCGCAGCGCAGCGGATCACGGTGGGAACCGGCCGAGGACGAGCAGGTCACTGAGGTCCTGACCCCACCTCCGGCCGCACCCTCCACGCCGGCCGCTTCTGCGCCGGCAAGGCGTGGCATCTCGACAACGGCGGCGGTGCTCATCGCAGTGCTCGTCGGCGCTCTCGGGGGAGCTGTGGCCGGCGTCGCCCTCACCGGTGACCGAGGTGAGCAACCCGTGTCCGGCGTGGTCAGCGAGCAGGGCCAGGTGCCCGGTGCTGAGGGCCAGGTGCCCGGTGCTGAGGGCCAGGTGCCCGGTGCTGAGGGCCAGTTCGGAGGGACCGGGCAGGGCCACCACGGCTTCGATGGCGATCACGAGGGTGAGTTCCGATGACCCTGTTGGCGCAGCCCTCCACATCCGCTCCGGTCGCTGTGTCCGCCGACACCGCCCGGTTCGACGCGCGGGTCCGGATCGCAGCCGTCGCCGCACTGTGGGCGAGCCTGCTGTTCGTCACATACCTGTGGGTTTCCGGCGGCGGTGTGCAGGACCTCGGCTCCTGGGAGACCGGCCTCAACTCCCTCGGGCGCATCACAGGCTTGGTCGCCTCGGATCTGTTGCTCGTGCAGGTACTTCTGATCGCCCGCATCCCACTGCTCGAGCGGGCCTTCGGGCAGGACCGGATCCTGCGGCAGCACCGGATCATCGGATTCACGTCCTTCTCGCTGATGCTGGCCCACATCATCCTCAACACATGGGGGTACGCCGGTGGTGCACTGACGGCGATCCCGGGAACCTTCTGGGACCTGACCACGACCTATCCCGGCATGCTGCTGGCCGTGGCCGGCACGGCCTGCCTGGTCATGGTGGTCGTCACCAGCGTCAAGGCCGCACGCCGCCGACTGCGCTACGAATCGTGGCATCTGCTGCACCTGTACGCCTACCTCGGCGCCGGGCTCGCCCTGCCCCATCAGTTGTGGACGGGACAGCAGTTCCTCGACTCCACGGCGGCCACCGTCTTCTGGTGGACCTTCTGGGCCCTGGCCGCACTCGCCGTGCTGGTCTACCGGATCGCTGTCCCGCTCTGGCGGACGTACCACCACGACCTGCGGGTCACGTCGGTCGTGGCCGAAGGGGACGGCGTGACGTCGGTGTACATGAAGGGCCGGGCGATGGACCGGTTGCGCGCGGATGCGGGCCAGTTCTTCATCTGGCGGTTCCTCGGCCGCGACGGATGGACCCGGGGCAACCCGTACTCGCTCTCGGCGGCGCCGGATGGTCGCAGCCTGCGGATCTCGGTGAAGGCCCTCGGCGACAACAGCGCGCGCACCCCGGCGATAAGGCGGGGGACCGCGGTGCAGGTCGAGGGTCCGTACGGCCGGCTCTCGCAGCGGGCCCGGACCCGCACGAAGGTGGCCTTCATCGGTGCCGGCGTCGGGATCGCGCCGCTGCGGGCATTGGCCGAGGGCCTCGACTACGCCCCTGGCGATGCAGTGCTGCTCTACCGCTACACGACAGCTGCGATCTTCCAGCGTGAGTTCGCGGTCCTCGCGCAGGAGAAGGGCTTGGTCGTCAACTACCTGGCCGGACACCGGCGATCCGCCGATTCCTGGCTCGGGGTCAGCGCTGGAAGCCTCAGCGATGTCGAGGCACTGCGACACCTGCTTCCCGACCTCGCGGAGCGGGATGTCTTCGTCTGCGGACCGCAGGCCTGGACCGACGCAGTGCGCGATTGTGCGCTTGCTGCCGGCCTGCCCGCCGAACAATTCCACGTCGAATCCTTCGGATGGTGATTCATGAAACGCATCGTTTTCGCATTGATGACGACAGTGACGATCGTCGTGCTTCTGTTCGGCTACAACACCTCCACGATGGGGGCCATGACCGGCGGTGACACCGTGATCGCGGCCGGCGGCCAAGACACCTCGTCGCCGCAGGCGCAAACGGTGACCGGCCCGGCGGTGAACACCGAGTGGGGCCCGGTCCAGGTCCAGGTCACGGTGGCCGGATCCGAGATCACCGATGTGCAGGTGCTGCAGTACCCGAACAACAACCCCAAGGATCAGCAGATCAACGGGTACGCCCTACCGATCCTGGTCGACGAGACGATCGAGGCCCAGAGTTCCGACATCGCGATGATCAGCGGGGCGACGGTCACCAGCAACGGGTACATCCAGTCTCTGCAGGCGGCGCTGGACGAGGCGGGGCTGTGAAGGTCCACCGCCGCGTGGAGCATGTCATGGGCATGCCGGTGAGCGTGGCTCTGCGAGGCCGCCATGCGACTGACGAACGTGCCGACATGGCGTGCGACGCCGTGATGTCCGAACTGCGCTGGGTGGACCGGGTGTTCAGCACCTACCGCGACGACTCGTTCGTGTGCCGCCTGGACCGCGGTGAGATCGCCCGTGAACAGTGCCCCCCGGAAATGGCTGAGGTGCTGGAACTCGGGCGGCTCGCCGAGGCCGCGTCGGACGGGGCCTTCAGCATCTGGCGACCCGGGCTGGACCCCTCCGGCGTCGTGAAGGGCTGGGCGGTCGAGCGTGCCGCCGAGCACCTGCGGGCGCTGCCGGAAACGGACTTCTGTCTGTCCGCCGGTGGTGACATGGTCTGCCACGCATCCGTGGGGCCCGCCTGGGAGATCGGCATTGAGAACCCGTTCGACCCATCGCGGCTCATCGCCCGGGTTCCGGTCAGCCACGGGGCGGTGGCCACCAGCGGTACAGCCCACCGCGGAGAGCACCTCGTCGATGCCCGCGACGGCAGCCTCCCGGAAGGGGTGGCGGCCGTGACCGTGATCGCCGCGTCTCTGACGTGGGCGGACATCGATGCCACAGCCGCGTACGCCCTCGGTGAGCGGGCGCCGGCCTGGCTCAGCACACGTGTCGGCCGGATGGGACTGGTGGTGTGGGCTGACGGCAGCACCACCCGCGTGCAGGGACCGAGTGACGCACTCGGGGCTGCGCGCCTTGCTGGCTGAGTGGCGGCCTAGACCTTCGTCCACGTGATCAGTTTGAGCAGTTCCTTCGGCGCCTCGGACACCTTCTTTGGGCGCCGGCCCAGCATCACGCGCACGCCGTCCTTGCGGGTGCGGTACGCCGTCCACACGGCCGGCCCGTCGTGGGTGCGGGGATCGACGCGCTTGACGGAAATCGCGGCCGGTGCGTACACCACGACATGATCCGACTGCTTCACGCGTGCCCGGGGCCCGACATTGGCGGCCCCGCCGATCGTTGTTGCGCCGGAGACAACGGCATCACCGAAGATGCAGGCGTTGTCGGTGATGTGGGCGGTCCCTTTCACAAGGGCGTTCTCGTACACCCAGGCGTTGCCGCTGATCACAGCCTGTTCGCGTACCTCCGCCTGTCCGGCCACGCGAGCCTCGTCCTTGACGCACGCCTGTTCGCCGACCTGGCTTCGTCCCGACACCCGCCCGTGGTCGAGGACCTGGGCTTCCCCACTGAGCACGGCGTCGCCGGTGACGCGGGCATCGGGTCCCACCTGCGTCTTCGACGGTTTCGCCTTCTTACCCATGAGCGCTCCCTCCGCGGGTCCGGCACCCCCTGACTCCCGGTGCTGAGCCCTTGACGCCATTGTGGCCGTCGGGACCGGCTGCGCGCGTGGCGACGCCCCCGACGAACACCCAGTGCCCCCGAGAGGATTCGAACCTCCGACACGCGGTTTAGGAAACCACTGCTCTATCCCCTGAGCTACGGGGGCGGGGATGCTCCGAGTCTACGGAAGAACCCCCTGGCACACGGTGGCGCGTGGGGCTGATCGGCATCAGTGTGTGAATATTGCGCCGTTGAGCGCACAGATCTTCACACGCTAATGGGCTGGGTGCGTGGCACGGCGCCGGTATCTCAACTGTCGGCGCCGTCTGCGGTGGCGTCATCTTCCACCGGATACGGCCGGCTCGCCCAGAACTTCCGGGGCCGCGGCCCGCTGGCCAAGGCCTTCACCCATGCCCTGCCGTCGTACTTCGCGGGTTTGGTGTCCAGGATGAAGTCGATCATCGCGGAGGCGAAATGCTCGGGGTCATCCTCGTGCGGGAAGTGCCCGGCGTGGGGGATCACCTCCAGCTGGGATCCCGGTAGGACCGAGTGGGCCGCGTAGGCGTGCTTCACCGGAATCACGGTGTCCTGCTCGCCCCACACCACCAGGCACGGCATGGACTCAGCGAGGTAGGCGCGGTCCAGCATCGTGATGACCTGTCCCCGCCAGTCGACAGCCGCGCGCAGAACGTGGTGGAAGGCTTTTCGGCGGCCGTTGTCGCCCAGAGACTCGTAGACATCGGCCAGACCGCCGAAATCGATCGTCCCCGGCACCCCGAGCCGGTGCAACTGTCGCATGGCGGCTGCCGCAGGCACGCGCACCGGCGGCGTGGTGACTGCCTTGAGGGCGGTGCTGCCGCCGGGCATCGTCAGCGTCCGCAGCAGCGGGTTCACGCTGCGGCCCAGACCGCCGGAGCCGACCAGTACGAGTCGCTGGGTGCTGCGGGGGAATTGGTAGGCGAACTGCATCGCGATGCCGCCGCCGAGGCTGTGCCCGACGATCGTGGCCGAGGAGATGCCGTTCAGCGCCAGAAGATCGCGCACGCCGTTCGCGTAGCCGCCGACGCTGTAGTCCGCGCGCGGCGCGTCGGACTGGCCGTGGCCCAGCAGGTCGGGTGCGATCACAGTGAAGTGACGGCTCAGGGGGCGCAGTACCGGTAGCCAGGTGCGGTGGTCGCAGCCGATGCCGTGGATGAGCACCAGCGCGGGGCCCCGGCCGACCTTGACGAAGGCGCGCCGGTGTCCGTGGATGGTCACCACCTGCACTTCGGGCACGGCGGACAAGGGCATCGGGCATCTCCCTTCGGGCACGTCCACTATGCCGTCCGCCGTCGGTCTGTGGTGGGGAAAGTCACGAATCGGATCCTGCGACATGTGACGTAGGACACGCTTGTGTGACGCGAGCATAGGGGATGATGGAGGAAGCCACGTACCCGAAGTGGCCGAAGAACTTGGAGGTCCCATGGCCCACTACAAACTCCCGATGCTCGAGGAAACCGGCTACGCCGTGCTCGACAGCTATGGCGAGCCGGTCGACCCGCAGGAGTGGATGTCGCTGGAGTACGTCGACTGGAAGTCCGGCGGCGACACCCGTTTCGCCCCGCTGGCCAGCGCGTACGGCGAGATCGAGTGCAACGGTTTCTGGCACTTCGACCCGCCCAAGGCCGACAAGGACGGCGTGTGGATCGACAGCCAGGTGGAGAAGGCCCCGACCCTGGTGAAGCGTGCTCAGGAGAGCGGCGCGAACGTCGGTCGCTGCCGCATCATCGAGTTGCAGCCGAACACCTACGCGGACGCGCTGTACAACTCCCACCAGGACGACAACAACCGCCTCAACCCCGATGGCGAGGGCTGGGTCGTCCGCTGCTTCATGAACCTCACCGACGACCAGGACACCTACATGATCCTGCGTGAGGACATCAACGACCCCAGCACCGAGGTGCGCATCAAGCTGCCCGCCGGCGCCCAGCTGGTCGTCGACTCCGAGCGCCTGTGGCACTCCGTGTGGCACGGTGGCGACGAGCCCCGTTACTGCCTGATCACGTCCTTCGAGTCCGGCCCCGAACTCGAGAAGTGGATGTGGGAGAACAACCCGCGGTTCGACGTCAACGACCTCGAACTCGACGAGGAGTTCCAGAAGGAGGGTGAGCTCGAGGCCCACGAGCGCCGCGACGCCCGCACCGCCTACTACGGCTACGACCCGACAGCGGTCAAGTCAGAGGCCTGATCCCATCGAAACCCCCGGTCGTTCGGCCGGGGGTTTCGCTATGGGCGCTCCCGGGTGGGCTTGAGGTCTGGCACGAGGTTGACCATCGCCCTGGCCATGGAGCGCTGCCGGGCCTTCGAGATCCGCGGCGGCAACTCCACGGTGACCGCCCAGCCCTTGTAGTTGCCGTTGAACCACCCGGTCATCGTGCCGGCACACTTGGTCACACAGCTGATGCGGCGCACAGGCAGGTTCAGATCCCGGCTCAGGCGCCGGACCCATTTGCGGGTCTTCTTGGCGGTGCCACGGTCGATCAGGTTGGCCCGCTGGTGGTAGCTGACGATCGCATCCGGACGGATCTGCTCCACGCCGGTCATGAACGCCTTCGTCTCGGGTTCGCTGGCAGCCCGCGGGCCTGAGTAGTACAGCGAACCGGGGGTCCCCGGCAGCCACCCCTCCGGGAAGTTCCGGTTGAGGTCCACGCGGTTGGCGTTGCGGCGGGTACGCAGGGCGGCCCCGTCGGGATTCATGGTCCGGACGGTCCAGATCGCGGTGTCCTTGCGGGGGGTCAGTGTGCGCAATGCGTCCACGACGTACCGGCCGTAGGGCTCATCCCCGTGCATCTGCCCCAGGACCAACAGCACCCGTTTGGCGTCCGGCTCGCCCTGGCGGGTGGCGACGATGGGCGTGCCTTTGCGGGACTCCCCGAACACCAGGCGCTTGGGAAGCCCCGTGGGGGTCGGCGTCGGGGTGGGCGTGGGCTCGGTAGGGGCCGGGGTGGGCGCCGTCTCGCTTGGCGTCGGCACGGGTTCGTCGGCCCACGCTGCGGTGCCGGAGCCGCACAGGACACCGGTGACGCAGACGCTCACGATCGCTTGACGCACCATTCGAGGTTAACCCGACGTCGTTCGGGCGTACCCTGGGCAGGTGGCACGCAAGCTCAATCTGGAGATTGACCTCGACCCTTCCGTCACCACCGATGAAGCCGGAGGGCACGAGTCGACCGACCGTGATCTGCTCGCCGAGCGGCCGCCCCACCACGACCGGGACTGACTGACGAACGGGGCTGCGGCGACCGGCGTCTTCGCGGCACTCGCAGCCGAGTGTGATCGGGCCGGAAGCCCCTACGCCGGCAGTGAGACCGCGCCCCCGGCGGCGCTGGGAGCTGTCGGATCGGCCTCGGCGCCCTTGTTCTCCCTCGCCAGGTAGTCCTCGAGCAGCATCAGGTTGTCACCGCACCGTTGGGCGACCTGCAGCAGCGTCGACATGCTCGCCACCTCTTCGATCTGCTCCTTGAGGAACCAATGGGTGAACTGCTCGGCCAGGTAGTCCCCGTCGCTGCGGGCCGCGGCCATGATCCGCTCGAACTGGCCGGTGACGATCTGTTCCTGCTCGACCGAGAAACCAAGAACTCCGGTGACCGAATCGGGCACATCGGCCAGAGCTGGAACCGCAGGAACTGTGACTTCGGTACCGCGGTCCATCAGGTACTGCACGATCATCATCGCGTGGTTGCGCTCCTCGAGGGCCTGCGCGTAGAAGTGCTGGGCCATCCTCGGCAGCGCCTGCTGGTCGAACCACACAGCGAAGGCCGTGTACTGCTGGGAGGCGGTGAACTCGTGCTGGATCTGACTGATGAGCAAGTCATTCGTAGCGGACACGCGATCACCCTACGCCTGGGCCAGAACCAGCGCGATCGCATCGGCACCGGCCGCGGACACAACGTTCGGGGCGACGCTGGCAGGCACCGCGAGCACCGTTCCGGTCTCCTGACTGACGGTCAGTACCGGTGCTCCGGACACCAGCACCGCACCCCTGCCGCCGATGACGTCGACCCGGTCCCCGGGGCGGACCAGACCCGAGGCCGACAGCGGGTCGGCAGGTAGGGAGACCGCCACGGAGTCGGCGCCCGCCGTGGCGAGCAGAGACGGCCCGATCACCCGCTGATCCGTCAATGGCTCGCCGGCCCGGATCGCGCTTGCCGCGCGTCGCCCGGTGATCGTCGCCGGGTCCGCGGCGGCCGGAGGTGGACGCGATTCCGCGGGCCAGGCCACCACCTCGACGTCATCGGGCCCCACGACGTCGCCGACCGCAACGTCTGCTGTGGCCACCACCGTCGGCAGCGTCGCGATCGGCGCGTGTTCGCGGCTCCACAACAGCAGTGCGCCCACACCGATGAGAAGGACGGCCAGCGGGCGCCGTATCCGCTGCCAACGGCGGTCGAGGGACCACGATGTGATGACCACACCTGCCACGCTAGAACGAGGTCAGGACGGGCGCGTCGCCTCATGCACAGGCTACGTGCTTGTGGACGAACCGCCCGTTGACTTGGGAGCCGGGCTGTCCTTCTTCGCGGGGGCGGCCTCCGACGACGACGTACTGCTCTCCGACTTCTTGGGCGCGCTCGGCGCGCTCGACTTCGTGGAGCGGGAGTCCGTGCGGTAGAAGCCCGAGCCCTTGAACGTCACGCCCACGTTGCCGATCACGCGCTGCACCTCGCCGCCGCAGTCGGGGCAGATCTGGACCGGGTCGTCGTGGAAACCCTGGACCTCTTCGAACCGGTGACCGCAGTCTCGGCACTTGTACATGTACGTGGGCATGTATACCTTCCGGGGGTGTGTTCTCCCCATGAATCTTCGCAAAGGCCACGCAGCGATCAGGCACGCGGGGCGTGGTGATCCCGTCGGGGCGCGGTGTTCGGATAGCGTGCGAACCGATGAAGCGTCCACTTCGAGGGAGTCGGCTGTGATCGTCACTGCGTCGAATCTCCACAAGGTCTACGGCAATACGGTGGCTGTCGACGATCTGAGTTTCCAGGTCGTGCCGGGGCAGGTGACTGGTTTCCTGGGGCCCAATGGTTCCGGGAAGTCGACCTCTCTGCGTCTGATGCTCGGGCTCGATCACGGACGCGGCACGACGCTGTGGGGCGGCAAGCCCCTGCATCTGCACCGCCACGCACCAGCGGTGGTGGGAGCGCACCTCGACGCCAAGTTCTTCCACCCGAACCGCACCGCCCGCGCCCACCTGCAGATGATGGCGGCCGCGAGTCGCACGACCTCCAAGCGCGTCGACGAGGTCATCTCGCTGATGGGGCTGGAGTCGGTGGCCAAGAAGCGCCCCAAGGGCTTCTCCCTGGGGATGGGGCAACGGCTCGGGCTGGCCACGGCGATCCTGGCCGAGCCGCAGGTGCTACTGCTCGATGAGCCGGCGAACGGCCTCGACCCGCAGTCCATCCACTGGCTGCGGGACTACTTGAAGTACTACGCGTCGCAGGGCCGGACGGTCTTCGTGTCCAGCCACCTGCTCAGCGAGATGGAGATCATGGCCGACCACGTCGTCGTGATCGCCAAGGGGCGTCTGCTGGCCGACGAGTCGATCTCCGACTTCGTCAACCGTTCGACGACGAATGACGTGCTCGTGCGCTCGCCGCACATCCAAGCGCTGGTCGCGGCGCTGGCCGGTGAGATCCCCGGCGTGCAGCCACGGCCGGAGCCACCGGACGGGCTGTCGGTCTCCGGGCTGACGACCGACCAGATCGGTGACATCGCCTTCCGGCACGGGGTGCCGCTGTACGAACTCACCAAACGCACCGCGAGTCTCGAACAGGCCTTCCTCGAGATGACCCAGGCGGGTCAGGAGTACGAAATGGGCAGGGTGCGCTGATGGAACTCCTCACGTTCGAGTGGCGACGAGCGCGCAGCATCCGCACGACGTGGATCACGTCACTGTTCGTGATCCTCGGGGCACTGTTCTTCGCCTTCCTGGGCACGGTGTCAGTCGTGGACGAGGATGGGACAGCGCTCCGGCTGCCTGCCACGGACTTGATCAAGACCGCCGTCGTCGACAACCCGATCGCCATGGTGCTGATCGCCAGCCTGGGTGCCATGGCCTTCGGTCACGAGTATCGGTACGGCACCATCCGCTTGACGCTCACGGCGTTCCCCCGTCGTCCCGCGGTCTTCTTCGCCAAGTTCGCTATGACTGTGGTCATCGCGCTCGTGGTGTCTGCGATCGCGGTCGTCGCGTCATACGCTCTGCTGCTCGCGCTCGGCGCGGGCGAACCCGGCGGATTGACCTGGGCGCAGGTGGCGCTCCAGGTCGCGGTATTCGCCGTGACCTATGCGTTGCTCGCCTTCTCGCTCACCGTGATCACCCGCAACCACCCACTGGGGATCATCGGCCCGCTGCTGCTGTACCTGCTGGAGTTGACGCTGGTGGGCTTCCTGGGGGAGCGGCTCCAGTGGTTGCCGAAGGCCCTCCCGCTCACCGCGATGCAGACCTGGTTCGCCGGAGGGGCCGGGCTGCGTCCGGTCGCGGTGTGGGCTGCCTGGATCGTGGGCCTGCTGATCGTCGGGTTCGTGCTGCTGCGCCGACGGGATGCCTGAGCCTGAGAGGCGCCCGGCGCACTAGTGTCATTCGTATGTCGAGGAATCGTGTGACCAAGGCGGTGATCCCGGCCGCGGGGCTGGGCACCCGCTTCCTGCCCGCAACCAAGGCGACCCCGAAGGAGATGCTGCCGGTCGTCGACCGACCGGCCATCCAGTACGTCGTGGAGGAGGCGGTGGACGCCGGCTTGGACGACGTGCTGATCATCACCGGGCGCAACAAGACCTCCCTGGAGGATCACTTCGACCGCGCGCCAATGCTCGAGCGGACCCTCTCGACGAAGAACGACCACGACCGGTTGGCCGCCGTCATGGAAGCTGCCGAACTCGCCCAAGTCCACTACACACGGCAGGGTGAGCCGCGCGGTCTCGGGCACGCCGTGCTCTGCGCCGACATGCATGTCGGGGACGAACCCTTCGCGGTCCTCCTCGGCGACGACCTGATCGACACCCGCAACTACGTGCTGTCCGAGATGCTGAAAGTCCGCGAAGAGCTCGGTGGCAGCGTCCTGTGTCTCATGGAGGTGCACGAGTCGCAGATCCACCTCTACGGGTGCGCGGACGTCACGCCGGTCCCAGGGCTGGATGCGGTGAAGGTGACCGACCTTGTGGAGAAGCCGGATACCGATTCGGCGCCGTCGAACCTCGCCGTTATCGGACGCTACGTCCTCGACCCGGCGGTCTTCGAGGTGCTGCGCAACACCGCGCCCGGACGCGGTGACGAGATCCAACTGACCGACGCCTTGAAGACGTTGGCACACATGGATCCGGCCGAGGGTGGCGGCGTGCACGGCGTGGTGTTCAAGGGCCGCCGCTATGACACGGGGGACAAGCAGTCCTACCTGCAGGCGACCGTCCGGCTGGCAAGCGCCCGTGAGGACCTCGGTCCGGAGTTCCGTACCTGGCTGCGTGAGTTCGTGGGCTCCAAGGAGTTCGCGGAGGACTGATGCGCAGCCTCGCCGAGCATCTGCAGATGGTGATGGGCCGCGTTCGGCCCTTGGAACCGCTGGCACTGCCGCTGCTCGATGCCAATGGATGTGTCCTGGCCGCTGACGTCGAGGCGCCCAGCGATGTGCCCGCTTTCCACTCCAGCGCTGTGGTCGGCTACGCGGCACGGGCCGCCGACATCGCGATGGCCTCGCCGCAGGCGGTGCTGCCCGTGCGTGAGCTCCCGATCGGCTCACAGGTGTCGCCCGGCTGTGTCGTGCCGGTCGGGGTGGGGACACCGCTTCCCTACGGCAGCGACTGTGTGATCCCTGCGGAGTACACAGATCGAGGCGCCCCGATCGTCCGCGTGGGCCGCGCGGTGGCGCGTGCCGAGAATGTGTCCCTGGCCGGAAGCCAGGTCCGGAAGGGCACCACTCTGCTCACCGTCGGGCAGACGCTGGGATCGCGAGAGATCGCGCTGCTCGCAGCCGTCGGGATCGGCAAGGTCCCCGCCTACCCGAGGCCCCGCATCGCTGTGCTCACCACCGGTACCGAATTGATCGACACCGGGCGCATCCGGCCTGTGCCGGTGGGTCCGATGAGCAAGCCGGACATCAACGGAGTGTCGCTGGCGTGTGCCGTTGTGGAGGCGGGCGCACTCTCGTACCGCGTGGGACCCGTGGCCGACGATCCTGTGAGGCTGCGCAAGATCCTCGATGACCAACTCGGCAGGGCCGACATGGTGGTGACCACTGGGGGGATCGGCACCGAACCCGACGATGTCCTCCGTCCGGTGCTCGCGACCATGGGCACCGTAGACTTCGCGTTCGTGGCGATGGAACCGGGTCGGGTCCAGGGGACGGGTTCGCTGGGCGCTTCGAACGTCCCCCTGATCGCCCTGCCGGGGGAGCCGACGGCCGCATTCGTGGGTTTCGAGATGTTCGTGCGGCCGGTGGTGCGCAGGCTGATGGGCCACTCGGAGGTGTTCGCACCGCGGATCCGTGCGGCTCTCACCGAGCCGTTCGCCGGTGGTCCCGATGTGACGACGGTGGTTCCGGTCGAGGTCGACGACGGTCGTGCCACACCTGTGGGACGTGGCATGCGTGCGCTTGTGCGGGCTAACGGACTGGCGGTGGTGGCGTCCCCCCACGCGGATCTTGCGGCCGGTGATGAAGTCACGGTGATGATGCTGGAGACCCCCGGATGAGCATGTGGCCGGCCACCGTGCAGCGGGGACCGATCTGCCTGCGCCCGTTGAATCACCGGGACCGGCATGCCTGGCAGAGCGTGCGTGCCCGGAACGTGGAGTGGTTGAAGCCGTGGGACGCGACCCTGCCCCCCGGGGCCAACGATGCGGCGACGACCTTCCGGGGGATGGTGCGCGCTCTGCGCGCGTCCGCACGGGCCGGAACCACGATGCCCTTCGCCCTCGACGTGGACGGCAAGTTGCGGGGGCAGGTGACTGTGGGCGGGATCCACTTGGGGTCGCTTCGGGGCGGGCATATCGGCTACTGGATCGATCGGGAGGTCGCGGGGTTGGGCATCATGCCGATGGCGGTGGCTATGGCCACCGACTACTGCTTCGGCGCCGGGCTACATCGCATCGAGATCAACATCCGGCCCGAGAACCGGCCCAGCATCCGGGTGGTGGAGAAGCTCGGATTCCGGTACGAGGGCCTGCGGGAACGCTACCTGCACATCGACGGGGACTGGCGCGACCATGTCTCCTACGCCCTGACCGCCGACGAGGTCGAGGAACCGCTCGCTGAGCGCTTCGCGCGGCTCTACGGCGAACCGCGCAGCGGACATGACCGAACACGCCGGGCAAATCCGGGCTCTGGAGATGGCCGGACCGTAGGCTAAAGCCCGTGCTCACAGGCCTTCTCTACGCTGCAGTCATCGCTATGTGGGCGGTTGTTCTCCTTCCCCGGTGGCTCGGGACGTCCGACAAGTACCGTGACTCCCGCTCCGCTCAGCGCTTCCGCCGTTCCCTGCAATCGGTCTCTGCCAGGCGTCATCGCTCGCACGATGTGGCGGCGATGCCCGACGGCCGTTCCGGACGGGTGGACACCGCGCCCGCGGATGCTGCCATCGACCGACACCTCGACCTCGGCATCGACCCGTTCGTCGGGACCGCCGAGGACGGCCATCGTCGCCGTGCTCGGCAGCAGGACGCCCGCCAGCAGGCCACGGCGGCAGCTGCGATCCGCAGGCGGCGCATCGTCGTCGGGCTCGGCGCACTGACGGCGCTGTTCATCGTCGGGGCCGTGGTGGGGCTCACGTCCATCGCCTGGGCCGCGATCTCCAGTCTGGCGCTGGCCGGGTACGTGTACCTGCTTCGTGGCCAGTCGCGAGCGCGAGCCCGGGCTGCCGAGGCCAGGCGGCGCGAGCGGGCGGGCCGGATCGCTCCGGTGTCCTCCGAGTCCCGGTCCACATGGGATCCGGTGCCTGCCCACGAACCGTCCTACATGCGGGCACCACGCGCGACGGCCGTGCCACGGGAGATCGACGTGGACGAGAACGGCCCGTGGACCGCCGAGCGCATGCTCGAACAGGCCGCAGCGCTGCGCGCCGAGGGGGATGTGGACAGCGAACTCGGCCTTGACGAATACGCCTACCCGCAGGAGTACCAGACCGCCCGGGCGGTCAACGAGTAGGCGATTGCTACCCTGAATGAACGCGGGGCTGTAGCGCAGTCCGGTAGCGCACCTCGTTCGCATCGAGGGGGTCAGGGGTTCGAATCCCCTCAGCTCCACCCACGTGGCTCCTGCTCACCTTCAGGTGGGCGGGAGCCACGCTTTGTGTCTGGATTCGAGGATGCGTGCGAGCGACGGGGTCATCCCGTGCTTGGGGCCGCCCTCCTGGCCCTCGCCCGATGTCCGCGCTCCGATTGCGACGTTGTTGCCGCTGTGGTTCTCCGATTGCGACGTTGTTGCCGCTCACAGCCGCGTTCTTCGTCAACAAGGTCGCAATCGGCGCCGTGGGGGGTCAACAACGTCGCAATCGGCGCCGTGCGGAGCCGCTACACCCAGGTAGGCAGCCACATCCGCAATTGCCACGCGCGGTACGAGATGATCTCCGCGGTCCAGATCGGGTAGAACCACCACGACGCGGCGAGCGCCACGAACAGGAACGTCACGACCACGATCGCGCCGTTCCCGCGGCGTTCCCGGGTGGCCGTCGGACTACCCAGGATGCCTCCCAGGGACATGGTCAACGCCGTGACCATGAACGGGAGGAAAACGACCGAGTAGAAGGCGAATACGGTGCGTTCCTGGAACAGCAGCCACGGTGCCCAGCCGGCCAAGAAGCCGCACAGCACGGCCCCGGCACGCCAGTCGCGCACCGCGGCCCATCGCCACGCCTGGTGGAACATTGCCAGGACCGCCGCCCACCAGATGACGGGGTTGCCCAGCGCGATCACTTCCTGGGAGCAGGCTTCCGCACTGCAGTCCAGCCCCTCCGACTCGTAGTGGAAACTTGTGGGGCGCGCCAACACCGGCCAGCCCCACGCGTTGGCCTGGTAGGAGTGCGCGGTGGTCAATCCGGTGTGGAACTTGTACGCCTCAGCGTGGTAGTGCGCCAGCGAGCGCAGCGCCGCTTCGGCGCCGGTGTAACCACCGTTGTCAGCGGCCCACGTCCGGTAGTAGCCATTGCTCGTGAACCAGCCGTACCAGGTGGCCAGGTAGGTCAGGAAGGCGATCGGCAGGATCACGAGGGCGGCCGGGACGGCGTCCCGCACGAGTGTCCGCAGCAGGGCGTTGGGCTCCCCGCGTTGCCGTCGCATGCTGAGATCCCAGAAGACCGTCAGCAGGCCGAACGCCACCACGAACCACAGCCCGCTCCACTTCACGCCGCAGGCCAGCCCCAAAGCCACCGCCGCCACCCACCGCCACGGCCGCAGGCTGCGTTCCGGCCACATCCGGCGGGTGCGGTCCCGGTCCAGCACGAGCGCACCGAAGGCGGCGAGGACGAGGAAGGCCAGCACTCCGTCCAGAAGTGCTGTTCGGCTCAAGACGATCGCGACGCCGTCGATGGCCAAGAGGAACCCGGCGATCGTGCCCAGCAGGTTGGAACCGGTCATCCGCCGCACGATGCGGGCGAGCATGACCACTGACAGGATTCCCAAGATCGCCACGCCGATGCGCCACCCGAACGGATCGGGTCCGAACACCTTCTCGCCGGCGGCGATCACCCACTTGCCGAACGGCGGGTGGACGACGTAGGCGGGGGAGTCCTTGAAGATCGTGGCCGCGGCCTCGACGTCATCGCCGTCGAGTGCCAGGAGCATCTCGTTGGCGTTCTCCTTGGCATCCATCTCGTGGCCGAACAGAAGCAGGGCCAAGCCGTCCTTGGCGTAGTAGGTCTCGTCGAACACCAGAGCGTGGGGCCGGCCGAGGCCCGGCAGTCGCAGCAGCGCGGCCAGCACTCCCATGAGCATTGGGCCGAGCCACCCCCGCCACCCGCCCGCCGGACCGACGGCGTCCCGGACCGGAACTGCCTGCGGGGCGGTTGTTAGGCTCACGCGGGCCAGCATAAGGAGGCACAGTGTCGGCAAGCGACGGCATCCTGCTCGTAGCGGCCACTCCGCTCGGGAACGTGGGGGACGCATCCGCGCGTTTGCGCGACGCTCTCGCCAGCGCTGACGTGGTCGCGGCGGAGGACACCCGGAAGGCCCGGCGGCTCGCGGCCGACCTCGGTGTGCGCATCGGTGGCAAGGTCATCTCCCACTACGACGCCGTGGAATCCGAACGCGCCCAGGTCATTGCCGAGCACGTGGCGGCCGGCCGGACGGTGGTGGTGGTGACCGACGCGGGCATGCCTTCGGTCAGTGATCCCGGCCTCGCCGCGGTTCGGGCGTGCATCGAAGCCGACCTGCCGGTCACCTGCCTGCCGGGACCGAGTGCCGTGACGACCGCGCTGGTGCTCAGCGGCCTGCCCTCGGATCGTTTCGTCTTCGAGGGCTTCCTGCCCCGCCGGGATGGGCAGCGCCGGCAGCGCCTGCGTTCGCTGGCGTCCGAACCGCGCACCATCGTGTTCTTCGAGAGTCCGCGTCGCCTGCAGTCCTGCCTGGCCGACATGGTCGAGTTCTTCGGGCCGGATCGTCCGGTGGCGGTCTGCCGTGAACTGACGAAGACCTACGAGGAGGTTCTGCGGGCCACCGTCGGTGAACTCGTCGAGCGTGTGGAGGGGATCCTCGGCGAGGTGACCGTGGTGGTGGCAGGTGCCCCCGAGGTCGTCGTGGCACCGGCGGATCTGGTGGCCGAGGTGGCGGAGAGGGTCGGTGCAGGCATGAGGCGCAGCGAGGCGGTCGCCGCGGTGGCCAAGGAGTTCGGGGTCTCGCGGCGAGAGCTGTACGCGCTGGTGGTGGCACCGTCCGGCGAGGCCTGACGATCCTGCGACAGCGCATGGATCCACACGTCACAGCAGAATGGGCGAGTGGCGGATCTGATCATCGAGGTGCTGCCGTATGCGATCGGCGTGTTCGCATCGCCGCTTCCCGTGATCATCGCCATCGTCATGCTGTTCACCCCCCGTCCGCTACCCACGTCGGTGACCTACGTGGTCACCTGGATCGCCGGGCTCACGGCGGTCACGGTGGTGCTGACGTTGCTCGCAAGCCGCTTACCCGGCGCGCAGGGCGACGGCGGATGGGGTGCCTGGCTGCGAGTGGCGCTGGGGGTGATTCTGATCGCGGTCGCAGTCCGGATGTGGCTGGGCAGGTCCCGGGAATCGGCGCCGGCGTGGCTGTCCGCGCTGATCGATGCGGGTCCACGGGAGGCTGTCCGGTACGGACTGCTCATGTCCGTGGCCAACCCCAAGGAGTTGTTGATGGCGGTGGCCGCCGCGCTGGTCGTGGGCGGCAGCGACGTGGGGCCGGCCACGGCGGCTGGGGTGATCGCCGTGTTCATCCTGGTGGGCGCGGCCAGTGTGGCTGCCCCTCTGGCGGTCTTCGTGCTCGGCGGCCGGTCCACGCTCGAGACACTGACCCGCGCTCGGGAGTGGTTGCAGCGAAACAGTGTCATGGTGGCCGCCGCGGTCCTGGCGGCCATCGGCCTCATACTGCTCGTGGGTGGTGCGGTGAAGTTGTGACAGTGCGCCCTGTTACGCCGTCGCGCGGGTGGTCCCGCATGCCGCCTCCTAGACTGGAACGAGTCCATCCGGGAGATTCCACATGACCAAGGCGTTCTACGTCACGACGCCCATTTACTACGTCAACGACGCCCCACACATCGGCCACGCCTACACGACGGTCGCCGGCGACGTGCTGACCCGTTGGCACCGGCAGCGTCAGGAGTCGGTGTTCTACCTGACGGGCACCGACGAGCACGGCACCAAGGTCGAGCGCACGGCGCGGGACAACGGGGTGGAGCCTCAGGTCTGGTGCGACCGGCTCGTCGAGGATTCCTGGAAGCCGGTGCTGCAGACGATCGACGCCGCCAACGACGACTTCATCCGTACGACCAGTGAGCGCCACCGCCTCGGTGTGCAGAAGTTCTGGCAGACGCTGCAGGACAACGGTCATGTCTATGAGGCGGACTTCGAGGGTCCCTACTGCGTGGGATGCGAGGAGTTCAAGCGTCCCGGCGATCTGATCGACGGCAAGTGCCCGATCCACGACCGGCCCGTCGAGATGCTGCACGAGACGAACTACTTCTTCCGGCTCGCCCAGTTCTCCGACGCGCTGCTCGAGCACTACGAACGGCATCCGCACGCCGTGGAGCCGCGCAGTGCCCTCAATGAGGTGGTGTCGTTCATCAAGGGTGGGCTCGAGGACATCTCCATGTCACGCTCGAGCGTCGGCTGGGGCATCCCGCTGCCGTGGGACGACAAGCAGGTCGTCTATGTGTGGTTCGACGCCCTGCTGAACTACATCACCGCGATCGGGTATGGCACCGATGCGCCGGAGTTCGACGAGATCTGGCCGGCCAACGTGCAACTGGTGGGCAAGGACATCCTGCGGTTCCACGCCGTGTACTGGCCGGCGATGCTGATGGCGGCGGGGCTCCCCCTGCCGGAGAAGGTCTTCGCGCACGGATGGCTGCTCGTGGGTGGCGAGAAGATGAGCAAGAGCAAGCTCACGGGGATATCGCCGGACCAGATCGTGGACGACTTCGGCTCTGACGCCTTCCGGTACTACTTCCTGCGGGCGATCCAGTTCGGGCAGGACGGGTCGTTCTCGTGGGAGGACATGGCCGCCCGGTACACCGCAGAACTGGCCAACGGACTCGGCAACCTCGCGTCCCGCGCCACGGCCATGGTGGTGCGCTACCGGGGCGGTGTGCTCCCTGGCCCGGGTGACTACTCCAACGCCGATCTGGCGCTGCAGGAGCTCCTTGTCGCCTGCGCCGAGCGGGCGGACGCCGCGATGGTGCAACTCGACTTCAGCGCCGGGATCCTGGCTGTGAAGGAATTCGTGGATGCGGTCAACGTCTACGTCACCGAGCAGGAACCGTGGGTGCTCGCAAAGGACCCGGCCTCCGCCGAGCGCCTCGACACCGTGCTCTACACGATCTGTGAGTCCCTGCGTGCGATCGCGGTGCTCTACCACCCGGTCATGCCCAAGGCGACGGTCAAGATCTGGGACAGTCTCGGGGCGCAGGGTGCCCTGGCCGAGCAACCGGTCCAGGACGTGGGTCAGTGGGGTCAGTTGTCCTCCGGCGCGCACGTGACCAAGGGGGAGGCGCTGTTCCCCCGGCTGGAGACCCCGTGACCCTCCCGGTCGGGTATCCGCCGTTGCCGGAGCCGTTGCCGGCGCCCGTCATCGACAGCCACTGTCACCTGGACATCGGCGTCACGGGTCGCGATGGCGAGCCGGGCCTGGACATCGAGACCGCTCTGGCAGCCGCGGAGGCGGTGGGCATCGATGCCGTGATCCAGGTCGGGGTGGATGTGAGTAGTTCCGAGGAGGCGGTTCGCCTCGCACACGCGTGGCCGCAGGTCGCCGCCGCGGTCGCCCTGCACCCCAATGAGGCCCCCCGTATCGAGGCGGAGCAGGGCAGCGAGGCGCTGGAACAGGCGTGGGATCGGATCACGCAGTTGGCCGCCGATGACACGGTCGTGGCCATCGGCGAAACCGGGATGGACTTCTTCCGTACCGATGAGTCCGGCCGGGCCGCCCAGGAGGGCTCCTTCCGACGGCATATCCAGTTGGCCAAGGACCTGGACAAGACGCTGGTCATCCACGATCGCGACGCCCACGCCGACATCCTGCGGATCATGGACGAGGAAGGCGCGCCGCACCGGGTCGTGATGCACTGCTTCAGCGGCGATGCCGGCTTCGCCCGGGAGGTCACCGACAGGGGGTGGTACTGCTCGTTCGCCGGTGTCGTGACCTTCAAGAGTGCGGCAGCGTTGCGTGAGGCCCTCGATGTGGTGCCGCGGGAACGGATCCTGGTGGAGACCGATGCGCCGTTCCTCGCGCCGGTCCCGCATCGTGGCAAACCCAACGCCTCCTACCTGATCCCGCTGACGATGCGACTCATGGCTGAACACGTCGGGGAGGACCTCGTCACTCTGTGTGACAACGTGCGGGCGAACACCCTCGAGGCGTTCGGCGATCTCTGATGACTCTGCTCGGTCCGGCCCAGATCCGGGACCTCGCGCGGGAGTTGGATCTGCAGCCCACGAAGCGACTCGGCCAGAACTTCGTCATCGACCCGAACACGGTCCGCAGGATCGCCGCGTTGGCGCAGGTCGGTCCGGACGATGTGGTGCTGGAAGTGGGACCCGGGCTCGGCTCGCTCACCCTGGCCCTCCTGGAGACCGGGGCGCGGGTGGAGGCCGTCGAGATCGATGCTCGCTTGGCGGACCGCCTGCCCCGCACAGCGGCGGAATTCGTCCCCGGGCAGGCGGACCGGCTGACGGTGCGGTGCGAGGACGCGGTCCACATGCGCCCCGAGGCGGCGGCTACGGCCTTCGTGGCGAATCTCCCGTACAACACCGGTGTGCCGATCCTGCTCACGGTCCTCGAGCACTTCCCCACGGTCTCCTCGGGGGTGGTGATGGTGCAGGCGGAGGTGGCGCAGCGACTGACCGCCGGCCCCGGGTCGCGGCAATACGGCGTGCCGTCGGTCAAGGCCGCGTGGTGGGCGCGCACCCGGGCGCTCGGCAAGGTGGGCAGCGAGGTCTTCTGGCCGGCCCCGAATGTGCAATCGGGTCTTGTGGGGTTCCAGCGCCACCCCGAGCCCGATCCGGCGGCCCGGGATGCCACCTTTGCGGCGGTGGATGCCGCGTTCGCCCAGCGCCGCAAGATGCTGCGCAGTGCCCTGCGGGACTGGGCGGCACCGCTGGATGCGGCCTCGGTGTGTGATGCGGCAGGTGTGGATCCCACCGCCCGCGGGGAATCCCTGGCCATCAGGGAATTCTTGGCGCTCGCCGACGCGAAGTCCCGGCTGACATCCCCCTAGCCTTGAGGGGTGTCGCTTCCCAGTGCTGTCTGTGTGGAGGCCCCCGCCAAGATCAACCTCTACTTGGGTGTGGGCCCGCTGCGTGACGATGGCTACCACGAGTTGGCGACGGTGTTCCAGGCCCTCGATCTGTCCGACGAGATGACGGCGCTGCCGCAGGCCTCGGGGATCTCCTTGGAGATGGACCGGGACGGGGAACAGGTGCCGGGCAGGGCCTCGGACAACCTCGCTGTGAAGGCGGCCCGGGCCTTGAAGAAGCGCTACAAGGTCAAGCAGGGTGTGCGGCTCGTGGTGACCAAGGAGATCCCGGTGGCCGGGGGCATGGCCGGGGGGTCTGCCGACGCGGCGGGAGCGCTTGTGGCCTGCAACGCGGTGTGGGGCCTCGGATGCAGCAACGCCGAACTCGCGGAGATCGCCGCCGAACTCGGCTCGGACGTGCCGTTCAGTCTGCATGGCGGTACGGCACTGGGTGCCTCACGAGGTGAGGTGCTGACACCGGTCCTGGCAACCGGCTCGTTCACTTGGGTCGTGGCGACCTCGTTCACGACGTTGTCCACCCCGGAGGTCTACGCGGCGTTCGACCGGATGCACGCAGGGCGTGCGATACCGGCACCGAAGGTGCCGCGGGCACTGTTGGCCGCGCTGCGGAAAGGCGATCAGACGGCCCTCGGACAGAACCTGCACAACGACCTGCAGCAACCGGCCATCGCACTGCGCCCGGAGTTGGATCTGCTGCTCGAGGCAGGCCATGACTACGGTGCCCTCGGCGCGATGGTGAGTGGCAGTGGCCCGACATGTGTTTTCCTTGCCAGGGACAACGAGCACGGTCTCGAACTCGCCGTCGGGCTGTCGACAACGGGCCTGTGCCGCAGTGCGCGGATCGCGTCCGGCCCGGTTCCCGGCGCCCGGACGACCACGATCATCCCGTAGGGCGCAACTGTGGCCACGGTAGGCTGGTCGCACACCCGATCCCCGTTGGTGTAATCGGCAACACAGCTGGTTTTGGTCCAGTCATTCGAGGTTCGAGTCCTCGGCGGGGAGCCACACACGAGAGCGCGCGTAGACTGGGGAATGCAGGGTTCGGGGGATCCTTGCATGGGGGGTGCTGGTCATGCAGCGCCATGTGAACGCCGGGCGTCGGCATACGACTGAGGCGCGGGATCGCGCTCTGGGGATGGTTGTGTGCCCTCCCGATGGATCGTCCAGCATCGGGGAATCCAGGGCACGACTGGTCGCGCTCGTGTCGGCCCTCATGATGGCGCTGACATCGCTTGTGGTGCTGCTCGTCTTCTCCACCATCGGTCGACTCCACCAGGTGCCTGTGTCCGTCGTGGCCCCGCCCATGATCGTCACCGCGCTGAACGACGACCTGCACGGCGAGATCCTCATCCAGCAGACTGTCGATCCCCGTTCCGCACGCAGGGAACTGGACCAGGGCAGGTCCATGGCCGTGCTGATCGTCGATCTCAGTAGCACTGAGGACACACTGGTGCTCCCAGTCGGCCAGGACGAACGGGTGGTGGCGGCGCTCGTGGGCACGCTGCGGTCCGCCGAGGTGATGCAGGGACGCACGCTCGTTGTGCACGCGCGCGAGGTCCCCGCGGGCGCGCCATCGGCGGGGTGGCTGACCTCGGGTGCGCTGGTGCTGGGGTTCGTGAGTGTGGCGCTGATATCAGTGGGTGTGGGGGCCAGGGCCCGACGTGTCCACCGGTACGCCCGGCTGATCCTTGTGGTTCTGCTCGCAGTCGCAGGGCTCGGTGTCGCGGTGACCGTGGGTTGGGCGCCGGCACTATGGCTGGGCGGTGCCCTCGTGATGGCCGCGGTGCTCACGTGGGCCCTTGAGGTGTTGTTCGGCTGGAAGGGTTTCGTGATCGCTGCCGCCCTCTGCCTGACGGTCGCGTGGCCCACCGCGTTGGGGGTCGATCCGGTGTTCCTGCCGGTATGGATGCAGTGGGGCTGGCATTGGTCACCTACCGGTTCAGCCACCGCCGCGGTCACCTCTGCGATCGCGTTCGGGACGGCGGGAATGGTGCACCATGCGTTGCAGATGGGCGCCTGGATGCTCGGCGGTGTGCTTGCGCTGTGGATGGCTCGGCACGTGCCTCGGCAGTTGGACGGTGTGGCGTCTGTCCGTCGACGCAGCATCGGGGCAACCGTGGTGGCGTTCCTGGCCGTGGCATTGGCCGCGGTGGCCCTGGCCCCCGACGCCGTGATCGCCCGGCCATCCATCCCGCCGAGACCGAACCGGCTGTCCGAGTGCACCCCGATCCCCGACGTCGACTCCGTCGCGGATCTCAACCGGATCGCCCGCATACCTGGGACCTCGGACTTCGCCGGCGCGGATGTCGGCGTGGACGTGAGCTTGAGCGATGGGCGGACGTTGTGGCTGTTCGCCGACACACTGCGTGAGAACGCGGGCATGGTGCGCAACTCGATGCTGATCTCCGATGGTCGTTGCCTGCATGCGGTGGTTCCGGAGGGCGGGGGAGCGGTCATCCCGAACCGGCCGCACACCGGCGTGGGGTACTGGCCCATGTCTGCGGTGCGGATCAGCATGCCTGGCTACGATCTGGTGCCGGTGTGGGCACAGCGTGTCCATCAGAGTGGATCCGGGGTGTTCGGCTTCGAGACGTTGGGCCCGTCGGTGGCCGTGTTCGTCGTGCGGCCCGGAGATGTCCCGCAGTTGGTGGCCATCAAGGATCTGGCCCCTGACCTCCCGGATCTTGGCCGTCCCATGTGGGGCTCGGCCGCAGCGATCGACGGTGACTGGATCTACCTGTACGGAACGGCGAACCACGGTGACACGCTTGGTTTCTCGGTGGCCGTCGCGCGGGTTCACATCGACCATCTGCTGGACCCGGCAGCCATGCAGTACTGGGACGGCTACGAATGGAGCGAGTCAGCGGGCTCGGCCGCGGAGGTGATCCCAGGGGCGGGAGGGACGTCGCAGACCTTCAGCGTTCTGCACAGAGACCAGGGGTGGTACGCCGTATCGAAGCAGGATGAGTTCCTCGGGTCCTACCTGCGTGTTTGGATCAGTGGGTCTCCCAGCGGACCGTTCTACGAGGGTCCCGTTCTGGCCATTCTCCCGTCTGAACTCGAGGCCGGGCATCTGGTGTACATGGTGCTGGCTCATCCAGAGGTGTTGCCGGAGGACGACAGCATGGTCGTCTCCTACAGCCGCAACGACGTCCAGATCCAGCACATCATCGACCATCCGCGCCAGTACCGGCCGCGGTTCCTGCGGGTGTGGTTCCCCTGAGGTCCGGCTACAGATCCACGGCGAAGTACTGCGTCTCCAGGAACTCATGAATGCCGGCGAATCCACCCTCGCGACCGAGGCCTGACTCCTTCATGCCGCCGAACGGGGCGGCCGGGTCCGAGGCGATTCCGCGGTTGATCGCCACCATGCCCGACTCCATCTGGCGGGCCACCTTCACGCCGGTGCCCGGGTCTGCGGCGTAGACGTAGGAGATCAGGCCGAACTCGGTGTCGTTGGCCATGCGCACCGCCTCGTCGGTGCTGGTCACCGAAACGATAGGTGCGACCGGTCCGAAGATCTCATTCCGGGTGAGCGTCGAACCGTGCTCGACGTTGCGCGCGACGGTGGGCGCCACGAAGGCGCCGGTGGCCGGGGCCTGTTGTGCCGGGGTCACGTCGACCCCCTCGCCGGCGGCCTCATCGAGCAGGGCCAGGATCTTGTCCCGCTCGGCGTCGGAGACCATGGCGCCGAGGTCGGTGGTCTGCTCGACCCCCGGACCGATCCGCAGCCCGGCGAAGGCCTCCTGCAGCCCCGCCGAGAACGGCTCGACGAGTGACTCGTGGACATAGAAGCGGTTCGCTGCGGTGCAGGCGGAGCCGCCGTTGCGCATCTTCGCGATCATCGCCCCGGCGATCGCGGCGTCCACATCGGCTCCCTCCAGTACCAGGAAGGGTGCATTGCCGCCGAGTTCCATGCTGGAGGGCAGGACCCGCTCGGCCGTCTGCTTGAGCAGCGACTTGCCCACCCATGTGGAACCGGTGAACGACAAGGTGGCCACCCTGGGGTCGGCGAGGATTGCCGATGACACCTCGCCGGCGTGGCTGGTGGTGACGACGTTGACGACGCCCGCCGGAGCTCCCGCCCGTTGCATCACATCGCCGATCCACAAGGCGGTCAGCGGGGTCTCGCGCGGCGGTTTGAGGATGCATGTGCAACCGGCGGCCAGGGCCGGGGCGATCTTGCGTGTGGCCATCGCGGCCGGGAAGTTCCACGGCGTGATCATGTAGGCCACACCCATGGGCCGGTGGTCGGTGATGATCGTCTTGTCGCGAGCGGGGGCGTAGCGGAACCCACCCTCGATCCGGGCGGCCTCCTCGGAGAACCAGCGGAAGAACTCCGCGGCGTAGATCGTCTCGCCCATCGCGTCGCGCCACGCCTTGCCGTTCTCCAGGGCGATGAGTCGCGCACAGGTCTCCGCCTCGGCCGTCATGATCTCGAAGGCCTTCCGCAGGACCTCGGCGCGTTGTCGTGCGGGGGTCACCGACCACTCCGCGAAGGCGTCGTGGGCCGCGGTCACCGCGTCAAGTCCGTCGGCGACCGAGGCGTCGGCGACCTCGGCCAGGACGCTGTAGTCCGACGGGTCGTGCACTTCGAAACGGTCGGCTCCGGATTGCCACTCGCCGGCGATGAGCAAGCCGGTGGGGGTTGCGATGTCCGTCATGTTCCACCTCTGATGCGCTGGGGATTCGAACGTATCGCGAACGGCTGCGCTGCGGCAGGGTGTACGGCCTCCCCCTGGGCTCGGGACCCGGTTGGCCCGCCGCTTCCAGCGCAGGTCCTCCGCGCACTTGGGAAGGAATTGTCCAGGTGGGAAGGAAGAACCACGGTGGTTTCCTTCCCCGGTGGCACGTTCCTTCCCGCCTGGGGTGTCGGGGCCGGCCAGGCGCGGCCGAGCGGATCATGCGGTGCAGCGCTGCGTGAGGGGCCGGTGACGTCCCTCGCAGGGCTAGAGTCGAGCCGTGGACCATCCAGTAGCCATCGTTCTGGCGGCGGGGCTCGGAACCCGCATGAAATCGACCAAGGCCAAGGTGCTGCACGAGGTCGCGGGGGAGCCGCTGCTCGGCCATGTGTTGCGGGCCCTGCGCGAGGCGGACATCAACGACGTGATCGTCGTCGTCGGGCATCAGCGGGAGAAGGTGGCCGAGTACCTGCAGATCGCTGCGCCGACGGCGCGCACCGCGGTCCAGGAGCAGATGCGCGGCACCGGGGACGCCGTGCGCCACGCCATGCCGCTGGTACCCGCGGACGCCCGCACCGTGATGGTGCTGGCCGGCGACACGCCCCTGCTGACCGGCGCAACGCTGCGTCAGTTGTCCGAGCAGCACGCCTCCTCAGGTGCGGCCGCGACCATCCTCTCGGCGCGGTTGGAGGACCCGTCCGGATACGGACGCATCGTGCGGGAGGGCGATCAGGTGCGCCGCATCGTCGAGCACAAGGACGCGAGTCAGGCCGAACTCGCGATCGATGAGATCAACAGCGGGCTGTACCTGTTCTCGGCGCCGGCCCTGCGCGAGGGCCTCGAACATCTGACGAGTCACAACGCCCAGGGCGAGGAGTACCTCACCGATGTGATCGGCTGGCTCGTCGAGCACGGCGAGCCGGTCACCGCGCACGTCACCGACGATGCCGACGAGATCCACGGCATCAACGACCGCGTGCAACTCGCCGCGGCGGGGGTGGTGCTTCGCCAGCGTGTGGCGGAGAGATGGATGCGTGCCGGCGTATCCGTCGAGGATCCGGCGACGACGTGGATCGAGGCCGACGTCGAGATCGAACCCGATGCGGTCATCCGTCGCAACACACATCTGGCCGGCGCCACACGCATCGGCGCCGAGGCCGTTATCGGGCCGGACAGCACCCTGATCGACGCTGAGGTTGGTGCCGGGGCGACCGTGGTGAAGTCACACGTCTTGGCCGCACAGGTCGGACCGGGTGCCACCGTGGGTCCGTTCACCTACCTGCGCCCCGGCACGCGACTGTTGGCCAAGGCCAAGGCGGGGGCATTCGTGGAGATCAAGAACTCCGTTCTCGGGGAGGCAGCCAAGGTCCCCCATCTCTCCTACGTCGGGGATGCGCGGATCGGGGACGGCAGCAACATCGGCGCCGCGACGGTCTTCGTCAACTACGACGGGGTCGCCAAACACCGCACCGTCGTGGGCAGGCATGTACGGATCGGCTCGGACAGCATGCTCGTCGCACCGGTAACGATCGGAGACGGCGCCTATACGGCTGCGGGATCGGTGATCACCGAGGATGTGGCCCCCGGGGAGTTGGCGCTCGGCCGGGCCCGCCAGCGCAATCTGCCCGGGTGGGTGGCGGCGAAACGCCCCGGCTCGGACTCCGCCCAGGCGGCGGCGGCGGCACAAGGCGACGATTCGGCGGACGAATCCTGACCTTCCGGGTCTGCGTCGCCAGCGTGCGGGCTAGGCTGACACCATCGTGTTGGCAGCGCCCGAGGGGTACAACGACGTGTCTGAACTGGTCACACCGTCCCAGAAGAAACTGATGCTCTTCTCGGGGCGTTCACACCCCGAATTGGCCGAGCACATCGCCCGCGAACTCGGGTGCGACGTCTCGCCGACCAAGCTCTACGACTTCGCCAATGGCGAGATCTTCGTGCGCTTCGAGGAGAGTGTGCGCGGCAGCGACGCGTTCGTGCTGCAGGCCCACGCCGAACCGCTGAACAAGTCGATCATGGAACAGCTCATCATGGTCGACGCCCTCAAGCGCGCCTCCGCCAAGCGGATCACGGTGATCACGCCGTTCTACGGGTACGCCCGCCAGGACAAGAAGCACAACGGCCGCGAGCCGATCACCGCCAGGCTGATGGCGAACCTCTTCGCGACCGCCGGCGCCGACCGGTTGATGGCTGTGGACCTGCACACCTCCCAGATCCAGGGGTTCTTCGACGGACCGGTGGACCACTTGTTCGCCCTGCCGATCCTTGCCGAGTACGTGGGCAAGAACGTGGACCGGGAACGGCTGACCATCGTCTCCCCCGATGCCGGACGGGTGCGGGTGGCCGAGCGGTGGACCGACGTCCTCGGCTCGCCGCTGGCGATCATCCACAAGCGCCGCGACCCGAACGTGCCCAACCAGGTGTCGGTCCTCGAGGTCGTCGGTGATGTGAAGGACCGAGTGTGCGTCATCGTCGACGACATGATCGACACCGGCGGCACCATCACGAAGGCCGCCGAGACCCTCTTCGAGCAGGGTGCTGCTGAGGTGGTCGTCACGGCCACCCACGGCGTGCTCAGCGACCCGGCCACCGAACGCCTGAAGAACTCCCGGATCTCCGAAGTGATCGTCACCGACACCCTGCCGATCCCCACGGAGCACCGCTTCGACAAGCTCACCGTGCTGCCCATCGCACCGCTGATCGCCCGCGCGATCACCGAGGTGTTCAAGGACGGCTCGGTCACCAGCCTCTTCCGGGACTGACCCAACAGCGTGTGAAGATCTGGCGCTTGAAGGCCCAGATCTTCACACGCTGATGTGGGCGCCTCGACGCCCGTCTCCGTGGGCTCCGGGACACCTCGGTACACTGGTGGGGACGCCCGGCGAGGGTGGCCCTTCTCGGGCCCCGTTATCGACAGGCCCTTCCGGTTGTCGCACGTTCCACGACTGGGAGATGACATGGCAGAGGTACGACTCACCGCACAAGCGCGCACCGACTTCGGCAAGGGTGCCGCACGCCGCCTGCGCCGCGATGGCAAGGTGCCGGCCGTCTTGTACGGGGACGGTGAACCCCCCCGCCACGTGAGCCTCGACGGCCACGACCTCAACCAGGCGCTGAAGCAGCCGAAGGTGATCCTCGAGATCGACTTCGAGAGCGATGTCGTCCCCACTGCGCCGCGTGACGTCCAGCGTGACGCGGTCAAGGGCTTCCTCAAGCACATCGACCTCGTGGCACTCGACCGTGCCGCGTTGAAGGCCCGCCAGATCGAGGCTGAGGCCGTCGCGCGTGCCGAGGAGGTCGCTGCGGAGAAGGAACTCGACCCGATCGCCCTGTCCGAGATCGTCAGCGAGATGCTGCACGAGGGCGCCGATGCCGATGGCGTCGTGGACGCCGCTGTGGAGCGCCTCGAGGCGGAGATGAAGGCGCAGGCCGAAGCGGCCGCTGCTGCCGCCGCCGCTGAGGACGCCGCTGCTGCCGAGGCCGCAGAGGGTGAGGGTGGCGCCGATGCCGCCGAGTCCGGCGGCGAGTCCTCCGAGGAGTGACGACCACCTGGGTGGTTGTCGGTCTCGGCAACCCCGGGCCGCAGTACGAACGCACGCGGCACAACGTGGGCTACTTGGTCGTCGAGGAGATGGCCAAGCGTCTCGGTGCGCAGTTCGCACGTCACCGCCGTGCCCACGCCGATGTGGCGGAAGCCCATGCGTTCGTCGGCACGCCCGACCACTGCCGGGTCGTGCTGGTCAAGTCGCGCACGTACATGAACGAGAGCGGCGGTCCGGTGAAGGCCGTCCTCGACTTCCTCAAGAGCGAGGATCTGATCGTCGTTCACGATGAACTCGACATCCCCCTCGGCGCCCTGCGGATCAAGTACGGCGGCGGGGACAACGGCCACAACGGATTGCGCAGCCTGCGCAAGTCCTTGGGTCACGGGGAGTTCTTCCGCGTCCGCTGCGGTGTGGGCAGGCCAGTGGGCCGGCAGGATCCCGCGGACTACCTGCTCTCCGACTTCCGGGCCGCGGAACGCCCTGAAGTCGGTGTGATGGTGCAGGAGGCCGCGGACGCCACCGAGTACCTCATGCGCAACGGTCTCGAAGCCACCCAGTCCCGATTCAACCGATAGGGGTTCACATGTCACTGTCCGACGACGCCGCCCTGGCCAAGGAACTGTCCCTGGCGGCCGGCCGCCTCCTGCTCGACGTCCGGGCCGACTTCGGGCCGGTCGATCCGCAGGACAAAGCCCGCCGCAAGGAACTCAAGGATGCCGGTGACGCGGCGTCACAGGCGTTCCTCGCCGAGCAGTTGCAGCAGGCGCGCCCCGGCGACGCCGTGCTATCGGAGGAGGCCAAGGACTCCCACGAGCGCGACGACGCCGACAAGTTGTGGATCATCGACCCGCTCGACGGCACCAGTGAGTTCAGCCAGGGGCGCAGCGACTGGGCGGTGCAGATCGCGGTCTGGGAACGGGGCGCGCCGGGCAGCGGTTTCACTGCCGCTGCCTTCAGCCTGCCCGCACAGGAGGCGGTGTATGTCACCGGCGCTCCTGTGTCGGCAGATGTTGTACCCCTGGCAGACCGCCCGCTGCGGGTGGTGGTCTCGCGGTCGCGCCCGCCGGAGAACTTCGTGGCGCGTATGGACGAGATCGCGGCACGTCTGGCTGCTGACGGTGTGACCGAGCACGGGGTCGAGTTCGTCTATGTCGGCTCGGCGGGAGCCAAGGTCGGCGAGATCCTGGCCGGCCGCGTGGATGCGTACGTCAACGAGGGTGGCTTCTGGGAGTGGGACGCCGCCGCGCCCCTGGCGGTCGCGGTCGACCACGGGATGATCGGATGTCATCTGGACGGCCGGACCATCGAGTTCAACAAGCGCCCGCCGTGGGTCGACGACATCGTGATCGCCCGCCCGGAGGTCTTCGAGTACGTGCGCGGGTGACGGCAGGCGGCTACCGGTGTGCGACGTTGTTGTCGCGCCCGCCACGCCTTTGCGACGTTGTTGACCCACAACGGGCCGCCTGACGACAACTTCGTCGCAATCGGCCCCGAAGTCCGACAACAACGTCACACACGGGAGGTTCAGCCTGCGAGTGTTGCGTCGTTGTCGGTTGGTTCCCGCGACTGTTGCACCGTTGTCGCTCAGGCCCGCGCGGGTTCAAGTGGTCGGGGCAACAGTCCAGCGTGAAGGTGGGTGTGTTGCATG
>CALFYG010000199.1 GCA_937952095.1 uncultured Micrococcales bacterium | reverse complement strand
TCATCCGCTCGCCGCACAAGTACAAGGACAGCCGCGAGCACTTCGAGATGCGCACGCACAAACGACTCATCGACATCCTCGACCCGACCCCGAAGACCGTGGACTCGCTCATGAAGCTCGACCTCCCGGCCGGTGTCGAGATCGAGATCAAGCTGTAGGAACGCCATGAAGACGACAACTCGCAAAGGGCTGCTGGGCACCAAGCTCGGCATGACCCAGGTATGGGATGAGAACAACCGGATCGTTCCGGTCACCGTCATCGAAGCCGGCCCGAACGTGGTCACCCAGATCCGCACGCCCGAGACCGACGGCTACTCCGCCGTGCAGCTCGCGTTCGGCGCCATCGACCCGCGCAAGGTCAACAAGCCCGACAGCGGCCACTTCGCGAAGGCCGGCGTCACGCCGCGCCGCCACGTGGTGGAGCTGCGCACCGACGACGCCTCGGAGTACACGATCGGCCAGGAACTCAAGGCCGACGTGTTCGCCGCGGGTGCGATCGTGGATGTGACCGGCACCAGCAAGGGCAAGGGCAACGCCGGTGTGATGAAGCGCCACGGCTTCCACGGCCTGCGTGCCTCGCACGGTGTGCACCGCAAGCACCGCTCGCCGGGTTCGATCGGTGGCTGCGCCACCCCGGGCCGGGTGTTCAAGGGTCTTCGCATGGCCGGACGTATGGGGTCCGACCGCGTGACAACCCCGGGCTTGACCGTTCACTCCGTGGACGCCGAGCGCAACCTGATCCTGGTCAAGGGCGCAGTGCCCGGGCCGAAGGGCGCGCTGGTGCTGATCCGCGACGCGGCGAAGGGCGCATGAGCATGACATCGATCGAGATCAAGACTCCGTCCGGCAGTTCTGCCGGCTCCGTGGAGTTGCCCGCCGAGGTGTTCAACGTGCAGACCAACGTGCCGTTGATCCACCAGGTCGTGGTGGCGCAGCTCGCCGCCGCACGCCAGGGCACCGCCAAGACCAAGACCCGCGCCGAGGTGGCCGGTGGTGGCCGCAAGCCCTACCGCCAGAAGGGCACCGGCCGGGCCCGTCAGGGTTCGGTGCGTGCGCCGCAGTTCGCCGGCGGTGGCACCGTGCACGGTCCGCAGCCGCGTTCCTACGCGCAGAAGACGCCCAAGAAGATGAAGGCCGCCGCGCTGCGCGGGGCCCTGTCCGATCGGGCACGCGCGGATCGCGTTCACGTGGTCAGCGGACTCGTCGAGGGTCAGACTCCGTCGACCAAGTCGGCACTGACCGCGCTTCGTGCGGTGACCGAGGCCGCCGCTGTGCTGGTCGTGCTCGACCGCGCCGACGACGTGACGTGGATGTCGCTGCGCAACGTGCCCGAGGTGCACCTGCTGGCACCTGACCAGCTGAACACCTACGACGTGCTCGTCAACGACGACGTCGTGTTCACACAGACCGCGCTCGAGCAGTTCCTGGCCGGCCCCCGCACGGGTGGTTCGGCCAAGGCCACCGCGACCTCGACCGAGGCCGAGGCCGCCGAGCAGTCCGATGCTGAGGAGGAGTCCGCATGAGGATCGCAGACCCCCGCGACGTCCTGCTGGGACCGGTGATCTCGGAGAAGTCCTATGGGCTGCTCGACGAGAACAAGTACACCTTCCTGGTGCGTCCGGACGCGAACAAGACCGAGATCAAGATCGCCGTGGAGAAGGTCTTCGGCGTGAAGGTGATCGGTGTGAACACCCTGAACCGCGCCGGCAAGCGCGTGCGCACCCGGGCCGGCTACGGCCACCGGGCTGCCTCGAAGCGCGCTGTCGTGACGGTCGCCGAGGGTGACCGCATCGACATCTTCGGCGGACCGGTGAGCTGAGGGATACGACATGGGAATCCGTAAGTACAAGCCGACGACACCGGCGCGCCGCGGTTCGAGCGTCGCCGACTTCGTCGAGGTGACACGCTCCACGCCGGAGAAGTCGCTGGTCAAGCCGCTGCCGCAGAAGGGTGGCCGGAACAACTCCGGTCGCATCACGACCCGGCACCAGGGCGGTGGCCACAAGCGCGCCTACCGCGTCATCGACTTCCGTCGTGCCGACAAGGACGGCGTGCCGGCCAAGGTCGCTCACATCGAGTACGACCCGAACCGCACCAGCCGCATTGCGCTGCTGCACTACGCAGACGGTGAGAAGCGCTACATCCTGGCGCCGAACAACCTGAAGCAGGGCGACCGGATCGAGACCGGCCAGGGCGCCGACATCAAGCCGGGCAACAACATGCCGCTGCGCTACATCCCGACCGGTACGGTCATCCACGCCGTCGAGCTGCGGCCCGGCGGTGGCGCGAAGATCGCCCGTTCCGCAGGTGCCAGCGTGCAGCTTGTGGCCAAGGACGGACCGTACGCGCAGTTGCGTATGCCGTCCGGTGAGATCCGCAACGTCGACCTGCGCTGCCGCGCGACGGTCGGCGAGGTGGGCAACGCCGAGCAGTCCAACATCAACTGGGGCAAGGCCGGCCGTAACCGCTGGAAGGGCAAGCGCCCGACCGTGCGTGGTGTGGCCATGAACCCGGTCGACCACCCGCACGGTGGTGGTGAGGGCAAGACCTCCGGTGGTCGCCACCCGGTGAACCCGAAGGGCAAGCCGGAGGGCCGCACGCGGTCCAAGAAGAAGCCGAGCGACAAGTTCATCGTCCGCCGCCGCAAGACCGGCAAGAAGCGCTGAGGGAACGGGTAGATGCCACGCAGTTTGAAGAAGGGTCCCTTCGTCGACACGCACCTCATGAAGAAGGTCGAGGAGCAGAACGAGAAGGGCAGCAAGGCGGTCATCAAGACCTGGTCCCGCCGTTCGATGATCGTCCCGGCGATGCTGGGCCACACCCTTGCGGTGCACGACGGCCGCAAGCACGTGCCGGTGTTCATCACCGAGAACATGGTCGGACACAAGCTCGGCGAGTTCGCGCCGACGCGGACCTTCAAGGGTCACATCAAGGAAGACCGCAAGGCCAAGCGCGGCCGCTGATCGAAGACATACGAGAACGAAGAAGGCAGGTATAGCGATGGAAGCCAGGGCCTGTGCACGCTACGTGCGCGTGACGCCCATGAAGGCGCGTCGGGTGGTCGACCTCATCCGGGGTCTCCCGACGGACGAGGCGCAGGCGGTTCTGCGGTTCGCTCCGCAGGCCGCCAGCGAGCCGGTGGGCAAGGTGCTGGACAGCGCCATCGCCAACGCCACGAACAACCACAGTCTGGACCCGAACGACCTGTTCGTGTCCGAGATCTACGTCGATGAGGGTCCGACCATGAAGCGCTTCCGCCCGCGGGCGCGTGGATCGGCGAGCCGCATCCGCAAGCGCACTAGTCACATCACAGTGGTCGTCGCGTCGCGCACAGCGGCCGCGACCGAAGGGAAGGGGTGAGCCGTGGGTCAGAAAGTACACCCGCACGGTTTCCGGCTCGGAGTCACGAGCGAATACGTGACCCGCTGGTTCACCGACAGCACGAAGCCCGGTCAGCGTTACGCGGACTACGTGGCCGAGGACGTCAAGATCCGTCGGCTGCTGTCCGAGGGCATGGAGCGCGCAGGCATCTCCAAGGTGGAGATCGAGCGCACCCGTGACCGGGTCATCATCTACATCCACACCGCGCGTCCGGGCATCGTGATCGGCCGCAAGGGTGCCGAGGCCGAGCGCCTGCGTGCCGAGCTCGAGAAGCTCACCGGCAAGCAGGTCCAGCTGAACATCCTCGAGGTGAAGAACCCCGAGGTGGACGCCCAGCTCGTGGCCCAGGGCATCGCTGAGCAGCTGTCCAGCCGCGTGTCCTTCCGTCGCGCGATGCGCAAGGGCATGCAGTCCGCCCAGCGCGCCGGCGCACAGGGCATCCGGGTGCAGGTCTCCGGCCGCCTCGGTGGTGCGGAGATGAGCCGCACCGAGTTCTACCGCGAGGGTCGCGTCCCGCTGCACACGCTGCGTGCGGACATCGACTTCGGGTTCTACGAGGCGCGTACCACCTTCGGCCGCATCGGCGTGAAGGTCTGGATCTACCACGGTGAGGTCTCGACCGACCGGGCCGAGCGTGAGCAGCAGCGCCAGGCGCGCCTGCAGCGTTCCGGCTCGCCGGGTCGTGGCCGCCGTGACCGCGAGGGCCGTGGCCGCGACCGGGGTGACCGTGGTGACCGCGGCGACCGTGGCGCTCGCAACACCGAGCGGGAGGCTCCGGCTGCGGCCGAGGCACCCGCGGAGACACCGGCTGCGACGGAGGCCTGACATGTTGATTCCCCGCAGAGTGAAGCACCGCAAGCAGCACCACCCGAAGCGCAGCGGTAACGCCAAGGGCGGCACCAAGGTGGCGTTCGGCGACTGGGGCCTGCAGGCGGTCGAGCCGGCGTACGTGACGAACCGTCAGATCGAGGCCGCTCGTATCGCCATGACCCGCCACATCAAGCGTGGCGGCAAGGTCTGGATCAACATCTACCCGGACCGTCCGCTGACCAAGAAGCCGGCGGAGACCCGTATGGGTTCCGGTAAGGGCTCGCCGGAATGGTGGGTCGCCAACGTCAAGCCGGGTCGGGTCATGTTCGAGCTGACCTACCCCAACGAGCATGTCGCGCAGGAGGCACTGCAGCGCGCAGCCCACAAGCTGCCGATGAAGTGCAAGATCGTGCGACGCGAAGTGAGTGAGGACTGATGCCTGCGACGAAGACCGAGGAGTTGCGGTTGTTGAGCAACGACGACCTCGTGGCCCGGCTGAAGGAGAACAAGGAGGAGCTGTTCAACCTCCGGTTCCAGTCCGCCACCGGCCAACTGGAGAACCACGGCCGCCTGCGTGCGGTCAAGAAGGACATCGCTCGTATCTACACGATCATGCGTGAGCGCGAGCTGGGCATTACGAATGACGAGGTCGTCGCATGAGTGAGCAAGCCGCCGCTGAAGAGACCGCGCAGTCGCGCGGGTTCCGCAAGGTCCTGCAGGGCCTGGTGGTCAGCGACAAGATGGACAAGACCGTCGTGGTCGCCGTCGAGGACCGGTTCAAGCACCCGCTGTACGGCAAGGTCGTCCGGCGCACGAGCCGGCTGAAGGCACACGACGAGAACAACGAGTGCGGCGTGGGTGACCGCGTCGAACTCATGGAGACCCGTCCGACCTCGGCCACCAAGCGGTGGCGGGTCGTGCAGATCCTTGAGAAGGCGAAGTAATCATGATTCAGCAGGAATCCCGACTCCGCGTCGCCGACAACACCGGCGCCAAGGAGCTGCTGTGCATCCGCGTGCTCGGTGGTTCCGGTCGGCGTTACGCCGGCATCGGTGACGTCATCGTCGCCACCGTGAAGGACGCGATCCCCGGCGGC
>CALFYG010000198.1 GCA_937952095.1 uncultured Micrococcales bacterium | reverse complement strand
CCTGACTCATCCGATCCGCGTCGACAGACACCATCGTCCCCATCTGCAGGGAGGTCTCCAGCGTCATTTCCGCATCATCGATCCTTGGCCGCCACACGAGCAGCGCGTCCGACGCGAGATCGGCCAGGTCGAGGCGTTCGCGCGACAGCAGAAGACTCGGTGACTCGGCATGCGCAAGTTCCGACAGGTCGTTGACCACTCTGCCGAGCCGTACGGCTTGGTCGTGTAGGGCGGACAGCGTGGACGGATCGGCGGGGACAAGTCCATCCCGCAACTCCTCGAGTCCTGCCTGTAAGACGGTCAGGGGCGTACGCAGCTCGTGGGCGATGTCAGCCGACACCCGACGGCGCGCCTGTTCACTGCTCGTCACCTGGTCGGCCATCTCATTGAAGGCCCGGCCCAACTTGCCCAGCTCGCCGGGGGCCTCGGTCGCGGCCCGCGCATCTCGGTCCCCGTCCGCGAACGAGGCCGCGGCGTCGGAAAGGTCCATCAGTGGCCTGGTCAGCAGGCGTGTGACGATGATGGCGGTCACGATCGCCGCGAGCGCCGCGATGGTGCCGGCCGCCAGGAACCATGAGGCCCCGAGCTGCGGGGCGGTGACCGCTTCGTCCGAGTAGAACACGACATACACCTGGCCCACGCGACGACCGTCCACCAGAACCGGCGCGCTCACGGCCCGATCCCGGAAGTCCGACCCCACCGGCCCGCCGATCACCACGGTGTCGGACGCATCAACGGCGACGAAGTGCGCGTCGTTCGACTCGGCGACTGCCACAGGACGCGACAGGTCGATGTCCTGCCAATCACCGGTGCGCGCGAATTCAGCACCGGTCTCCCTGGCGAGACGATCGATCATTCCTTGGCGTTGCGCGGTGGCGGCGAGTGCGTCGCGATGGTCCAACTCAAGCGCGGTGGCGATCAACAAGCCCCCGATGCTGGCCAGGCCCACGATGAGGAACGCGGCCACGAAGCGCCACCCGAGCGGCCCGAGCCGCAACCACTCACGCATCGGGATGCAACGTGAATCGATAACCCACGCCTACCACCGTCTCGATCACTCGGTGGTGGTCGTCGCGGAGTTTGTGCCGCAGGTTCTTCACGTGCGAGTCGATGGTCCGCTCGTACCCGTCGAACTCATAGCCCCGCGCCCTGTTGGCCAGTTCCGAACGGCTGAGCACTCGGCCCGGTGATTCCGCGAGGGCGAGCAGAAGCTCCCACTCCGTCACCGTGAGCGTCATCTCGTCACCCAGGCGGGTTGCGGCGTGTTGACGCAGATCAATGATGAGCTCACCGTCCTCGTAGCTACGCCGGCTTTGCGCCTCCTGCTGCCGGCCCCGCGTTCTGCCGAGGACGGCCTTGACCCTCAGCACCACCTCGGTCGGACTGAAAGGCTTGATCACGTAGTCATCCGCGCCGAGCCGTAGCCCGGTGACCCGGTCCGCGAGTTCGGAGCGCGCCGTGAGCACGATGACGGGCACCCCCGGCGCCACCTCCGTGAGGATTTCGGTCCCGTCGATGTCCGGCAGGCCGAGGTCGAGCAGCACCAGATCCACCTGCGCCGACTCGAGCAGCGATAGGGCGCCGGCTCCGGCGGCAGCGGTCAGCACCGAATAGCCGGCCCGCTCCAGAAAACGCCGTAGCAAATCCCGGATGTCCCGCTCATCCTCGACGACAAGAACCGTCGACATCGTCCGGCGACCCCCCTTCGCCCCAGAGAAGTTGATCTTCTCTTCCTCCATGGTCGCACCCATCCGGCCGCGGCTCGCAGGGGCCCCAACGGCCTTCAGGAACGGCAGTTTCGGATCTCCACACGATCTCCACACGTTCGTCATATCGACTGCGCAGACAGCAGCCCACACTGCTCTCGGACACCACCGGAGTCGAGTCCTTCGGCGGGTCCTACTGAGGGGAAAGGAAGAGGAAATGTCTACATCGAGTCGAAGGCGGGCCATCGCGGTGGCCGCCGGTTTGACGATGGTGGCGGGAGCGTCTCCCGCACTTGGCGCGACGGTCACGCCGAGTGCGGATGACGACCGCCCGTGGGGCCAGATCATCGCGGAACTGGTCCCCGGCGAGGACAACGTCATCCCGAACAACATCGACCTGTACCTGGGGAGCCACTACTCGGTCAGGAAGAAGGACGACGGGAAGCTGTTGTACAGCTGGGGTCAGGCCGTGAAGAAGCCCACGGACATCAGGTTCGTCGCCCACCTGCCGCTGCCGGAGGAATGGAAGACCGCTGAGGGCAAGGGGCTGAAGGTCACGAAGGCGCAGTTGCGGGTCAAGCACTCCATCACGAACAACCCCAACGACCAGATCCGCCCGGAGGACTGGGAGAACGAAGGGGCGACCGGGCTGGTTCCCGAGTACGAAGTGGCCGACGACGGCACGTGGCGATCGACGCGTGGCTGCTACGAGGGGGACGGTGACTTCATCCCCGCCGGAACGGTCCTGCGGGATCCGAGCCTCGCGATCCCTGGGGCGCTGTCCAGCGATCTGGCCGGCGGGTACAGCAACGCCTGGTACACCACCATCGACCGCGATCCGTTCGCATGGGCGTACAAGACAGCGGACGGCGACATGGTCGGCAGCCAGACACCGGACAACACTCTCGGGAAGCTCATCGTGGGACCCCGCTGGCGACTGCTGAACGACAAGTTCGGCCAGAACCTGCCGCACCTCGAGATGCCCGCGCCAGTGGCCACCGATCCGAACAACCCCGCGTGCGTAGCGCCGCCGTACGAGAAGGAGGACAAGAAGTTCGAGACTGGGGACGTCCTTGACGACCCCACGACGATCAACCTCCTCGACTGGAAGCAGACCGCTGCGGATGCCCGCTGGGATGACGCGCAGTCGCCGCTGGCCTACACCTCCGGGTGGACGACCACCTGGTCCGGGCAGGACACGGTGGCCGGACAGGTGGTGACTGATGCCGACTCCGGACGCTGTCACGTGGGTTCCGCACAGGACGGATCGTGTGTGACCACCAACGGCACAGCACTGACCTCGGACTTCGACGTCGCGTTCTTCGTCAAGGGCGACATGAAGCCGGTGCAGATGTACTGGGTCGAACTCGATGTGGAGACCGAGGACGGCCAGCAGTACACCGTCCGGCACAACTTCACGACCGATGACATCGTCGCTGATGACCTGGGAACCACGGACATCGAAGATGTCAACGTCATCAAGGACGGCGATGACGGCGAGACCGTGGTCGGCGACACCATGGTGGGCAAGCTCGACGGAAGTCAGACCTCGGCTGTCCTGAACCCCATGGACTCCGGCTTCACCTACGGGATCGAGGACTTCGAAGGCGCCTATGTGCAGGGACGTGACGGTGTCGCCGAGGAGGGCTGGGCCCTGGACTACACGGACAACAAAGGCACAGTCGATGACCCGTCGGACGACGAGACGGCCCTCTTGTTGGCAGACAGCGAAACCCAGCTGATGAAGACGCTGAACCTCGTCGGCACCTGGGGAGCTGGACTGGGCGGCAGTACCGTCAAGACCTCGAGTGAACAGTTCACCGTGATGGAGCACGTCCTGTCCTGCTACCAGACGGTTCCTTACACCTTCTGGAAGTCGGAGGACGATTACGTGGACGGCCTGCCAGCGGTTCCCGAGGCGTGGGATCCGCAGGTCTGCGAGGCAACACAGTTGCCCAACCCGTTCACCGCGGATGCATTCCTTCCGCCGGAGCCCCCGATGCCGGTCCTCGGCACCGAGGAGGACGGGACCGACGGTGTGCTGATGCCCAGCGAGTTGGTGGCCGGCAGCAGTTACACGATTCCGGTTGCGGTCGACGGCAGCGGCACCATCACAGCGGCCTTCGACTGGAACGACGACGGCGACTTCGCGGATGCCTCCGAGGCACTGGAGCCCATCGAGGGCGCACAGGGTCAGCGGCAGGTGCCACTGGCCGTGCCGAGCAACGCCGCGGTGGGGATGATCTCAGCCGAGTTCACCGTCGCGTCGCCCAGTGGAGCCGTCGGCGAGGTGGAGAAGTACGAGGTGATGATCAAGGCAGCGCCAGAACCACCGGCGCAGGTCAAGGCCAAGGTCACTCGTAAGTCGACTGTCACGGTCAAGGCGATCCGCAACCGCTCCAAGCTGTTCGTCGACGTCAACCCGGACGAGGGCAAGGGCTACTGGATCAAGGTCTTCCGCAAGGGTGCGGGCAAGGCGAACGCGGCGACCTGGAGGAAGTCCGGTAAGACGCTGTGGATCACGTCCAAGGACGGGACCCACACGATCGATCTGCCCAAGGGGACCTACCGGGTCAAGGTGCGGGCGAAGTACGGCCTGAAGAGCACCGTGTCGCAGCAGGTGCGACTGGCGCGGTAGTCGCCACCCACGTCGTGCGGGCCCGTCTGACTCGAGCGGGCCCGCACGATCATGTCCAGCCCGGGCACCCGGCGGCCCTCCGCTTCAGCCCGCGAACGGCGGGTCGTCCTGGTCGCACTTGGTGCCATCGGCGGGCAGCGTGCCGTCGATGAAGTAGCGGGTGACCTTGCGGTTGATGCAGGTGCTCGGGTTCGCCAGCGCGGTGTGCCCGTAGCCCCGCATGATCAGCAGGCGGCTGCGGTCGAGCGTCTTGGCCATGTATTTCGAACTCGACAGCGGCGTCGCCGGGTCGTAGGTGTTCCCGATCAACAGGATGGGCGCAGCAGTGCGCTTGTTCCAGGGCCCGGTGTACGGGTCGGCGGCCTCGGCACGCCATTCGCTGCAGCCACTGGTCACCCACGTCCAGTACGGTCCGAGCACCCCGTAGCGACGGATGGCGGTGGCGTTGGTGGTCAGCAGCTGCTTGCTCGTCGGGTTCGGGGATTCGCTGCACACGATCCCCAGTTGTTGGCCGGGACCGGCGTACCGTTCGACCGTGCTCTGGGTCCGCGCGATGGGAGTGTCCGTCCAGACGTTCTGCAGTCCCTCAGCCAGGCTCGGCCATACACCGATGAAGTAGATCCCGTTGGCGACCCGCTCCTGCAGGTCGCTGTACGTGATCCCGCCCCGCTTCTGCGTCGGGTTCTTGCGCATCTGCCGCGCGAGCTTCTCGAACTTCGCCACGGTGGCCTTCGGGCTGCCCGCCGCGAAGGGGCAGGTGGCCGTACCAGCACGACCGCAGCGTAGGAGGAACTGTTCCAGCGTGGCGTCCGCACCCGCCGCCGAGTCCTGGCGCAGGAAGGTGGGCAGCATCGGGTCCTGGCCCTGTGGCGCCTTCACCCACGGCTGGGGCCGGACGTTGCCGTCCAAGGTCAGCGCGCCGACCCGCTTGGGGAACATGTTGGCG
>CALFYG010000197.1 GCA_937952095.1 uncultured Micrococcales bacterium | reverse complement strand
CGGCCCTGGTGGTCGACGGCGCAGTTGTCCGGCATGCCGAACCAGCCGTCCTTGGTGGTCGCGGCGCCGAAGGTGGCGCCGACGTCGGCGACGGCCACATCCCCTACATCGACCCCTACTTCGGCGGCATGGCGGTCCCCGCCGACGTCCCCGGTCCCGACAGCCCGGACCTGCCCCGCTGGGAGGACGTCGACTACCCCCACGGCACGCTCATGTTCCTGCGGCGCGCGACCCTCGAGGAGGTGGGCCTCTTCGACGAGCGCTACTTCTCGTACTGCGAGGAGGCCGAGCTCGCGCTTCGGGCGAGGCGCGCCGGGTGGATGGTCGGGTTGGTCCGTGGCGCCCGTGTGCAGAACATGCACGTGGGCTCTTCGGTGGCGCGGGTCGACCACCTCCAGACCCGCAACACCCTGCTGCTCGTCCAGGAGATGAGCGGGTGGTACCACGCCGCGATCCGCTCGGCGATCACGCTGGCCCAGACCGCACGAGGCGTGCTGCAACCGTCGAGTCGGCCCTACATCTTCGACGCCCGGGCTCGGCTGCGCGGTCTGCGGGACTTCTGGCTCCGTCGCTTCGGTCCGCCGCCGGACTGACCGGTCAGCTCGACAGGATCCCCTCCTCACGGGCCCGTGCCAGCGCGCCGGCGCGATCGTGCTCGGCGTACTCATCGCGCGCTGGGTCCGGGGCCGCGCGCGGATGGGCACCGAGAGCCAGATGGCCACCTATCGCACCCTGCACATCGCCAGCCTCGCCGCCCCGGCGCTTCGTGGCGGCCTGACCGAGGCCGGGACCGCCCGGTCGGTGAAATACCTGCGCGGGCTGCTGGGGGTGCCGGCGCTGGCGATCACCGATCGCTTCACCACCCTGGCCTGGGACGGGATCGGGGACAAGCAGCGTGAGTTCGCCGTCAAGCACGCCGAGGCGGCGCTGGACTCCGGGTCGCCGATCGTCATCACTGACGACCAGGCGCGCGATGTCAGCGAGATGTTCCGCTCCGGGATCGCCGCCCCGCTGACCTCCGATGACGTCGTGATCGGGGCTCTGGTGGCCTATTCCAATCTCCCGGCCGGCCCGGCGCTCATGCGCGCTGTCGAGGAGGTGGCCACCTTCACGTCGGGTCAACTCGAGCTGGCCGAACTCGACCGGACGCGCGCCCGCAGCGCGGAGGCGGAGGTGCGGGTGCTGCGCGCGCAGATCTCCCCTCACTTCATCTTCAACTCGCTCACCGCGATCGCATCATTCGTGCGCACCGACCCTGATCGAGCGCGGGAGTTGCTCCTCGACTTCGCCGAGTTCACCCGGTACAGCTTCAGGTCCCACGGTCGCTACACCGCGCTGGCTGAGGAGTTGCGCTCGGTGGAGCAGTACCTCCTTCTCGAGCAGGCGCGGTTCGGTGACCGTCTGCAGGTGAAGTTGCGGGTCGATCCGGAGGTACTCAGCGTGCGCATCCCGTTCCTGTGCATCCAGCCTTTGGTGGAGAACGCCGTGCGGCATGGGCTGGAGAGCCGCGATGCGCAGGGCACGGTGAGTATCACGGCGGTCGAACGTGGGCCGGATGCTGGATCAGTGTGGAGGACGACGGAGTGGGCAATGATCCGCAGGTCATCCGTCGCAGCCTGTCCGGCGAACCCGGCGACCACGTCGGCCTGGCCAACGTCGATGAGCGCCTGCGGCAGGCGTTCGGCGACGACCACGGCCTCGTTGTCGAGACCGCGCCGATGGCGGGCACGAAAGTGACGATGCGCATCCCCAAGTACGCGGAGGCGGTGTCCGATGAGTGACGACGGTCTGATCATCGTCGCGGTCGACGATGAGGAACCGGCGCTGGCCGAGTTGACGTACCTGCTGAACCGGACCCCCGGTATCGCCGAGGTCCGCCCCGCCGGAACTGCGCCCGATGCCCTTGAACTCCTGCAGGCCGACGACGTCGACGCCGTGTTCCTCGACATCCGCATGCCCGGGATGGACGGCCTGGCGCTCGCGCGGGTGATCAGCCGTTTCGCCGCGCCCCCGCCGGTGGTCTTCGTGACCGCGTACGACTCCCACGCGGTGGACGCGTTTGACATCGCCGCCGTCGACTACCTGCTCAAGCCCATCCGTGCGGAACGGCTCGCGCAGGCCGTGGCCAGGGTGCAACGGGCGCTCGAGACCGAGGTCGCCGAACCGAAGCCCGCTGGTGATGAGATCCCCGACGAGACGATCGCGGTGGAACTCGGTGGGGTGACGCGGTACGTGAAGCGCTCCGACATCGTCTACGTCGAGGCCCAGCGCGACTACGTGCGGCTGCGCACCCGCGACGGCGGCCACCTGGTGCGCGTGCCGCTTGCGGCACTCGAGGAACGATGGGAACCGGCGGGCTTCCTGCGGGTGCACCGGCGCTTCTTGGTCAACGCCACCTTCGTGGAAGGCCTGCGTACCGCGGGGGGTCGGGTGACCGTCGACCTGGGGGAGGGGCAATCGGTCCCCGTCAGCCGTCGGCACGCCGCCGCGGTGAAGGAGGCGCTGGTCGCCGCGCACCGGTTGGAGCGGGACGCATGAGGCGGGGCAGCGGGCCCCCCGGACCAACGCGTGTGACGTTGGTGCGGCGTCCCGGAGTTCCTTGTCACGTTGTTGCGGGGTTGGAGGATCGAAAAGAAGCACCAACGTCACATTCCAGCGGAAGGTGCGACAACAACGTCACAAAGGGGCTGAGGGCGCCCCATGAGTAAGCCCGAGCAGCGCCCCAAGCGCGTGGTCATCACCGGCCCGCGCCGCGACGTCCGGCGGCGGCCGTCGCGACCGGTCACCGACGAGATCGACGATCAGACCCGCGTGGGCCAGGTCTACCTGCGCTCGCTGATCCGCGCCCAACTGCTCCTCGGGTTGTCGACCGTGGCGTTGGTTGTGGTGCCGCTGATCGCCATGCCGCTGCTCTTCGGGTTCGTGCCGCGGATTCGGGAACTCCAAGTGGGGCCCATGCCGTTGTGGTGGGTGCTGTTGGGCATCCTCGTGTACCCGGCGATCCTCGGGGTCGGCTGGTGGTACGTGCGGCAGGCCGATCGCAACGAGTCGCAGTTCACCGATCTGGTGGAGGGTCGATGAACCCCACTCTGGCCGCCGCTGGGATGGCCCTGACGGTGCTGATCACGATCGGGCTCGCGGCGTACAGTTCACGCCTGGCGCGCACGACCGGTGACTTCTACGTCGCGTCCCGCTCGGTCCCCGCCTGGTGGAACGCGTCCGCGATCTCGGGGGAGTACCTGTCAGCGGCATCCTTCCTCGGGGTCGCCGGGTTGATCATGGCTGGCGGCGCGGATGCGGTGTGGTTCCCAGTGGGCTATGCCGTCGGGTACGTCCTGCTGCTCGCACTTGTGGCAGCGCCTCTGCGACGGTCGGGCGCCTATACCCTCCCCGATTTCTGCGAGGCGCGACTGCGCTCGTCGAAGGTCCGCCTGATCGCCAGTGCACTCGTCGTGCTCATCGGGTGGCTCTACGTCCTGCCGCAGTTGCAGGGGGCTGGCCTGGCGCTGCAGATCCTGCTGGACACCCCCACCTGGGTCGGCGGTCTGCTGGTGTCCATCACGGTGCTGGTGGTCATCGTCGGGGGCGGCATGCGCAGCGTCACTCTCGTCCAGGGCTTCCAGTACTGGCTCAAGGTCGTGGCGATCATGGTGCCCGTCCTGTTCCTGCTCGCGGCATGGCGCGCCGACGCCTCCCCGAGCGCGCTGACCGAGGCGCCGCCGACGTTCGACGACCGCACCACGGTGCGCATCGAGAACCCGATCACGGTCACGGTCTCCGACCCGATCTCGGTCGACGCGGAGGGAACGGTCGACGACGTCGTGGTGGACGGTCCCCTGACGTGGCAACCCGGCGAGCACACCGTGGCTGCCGGCAGCACCCTGGTCTTCCCCGAGGGCGCGACGGTGCCGCACCTGAGCGGAGTCCCGCAATTGACCGGTGTGGCCTGGGGGCAGCCGTTGCAAAGCGGCCAGGAGCACACGCTGTACCGCACCTTCGCCCTGATGTTCGCCTTGTTCCTCGGGACCATGGGGCTGCCGCACGTCCTGGTCCGCTTCTACACCAACCCCGACGGCCGCGCGGCCCGCCGGACCGCGCTGGTGGTGATCGGTCTGGTCGGGTTGTTCTACCTGGCGCCCTCGGTCTACGGGATGCTCGGTCGGCTCTACGCGCCGGAATTGCTGTTGACCGGCCGCACGGACGCCGTGGTGCTACTCCTGCCACAGGCGACGGTGGGTGGTGCCGCTGGGCAATGGCTCACGGCGTTGGTGGCCGCCGGGGCGGCAGCAGCCTTCCTCGCGACCGCCACCGGCCTCACGGTGACCGTCGCGGGAGTGCTGTCCCAGGACCTGGTGGGCAAGCGCGTGCGCAACCCGATCGTCTCCTTCCGGATCGCGGCTGCCGTCGCGGTCCTGGTCCCGCTGTTCCTGGGTCTGGTCGCGGAGTCGCTGCCGTTGGCGCGCGCGGTGTCGTTGGCCTTCGCGGTCGCGGCGGCCACCTTCTCGCCGCTGCTGCTCCTCGGGATCTGGTGGCCCCGGCTCACCGACGCCGGCGCCGCTGCCGGGTTGCTGCTCGGCGGCACCATGGCCACGGTGGCGATCGCCGTCTCGACGTTGTTCCCCGACCTGTCGGGGTGGCCCGGTGCGCTGTTGTCGCAGCCGGCGGCCTGGGCCATGCCGACCGCGTTGTTCACCATGGTCATCGTGTCGAAGCGCACCGCCCATAGGATCACACCGGGGGTGGATCGGATCATGATCCGCCTTCACACACCGGAAGCCGTCGGCGTGCAGCGCACCTGGACGGCGAGAGGACTGCGATGAGCGGACAGGTCGTACCGGCCAGCGGTTTGGTCGAGGTCGCCCGCACCATCGACTGGTCCGACCCGGCGAACACGGTGATGTCCGACGCCGCTGACGCCCGGACCCGTCTGCTGATCGACGGCTTCGTCCATGAGTCCGGCCCGCCCCCGGCGCGGTTCGCCTGGGTCGTGCTCGGTTCGCATGCCCGCCGCGAACTGCACTGTGCCAGCGACCAGGACAATGCCCTGTTCTGGCAGACCGCGCAGGCCGCCCAGACCAGCTACGCCAAGGACCTCGCCGCGGTCGTGATCGAGGGACTCGCCGAGTTCGGGCTGCGGCGCTGTGACGGCGGGTACATGGCCGACACGTGGTCCCACTCCCTCGACGAATGGCAGCAGATCCTGCGCGAGCGTGTGGACGCACCCACCCCCGATGCGGTCGTGGATGCCGACGTCTTCCTCGACCTGCGCCACCTCGCCGGAAGCCTCGACGTGGGTGTGGCACGCGCCGAGCTCATGCGCGGTGCGGACTCCCCGCGGCTGATGCACGGACTGGCGACGGCAGCGAACTCCTTCCCTCCGCCGTTGCACGCTTTCGGCCGGCTGCCACGCGGCGCTGTGGATCTGAAGAAGACCGGCCTCGCGCCGATCGTGCTACTGGCCAGGCTGTACGGATTGAAGGCCGGCTCCCCGGCCGTGGGCACCGACGAGCGTCTTGCGGACGCGACGAAGGACGGTGTGCTCAGCGACGAACTCACCGGCAGGCTGCGTGAGGCGTACGCACTGTTGACACGGCTGCGCCTGCAGAACCAACTGCGACAGATCGACGCCCGCGAGTACGTCACCGACACGATCCTCATGGAAGAACTCGACGACGCCGACCACGACGATCTGCGCGACGCGTTCAAGGCCATCAAGAGCGCGCAGTCCGTCACGTCTATCACCTTCCGGACAGACCTATGACCAAATGGAAAGTCCTGGCACTGATCGCGGTGGCGACGCTGGACCCCGCCCTGACGGTCGCTGTCGTGCTGGCCGACCTTCCCCAGCGTTCGCGCTCGGCACTGTTCGATGCACTGGGGGGCGAGGCCGTGGTCCTGGCCCTCGGTCTGGTGGTGCAGGTGGGCCTGATCGGTTGGATCGCCTGGAGCACGTGGCGCAGTGAGCAGCGTAACGACGAACGGATCGCCGCGTCAGTGCAGATGATCGCCGACGTCAACCCCGACCACCGCCTGACCGGCGACACGGCCACCGAGCGCGCGATCAACACGTTGGCGGAGCGCCATGCCGGGGCCGAGGCCCGACTGCAGGAACAGCTCGCCGCGGCCCATGACGAACTGCGCCTCGAGCGCGACGGCCTCATGGCCGTGCTCTCCGGCCTCGATGTGCCGGTCGGCGTGGTGGATGATCGCGGCCGGGTGTTGCTGGTCAACCCCGCGGCCAGGCAGGCACTCAGTGGCAGGACGCCCATCGCCGCCGGACGCAGCATCCTCGGGGTGTTCGACGCGGAGGACTTCTTGCCGCTCTTGACCCGGGCGCTGGCCGGCGAGCGCCCCCGCGCCGTCGTGGGGGAGACCGCGATCCGCCTGGTCCGGCTGACCGGCCCGGACGAACCGGCGATGGTGCTCGTGGTCGGCAACCCGGCGGCTGAGCACGCCGAGGGACCCGTGGTGGGTCTGAGTGTCGACTTGTCGCGGCCCTCCAGGCCGGTGCCGACCCGCGAGGAGTGGCTGCAGACATCGCTGGCCGACATCGTGTTCACTGTCGTCGATTGCGAGACCACGGGTCTGCACGTCGACGCCGGCGACCGACTGGTGGCCATCGGCGCGGTGCGTGTGGACGGCGGCGTGGTCCGGGCCGATGACACCTTCGACGCCTTGATCAACCCGGGCATCCGCATTCCCGAGTTGTCGACCAGTTTCCACGGGATCACCGACGAGATGGTGGCCGACGCCGACGGGCCCGCGCAGGTGGTCTCGCAGTTCGCCGGATATGCGGCCGACTCCGTGCTCGTGGCCCACCACGCGGGCTTCGACTTCGGCTTCCTGCGGCCCGCGGCGGAATCCGCAGGGATCCACCTGGAGCCGTTGTCGCTGGACACGATGTTGCTGTCGGCTGTGCTCGAGACGCACCCGGAGGCGCGGCACGGACTCGACTACGTGTGCGAGCGCTACGGGGTGGAGGTCTTCGGACGGCACACGGCCTTGGGGGACGCCCTGGCGACGGCGGAGGTCCTGGTGCGGATGATCCCGCAACTGGCCGAGAGAGGGATCGTGACATTGGGGCAGGCGCGCGAGGCGATGGCCCGCACCGAACTGGCCAAGCGCATCGAAGCGGGTGCCTGAGGCGGCGCAATGCGTCGGGGCCGCGGGTCGTGGGGGTGGCGTTCGCGAATGTCACGAAGATGCGGGGCCGGGGCGACGAGCGCCACGAAGAGGTCGGTTTCATACTCGAGAACCCGTAATCTTCGTCGCACTCGCCAGCGTGGGGCTTCAGTTTCGTCACACTCGGCCGAGAGTGGCGTGCCCCTCAGGACCGCCCCGTGCCCTCAGGCCGGTCGGGACTGCGGTTGGGTTGGGTGTCGGGGGCGATCACGGGAAGCGCCGGGGTACGTGGACCACTCCAGGGCGCGGGGACGGCGTCGATCTCGTCGGCGAGGGCGTAGGCCATGTCCTCGTAGTTGGCGCGCCACCCCCGGAAGTGGCGGTAGGCCTCGGCGGGGTCGCGTTGCCACGTGTAGCCGCCACTGGCCATCAGTTCGCATGCGGCCAGGAAGTCCTCGAGGCTGATCGATGTCGGTCGGTCCGGCAGGGGGTCGGGATCGAACGGGATCCGCATCACTGTGCACAACTCCTGCATGCACACGATCCCCTGCCGCAGGGCCACACGCATCGCTCCCTGCGACTGCTCCGGGTTGAGCGACATGTGGATCGCAGCGGTGTCCATCACGCACAGCAAAGAGATCAGCCAATTGCGGTAAGGCCGCGCAGAACGCATCTGGATCAGCACCGGGAAGTTGGTGTGGCTCTCCCCGACCTGCGCAGCCCACCGTTCCCACTCGGACCACAACGTGTCGAGTCGATCGACGTTGCGTACCAGGGCGTGACGCCGGATCAACTCCGGTGCCCAGTTGGGTTCCCCGCCGCGCGCGAGCAGCAGCGTCGCGTCGGCCTCTCGACTCTGGTACGCGGAGTAGAAGGTGGGCAAGTAGCCGATCAGCAGACCTATCACGATCGGCCCGGTCGCAGCGGCGATGAAGTCCAGGCCGGTCAGGCTCGCCCGCTCGGAGGTCGCGTACCCGAGGGTGAACAGGCTGGAGCCGGCCTCTCGCAGCGCTGTGGGGAATCCAAGTGGGGAGAACGACCACATCAGCATCCCGTACGCGATGAAGTACATGAGCAGCCACATGAGCAGGGATGAGACGATCGCGGTTGGGGCGAAGAACGTCAGGATGCGGTCGCGATTCTCGTACGTGGACGTGCGGCGGGCCACCAGACGGAAGCACCCCAGCAGCACAACGTTCTTGCGCCGGTTGAGCCCGGAACTGCCGCGCGACACCACCAGCGTCTTCATCACCGACGAGGTCGCCGCGAACCACAGCAGGAGTCCGAGGATGAAGACGAGGATCGGCACGCTGCTCACCCTAGTCCGGGCCGGGGCGAGGGCTTAGCCTGGAAGCGGAGGCAGCCATGAAGAAGATACTCGTCGTGATCTTCGCCGCTGCGCTGCTTGCGCTGCCGATGCCCGCGTCCGGCGTCATCGTCATCACCGGCTACGCGCGCATCAATGTGGCCGAGGGGTGTCTGGCCCGGCTGGTGCAGAAGGACTACAAGATCGCGGTCAAGCCCGGCAAACGGATGGAACTGCCTGTCGGCTCGTATCGCCTCACGGTCCGGCCCGGTGCGTGCGAGGCCAGCAAGACCAGGATCACCGTTCGGAAGGGGAAGACGGTGCGTGCGTCGGTCGTGAACGCGGACACTGCACCTGCCGCCGTGCAGCCGTAGCGCCGATCGTCACCCGGCGAAGCGTTGGGCGCCGCGCGTACCCTGTGCCCCGGAGGTGGCATGGACGCGACGCGCAGTGACCCCCGTCGCTGGTGGGCGCTGTCGGCCATGTGCCTGGCCGTGTTCCTTGTGGCTGTCGATGGCACGGTGCTGGCACTTGCCACACCGAGCATTGTCGAGGACCTCCAGCCGACCGCGTCCCAGGTGCTGTGGATCGGGGACATCTACTCGTTCGTGCTGGCGGGTCTGCTCATCACGATGGGCAACCTCGGAGACCGCTTCGGCCGCAAGTTCC
>CALFYG010000196.1 GCA_937952095.1 uncultured Micrococcales bacterium | reverse complement strand
CCCGTATCGACCCCAGGTCGTTTCGCTGGTGATGATCAGGTCACTCTCGACGGTGGCGGTGGTGTACTTCCCGGGTTCGGACAGCCACCGGAACCCGCCGGAATCGATGCAGCCCACGCGGCTCTCCGCCGGGGTGGTACAGGCCGTGACGTAGTGGGTTCCGTCGATCTCGCCGAGGTAGCTGCGCAGGTGCACCTCGGCAGGTGTCACCGCCTGCCCGTCCATTATCAGACGGCGGCGCGCCTCATCGGTCCACGCCACCAAGACATCGCCGCTGCGCCGCGGCAGGCCCGGTACCAGGTCCAGCCAAGGCTGCTGTTCGACGCGCCCGATGGTCTGGCCGTCGAAGTCGCAGACGGTCAGTGCCGTCTGGGCTCGGTCGAACACGCCGATGGCGCCCCCGCGCACTGTGGCGAGGTACTCCGCCTCGGGCAACGGCACCCGGGCTCCTTCACCATCGAGGTCGAACCGCCACACCTCGACTAGGGCGTTCGCTGCTCCGGCGTGGGGGTAGCGCTGCTGGGCGGGTTCCCGCTGTGGGTTGGCAGGATCGCTGCGATGCCAGATCGGCACCGGCGTATCGTCCGTGCGCTGCACCATCAGACCCGACGAGTCGGGCAACCACCAGTACCCGCGGCTGCGGTTGAGCTCTTCGGCGGCGATGAAGTCACAGACCGCCCACGTGATGTCCGCCTCCGACTCGACCAGGATCCGGTGATCCGAACCATCCCAACTGCACACCTGCAGTGCGCCATTCGAGACCCAGCTGATCCACTGACCGTCAGGGCTCAGACGGGGATCGTAGGCGCCGTCGGCGGCTGCGATCTGCCGTCCGCCGTCCATCTGGTCCCAGGCCAGCAGACTGCCGCCCACGCCCGCGACGACCCGGTCATCGCGCACGTCATAGGTCGTGATTCCGGAAGCCGTCTCCCGCAGCCGCTCGCGCATGGCCAACTCGGCGTCGGTGGGGTCACCCGAGCCCGCCAACAGTTCCATGGCCGCACCGGTCGCCCGATCCCACCGGTACAAGCGCAGTGCGGCGTCACGACTGCCTTGTGAGCGCAGGAAGTACACCGAGGTGTCCGTGACCCGGAAGGTGCGGGGTTGGCCGTGCCGGAACTGACCGGTCAGCGCCGCCTGGCGTGGGTAGGTCTCCATTCCGCCAAGGCTAGGGGCTCGGCGCGGCCGTGGTCATCGTCGGCGTGCGCATGACCACATCCGGCCCACGGCCTAGGCTGGAGCAATGGCTGACCGACGACTGCTGATCGTGCACGCCCACCCGGACGACGAGACCATCACGACCGGTGCCCTGATGGCCGGATATGTGCGCGACGGCGTGCAGGTCACCCTCGTCACCTGCACGCTCGGCGAAGAGGGGGAGATCCTGCTCGAGGATGCCCAGCACCTCGCGGCACACAACGAGGACCGCCTCGGCGAGCACCGCTACGAGGAATTGGCAGCGGCCATGCGCGTGCTCGGTGTCACGGATTGGCGCCTGCTCGGAGCGCCGCACAAGTATCGCGACAGCGGGATGATGGGCACCGAGTCGAACAATCGCGATGACTGCTTCTGGCGTGCCGACCTGCTGGAGGCTGCATCGGACCTCGTGGCGGTCATCAGGGAGGTCCGGCCGCAGGTCGCCGTCACCTACGACGACTTCGGCGGATACGGTCACCCCGACCACATCCAGGCCCACCGCGTCCTCATGTACGCCGTGGCACTGGCCGCCGTGCCCTCGTTCCGGCTCGATCTCGGCGAACCGTGGAAAGTCAGCAAGGTCTACTGGACGGCTCTTCCGAAAGGGATGTTGCGTGACGGCATCCGGGCTCTGCGGGAGGCCGGCGAGGACACCGGGTTCGCCGCGATGGATCCGGACAACCTGCCGATCGGGACCGAGGACGAGTTGGTCACGACGTCGGTCGACTACTCCGATCTGCTGGACACCAAGATGGAGGCCCTCGCTCAGCACGCATCGCAGGTGCAGACCGACGGTGGCTTTTTCGCGTTATCCAACAACCTCGGCACGAAGGCCATGGGGGTCGAGCACTTCCGCATCGCGGCCGGCGAACTCGCCGGGCCGTTCGACGAGGACGGCCGTGAACGCGATCTGTTCAACGGTGTCACCCGATCGGAGTAGCCCGAACGGGTGGATCCATCGGTCATAGGTACCCGTATAGCGGGAAAAGGCGCACGCTGCGTAGTGGGGACGATCTAAGGGAGGTCCCATGGAACCGTCCGACCACATTCTCAACGAGGTCGCCGGGGGTCGGTTGCGCGCTGCTGACGCCGACGTCGGCCGCTCGCGTGAGCGCAACCGTCAGCGCCGCCTGCTGACGATCGCACTCATCCTCGCCGTGCCCGCACTCTGGTTGTGGTTCCGGATCCTCACCGGGCGCGCCGTCGACCTGACCAGCCTCTCGCTGCCCACCGTCGATCCCTTCCTGCTGATCGTCGGCATCTTCTTCGTCGTGCTCATCGGCACCTTGCTGGGCACCACGATCGTCGCGGGACGATCCCCTCACGTGACCTACCGGCCGGACCAGATCGGTATCGACTTCGACGATGTGCGCGGTATCGACGCCGTCAAAGGCGAGGTCGTCCGGTCGCTCAACCTGTTCCTGGCCCACCGCAGCTTCGCCGAGCAGATGGGCGGGACCTCGCGGCGCGGCCTGCTCTTCGAAGGCACTCCCGGCACGGGCAAGACCTACGTGGCCAAGGCCATGGCCGCCGAGGCCGACGTGCCCTTCCTGTTCGTCAGCGCCACCTCCTTCCAGTCCATGTACTACGGCGCCACGGCGCGCAAGATCCGCTCGTACTTCCGCGCCCTGCGCAAGACCGCGCGCAGGGAGGGCGGTGCGATCGGATTCATGGAGGAGATCGATGCCATCGCCACCGCTCGCGGCGGAGTGAACGCGGCCGCCCCGTCCGACATCTCGGCGTGCGGCGGGATGCAGGGCCTGCCTGCAGCCGCCGGGCCGGTCCAGAACGCCTCGATGGTCAGCGAGGGGACCGGCGGTGTGGTCAACGAATTGCTGGTGCAGATGCAATCCTTCGACGAGCCCAGTGGCTGGCAGTCGTTCGTCGGCCGGATCGTGGACAACATCAACCTCCTGCTGCCCGCCCACCGGCAACTCCGGCGGCCCCGTGCACACCCGACCAACGTCATGCTGATCGCTGCCACCAACCGTGCGTCGGCGCTCGACCCGGCGTTGCTGCGGCCAGGGCGGTTCGACCGGATCCTCACCTTCGAGCCACCCGGGAAGAAGGGCCGGCGGGAGATCATCGACCTCATGCTGGACAAGCGTGCCCACGAGTCCGAACTCGACGACGACCACGTCCGCGACCAACTCGCCGCGCTCACCACCGGCTACACCCCCGCACGGCTGGAGAACCTGTTCGACGAGGCGCTCGTGGAGGCTCTGCGGCGGGGATCTCGGGCCATGAACCTGCGTGATGTCCATGCCGCCCGGCTGGTGGCCGACGTGGGCCTGGGTCAACCCGTGGCCTACACCGATCACGAGGCGCGCCTGATCGCCACTCATGAGGCTGGTCACGCGGTCGTCGCCCACATCGTCGCGCCGCAACGACGCCTTGAGGTGTTGACGATCATCAAACGCAAGGATGCGCTCGGGCTGCTCGCCCACAACGACACCGAGGACGTGTACACGCGCAGCCGCAGCGAACTGTTGTCGCTGATCCAGATCGCCTTCGGCGGGATGGTGGCTGAAGAGTTGTTCTTCGGGGAGACCTCCACCGGCCCGAGTTCGGACCTCAACTACGCGACGACCGTTGCTGCGCAGATGGTGGGTGCGGCCGGGATGGTGGGGTCACTGATCAACCTGTCGGCGGTCCAGGGCGGTGCGATGTCCGACACCAACCTGGTGGGACGGGTGATCGCCGATGGGCCCAGCCGGGAGGCGGTGGAGCGACTTCTGTCCGAGCAGAAACTCGTCGCCCGTCGGGTCCTCGAGCAGCACCGCGGCATGCTGGAAGCCCTGCGCGACGCCTTGCTGGAGCGCCACGAACTCGTGGGCACAGAGATCCTGGAGATCCTGCAGCCCGACGTCGTCGACGTGAGGCTCGCGGAACGCGGACAGGCGAGGCAGTCGGGCCCGCACTAGCGTTGCGTCAGTGAGGAATGCGTTCAAGGGGCTGATGGCGCGTGTGGCCAGCGGCGTCGTGGTGGTGACCGCCCGGGTGGGCGACGAGGACCACGCCATGACGGCCAACTCCTTCACCTCTGTGTCGTTGGACCCGGAGTTGGTGCTCTTCTGCGTGCAGCAGGACTCCCGGTTCCACGATGCGATCCATGCCGCCGACCGTTGGGTGGTCAACCTCCTGTCGGCCGAGCAGGCGCCGGCAGCGCGCTGGTTCGCTGAACGCGGCCGGCCGTTGGAGCACCAGATGGATCTGGTGGATTACAGCCGCGGTGACGACGGCATCGCCGTGCTCAAGGGGTCCATAGGACACCTTGGATGCACCACGGACGCCATCCATCCCGCCGGTGACCATTCGATTGTCGTCGGCCGGGTGGACCGGATCGTGTACGAGAACCTCGAGGCGCCGCCGCTGGTCTACCTGGATCACCGCCTGGGGCCCCTGTGAGGGACTCTGAGGGCTGCTACGTCCGGTACGGGTGCGTACGGCCGCCCATCGCGCTATAGCCTTGTGACACAGGCTTCGAGCCCCCGTCGAGAAAGGGACCGGTCGTGACATACGTCATCGCATTGCCATGTGTGGACCTGAAGGACAAGGCGTGTATCGATGAGTGTCCGGTGGACTGTATCTACGAGGGTGAACGGATGCTGTACATCCACCCCGACGAGTGTGTCGACTGTGGTGCCTGCGAGCCCGTGTGCCCGGTGGAGGCCATCTATTACGAGGACGACGTTCCCGAGGAGTGGACCGAGTACACCCAGGCGAACGTGGACTTCTTCAACGACATCGGCTCGCCTGGAGGCGCCACCAAGCTCGGCAAGATCGAGCACGACGTGGACTTCATCGCCGCGCTGCCCCCGCAGCAGCACGACGAGTAAGCGTGCAACTGCCCGACTTCCCCTGGGATCGCCTGGCCGGGGCCAAAGCCCGCGCCGCCAGCGTGCCCGGAGGGATCGTGGATCTCTCGGTGGGAACGCCGATCGACCCGACCCCACAGATCATTCAGCAGGCACTGTGTGCGGCTGCGGATTCGCCTGGGTATCCCACAGTGCACGGCACCCCAGCCGTGCGGCAGGCGGCGGCGGACTGGATGCAACGCGCTTTGGGCGTCACGGTCGCACCTGACGACATCCTGCCGCTGATCGGAACCAAGGAGTTCGTGGCGTGGCTGCCGACCCTGTTGGGCCTCGGGGCCACCGATGTCGTGGCATCGCCGGCCATCGCCTATCCCACGTACGAGGTCGGGGCGCTCATCGCCGGGTGTCAGACCGCGCCCGTGGGGGCCCAGGCGGCGCTCACCTGGTTGAACACGCCGGCCAATCCGACGGGGGAGGTGCTCACGGTCGATGAACTGCGTGATGTGGTGCAGTTCGCCCGTGAGACCGGGTCCTTGGTGGTCAGCGACGAGTGCTACATCGAACTCGGCTGGGACGCGCAGCCCGTCTCGATCCTGCACCCCGAGGTCAGCGGCGGTGATCACACCGGACTGCTCGCGCTGCACTCCTTGTCCAAGCGGTCGAATCTGGCCGGCTATCGGTTCGGCTTCGTCGCCGGTGATCCCGCGGTCGTAGCCAGGTTGCTCGAAGTCCGTAAGCACGCGGGGATGATGGTGCCGCTTCCGGTCCAGGCCGCGGCCGTCGCCGCGTGGTCAGACGACGAGCATGTCCTGGTGCAGCGTGAGCGGTACGCACGGCGCCGGGACGTCTTGCGGGCGGCGTTGTCCGGCGCCGGTTTCCGCATCGATGAGTCCAAAGCGGGCCTGTACCTGTGGGCCACCCGGGACGAACCGTGCTGGGACACTGTGAACGACCTCGCCGATCGCGGGATCCTGGTCGCACCCGGTGATTTCTACGGCCCCGCTGGTGACCGCCACGTTCGGGTTGCGATGACCGCCTCCGACGACGCGGTGGACCTCGCGGCTCAGCGGCTGGTTTGAGCGGCTGGGGGCTGTCGCGGCGCCGGTACCCGTTTGTTAGACCTTGGCGGCGGCCTGGGACTAACGGATGGGCCTGCTGATCCGGGTGGGTTGGTGCCCGGTGCCAGTTGGTTAGACCTTGTGCACTCCGGTTAGAGGTTGGCGGCGGTCTGGGACTAACCGATGAGCCGGGGACTAACGGATGAGTGCGCGCGTGGGCCTGGGGCGAGTCCGGTGCCTTGGGTGGAGCCTGGAGATCGTTTTCTCACCCGGACGCCCGCTGCGCCGGAAACCGGACTAGCGTGAGTTCTGTGAGCGAATACGTCCTCAACGGCCCCGACATCAGCCTGGAGATGCCGGTCGTCCCCGCCACCGATGGTGAGTCCGGGATCGACGCATCGAAACTACTGGCCACGACCGGCCATGTGGCCCTCGATGGTGGTTTCGTCAACACTGCCTCCTGCACCTCCGCGATCACCTACATCGACGGCAACCGCGGCATCCTGCGCTACCGCGGGTATCCCATCGAGCAGCTCGCGGAGAAATCCTCGTACCTCGAGACGTCCTACCTGCTCATCTACGGCGAACTGCCCACGCCCGAGCAGCTCGCGGACTTCGACAGCCGGCTGCGGATGCACACGATCCTGCACGAGGACCTGCGTCGGTTCTTCGACGGCTTCCCCCGGGACGCCCACCCGATGCCGGTGCTGTCCAGTGCCGTCAGCGCGCTGTCGACCTTCTACCAGGACAGCCTCGACCCGTTCGACGACGACGAGGTCGAGATCTCCACCTACCGCCTGCTGGCCAAGCTGCCCACCATCGCGGCGTATGCCTACCGCAAGTCGCTAGGCCAGCCGCTTCTGTACCCGGACAACTCCTTGAACCTTGTTGAGGGCTTCTTGCGGATGACGTTCGGGTGGCCGGCGGAGCCATACGTCAACGATCCTGTGATGACCCGTGCGATGGATCTGCTGCTGCTCCTGCACGCCGACCACGAGCAGAACTGCTCGACGTCGACAGTGCGTCTGGTCGGCTCCTCGCACGCCAACCTCTTCGCGTCGGTCTCAGCCGGAGTCAATGCCCTGTTCGGGCCCCTGCACGGTGGAGCCAACCAGGCGGTGCTCGAGATGCTCGAGCAGATCCGCGACTCCGACGGATCGGTCGACGACTTCATCGCGAGGGTCAAGAACCGCGAGCCCGGGGTGAAGTTGATGGGATTCGGTCACCGGGTCTACAAGAACTACGACCCGCGCG
>CALFYG010000195.1 GCA_937952095.1 uncultured Micrococcales bacterium | reverse complement strand
GAGGCCGGGCGCCACCTCTTGAGCATGCCGGTGACCTCGGTCCCGAGGCCTGCGACCGGGAACGTCAGATCGATGTCGTCGGGCAGTGCGTCGACCTCGTCGACGGCGAAGGATCCCGAACGCCAGTGGGTCAAGGACGCCAGGGCGCTCACCGCATGTTGACGGACGCAGTCCGGGATCATCGCGGGTTCGACCTTGTCGCCGTCGACGAGTGCACGGACCAGCCCGACCCCACTCTCACCGGCCTGCCGCAGCGCCTCAGCCAGCCCGGTGGTGCCGATCGCCCCCTCGATGACGAGCCGACGCGCGAGATCCTGCCTCGTCGTGTCCGCCGACACCGACACCACGGTCCGGTCCCGCAGACCCACGAACGCGGCCCGCCCCCGAGGACCGCCCTGCAGCGTGATCAGCCACTGACCGGGCTTACGACCGACCAGGCCCAGGATCTCCTGGACCCGGAAGGCCTCGAGCGAACCGGTGAGCAGCATGTGGCATCACACCGGCGGCGGAAGTTCGAAGGCAGGGCCAGCGGGCGGGGGAAGCTCGATGGCGGGCCCGCTCGGGGGTGCGAGGTCGCTCAGGTCTGCAGTCAAATCGGCGAACGCAGCCGCGTCGGGAGCCGGCAGGTCGAATGCGGCAGCCGGGGCCTCCATCACCTCGAAGGCGGACACATCCAGTTCGGGCTCCGGTGCGGCCGGCATCTCGTAGCCGGTCGGCGCATCGACGGCCGGGGGCGCGAGATCGAAAATGGAGTCCGTCGGAGTCTGCCCGGGAGTCGTCCAGTCGGAGAAATCGTCCGAGCCGACCGACGGCATCTCCAACTCCTCCACCTCGACGGCGTCGGCCTCACCGAACACGTCGTGCCCGTCCGGACTGTCAGCGAGCGCGACTCCGGCGGGCGTGACGGACGTCGTGGGCTCATCGGCCCAACGAATCTCGGGCTCGCCATCGGGGTCCGTCACATCAGTGTCATCGGCTGTATCGTCGAGATTCTCAAGCGGCTCGTCAACAGCCGGTTCCACCTCGGCTGGATCGTCGAGGTCCGCCACCACGAATCCGGATTGCATGGGGGCCTCGTCCTCATCGGCGAACGACCCGGTCGACACCACGGCCCAGTCCATCGACACGTCGGCCGACTCCTCGTCCTCCAGCGGTGGCGCGGGCAGGGCGCGGCGCGACCCCATCGGGAACGCCTCGGCGATCTCCCGCGCCTCGTAGCGCAAGAGGCCGATCGGCACGCCCGCCGCACCCACCACGATCAGCACCCAGGGGTCCTTGTCGATCACGCAGATGCCGCTCTCGTCGCCCTCCATGAACATCTGGGACGTGCCGCTCTGCCCCAAGGCCTTCGCCATCGACCGCATCTGGATCATCATGCGGACAGCCCCGGCCGCCACTGCATCGTCATCGACCGACACCGCACCGTCCGAGGCGATCGCGAAACCGTCCTCCGAGACCAGTCCCAGCCACTTGACATCCGGGTGCTCGCTCAGAGCGTCACTGAGCATCCGGGCGACGATATCGGAGGCACCAGGGTGGGGGACCTCAATGTCAGCCATCGGTGGGATTCCTTTCAACGGGTCTGCTCCGAGTATGTCCGATGAACCGCCTCAGGAGTGAGTTGTGGGAAGCGCGGCGCGCATGGCGTCCGTGGGCGCCGGCAACCCGGTCATCAGTTCCACTTGACGCTCGGCCTGGGCCAGAAGCATCTCCGCACCGGACACGATGGTGCCGCCTCCCGCCTGCCAGGCATGTGCGAGTTGGGTCGGCCACGGGGAGTACACGACGTCCAGCAACCACCTCGGCGATGCCGGGACCCTGCCGGACAGGCCGTCGGCGACTCCGGGCGGCACGGTCGCGATCACGAGCGGCGAGTCCAGGAAGCGGGTCTGGTCGAACGGGTGTACCTCCAGTGCGATCCCCAGGCGTTCGGCGGTCTCGCGCGCGGGATTCGCCGTCTCCGGACGACGCGCGAGCATGTGGATCGCCCGGGCACCAAGGCGATGGATCGCTGCGACCGCCGAACGCGCCGTCGCCCCCGCGCCCAGCACCGTGGCTTCGAACTCCCCCGAATGCACGAATCCTGCCCGCTGCAAGGCGGTGACCAGGCCGTCCACGTCGGTGTTGTACGCCCGGCGGGATGGCAGCAGCAGGGTGTTCGCGGAAGTGGTGGCCAGGGCCGTTGAACTCACCTCGGTGGCCAGGCCGAGCACGGCTTCCTTCAAGGGCATGGTCAAAGACAGGCCCACCCAGGTGTCGTCGAGGCCCGCCACGAATCCGGGTAGCTGCTCCGCGTCCACCTCGAGAGCCCAATAGACCCAGTCGAGACCCAGCGCAGAATACGCCGCGCGGTGCAACGCCGGCGAGAGGCTGTGCGAGATCGGCGAGCCGATCACTGCTGCGTTGCGGCTCACGGGTTCTTGGCGATGTACTCCTCGAACTCCGCCTTGAATTCGAGGAACTCGTTGTAGTCAGCGGTGAACTTGGTCTCGCCGGTGTCCGGGTTGACCGCCACGAAGTACAGCCAATCGCCCTTGTCCGGCTCGAGTGCGGCGTCCATCGCAGCCTCGCCCGGCTGGTTGATCGGCGTGGGTGGAAGCCCGGTGTTCTGGTAGGTGTTGTACGGCGAGGATGTCGCGATCTCGTCCGGAGACAAGTTGATCTCCGACTTCTTCAGTGCATAGTTGACGGTCGCGTCGAGTTGCAGCGGCATCCCAGCGGCAAGGCGGTTGTAGATCACCCGGGACACCTTGCCGTAGTCGTCGGGGTGCCCTTCGGCCTGCACCAGACTGGCGATCACCATCACTTCGTACGGCGAGTACCCGGTGCGCTTGGACCGTGCCACGAAGTCCAATGACCTCGCCGCTTCGTTGTAGCGGGTGATCATCGCCTCGATCATGTCCCGGGCACCGGCCGTCGGAGGGAACTCGTAGGTGGCGGGGAACAGGAACCCCTCAGCGTTGCCCTTGGCCCACTTGGGCAGACCCAGAGCGGAGGCGTCCTTGATGGCGGCCTCGAACCGCGCGGCGGGGATATCAGAAGCCTCCACCAGCCTGCGGACCACTTGCTCCTCGCGCAAGCCTTCCGGGATCACCGCCCGGATCACAACCTGATTCGCCGGATCGAGCATCGCCTCCAACGCGGCCTGGGCGCTCATCCGCTCTGCCAACCGGTAGTAGCCCGGTCCGATGGTCTGTGCCTGGTCGTTGCTCGCCGCGGCGTCGATGAAGGAGTCCGCACTGGCGACCACACCGTTCTCCTTGAGCGTGGTTCCGATCTCGGAGAGCGTCTGCCCGTCCTGGACCTCGATGATCACCTCGCCGTTGCCAGTCCCGGAGTAGTCCTCACCGCCGCCACCGAGGAACTGCCGGACAAGCAGCACGCCGATGAACCCGATCACACCGATGAACACGAGCACCGCGAGTACGACGGCGCCTCTGCCCTTCTTCTCAGGGTGGGGCTGCTTGGGAGGTTCGACCTCCATGTTCAAGCCGAGTTCACTCATGCGGGTCCGTTCGCCAGCGTGCCCGGGGCCTGACCCGTGGCACGTTCTGCATCCAACGTGTTCTGCAACATGATGACAGCGGCGGCCTGATCGACCAAACCGCGTCCCTTTCGTGTCGAAACCCCCGCTTCCCGGAACTGTGTGTGGGCAGCCGTCGTCGTGAGCCGTTCGTCGACCAGTCGCAAGGGCACATCCGGGCATGCTTCGGCGATCCGTGGCAGGAACGCGCGAACCCGCTCGGCCGCTGCATGTTCTGCTCCGTCCAAGGACACCGGTAGCCCGATGATCACCTCGATCGGCTCCAGGTCGACCACCAGACGCGCGAGGTTTGCGACCCAATCCTTGCGCCCGTCAAGCGTGCACTCGGGTACCGCAAGTGTGCCCGTGGCGTCACTGCGGGCGATCCCGACGCGCACTGAGCCCACGTCGACCGCGAGCCGGACTCCTGGACGCACTAGCCGGGCAGCCCACGCAGGAACGCCTCGGCAGCCTCGAACGCCGCGGGCACTCCCTCCGGCTTCGTCCCACCACCCTGGGCCGCGTCTTTCTTGCCCCCGCCGCGACCCTCGACGCTGGGCAGTGCGCTGCTGAGCAGATCATTGGCGGACAGTCCGCGCTGCTGACCCAGTCCGTTCACGGTGGCGATCAGCGACACCCGGCCGTCGTTGACGGCGGCCGCGAGCACGGCGGCAGGCACATCACCGGGAGCCTTCCGCACCCCGGCAAGGGCGATCTCCCGCAGTTGCTTGCCATCAGTGCCGGCAGGGGCCTGCAGCGTCCACAGCCGGAAAGCGCCTACCTGCCCACCTTCGCCGAGGATGCTGTCGATGTTCGACATCATGGCCTCCTGCTTGAGGCGGGCCAGTTCGCGTTCGGCGTTCTTGAGCTTCTCGACGGTGGCGCCGACCCGCTCCACGAGATCCTCCCGGGGGCTCTTGAGCATCGTGCTCAGTGCCGAGACCAGCAGGTGCTCCCGCGCCAGGTACTGATAGGCATCGGACCCCACGAGCGCCTCCACGCGGCGCACCCCCGAGCCGATGGAACCTTCCGAGATGAAGGACACGACACCGAGTTGCCCGCTGCGGTGTGCGTGCGTCCCCCCACACAACTCGTGCGCCCAGTCCCCCACCGACACCACACGGACGGTGTCGCCGTACTTCTCCCCGAACAGTGCCATCGCCCCCATCTCGAGGGCCTCGGCCTGGCTCATGTACCGGGCGGTGACGGTCATGTCTTCGAGCAGAAGGGAGTTGACCCGCTCCTCGGCGTCACGCAAAACACTGTCCGGGACCGCCTTCGGGAACGGGAAGTCGAACCGGAGCCGGCCGGGTGCATTCTCCGAACCCATCTGGGTGGCCGTCTCCCCCAGCATCTCGCGGAAGGTCTTGTGGATCATGTGGGTCGCGGTGTGCGCCCGGGAGATCGCGCGGCGACGCTCCACGTCGACGATCCCGACCGCGCCCGCACCCACAGCGGCTTCGCCCTCCAAGACATGCGCCCGGTGGACCCACAGCCCCGGCACCGGCGTCTGCACGTCGTCCACCTGCAGCGTCGTGCCGTCGTCAAGACGGATGAGTCCATGGTCGCCGAGCTGGCCACCGGCCTCCGCGTAGAACGGACTGCGATCGAGCACCACTTCCACCATGTCGCCCGCGGCGGCCGAGGTGACCGTCTCTCCGTCCCGCAGCAGGCCCTTGACACGGCTCTCGGACTCCCATTCGTCGTATCCGGTGAACTCGGTCTCGCCAGCGGCCTCCATCACCTCGCGATAGGCCGTCAGAGGTGTCACCCCCGCCTTGCGGGCCACGGCATCGGCCTTCGCCCGCGCGCGCTGCTCCTGCATGAGCTCCGCAAAGCCGTCCCGGTCGACCTCGAGTCCCTGATCAGCGGCGAGTTCGAGGGTCAGATCGATCGGGAAGCCGTAGGTGTCATGCAACGCGAACGCGTCGGCGCCGGACAAGGTGGCAGCACCGCGGGCCTTGGTGTTGGCCACCGCCGTGTCGAAGACGGTCGTGCCCGATCGAAGGGTCTGGCGGAAAGCCTCCTCCTCGGAGACGGCGATCGTCTCGATCCGGCCGGCGTCGGTGAGCAGACTCGGATACTGCGGCGACATCGCAGAGATCACGCTGCCGATCAGCGGAGACATGGTCGGTTCGTGAGCACCGAGCAGTCGCATATTGAAAACCACGCGTCGCAGCAGGCGCCGCAGGACGTACCCGCGGCCCTCGTTGCCCGGCAGTACCCCATCGGAGATGAGGAAGGCGCAGGTGCGCGCGTGGTCGGCCACAACGCGAAGGGCCACGTCGTCGGCGTGATTGCGACCGTACGGGCGCCCCGTGATCTCCACAGCGGTGTCGATCGTCGCGCGCGTGGTGTCGATCTCGTAGATGTTGTCGACCCCCTGCAGAATGGCCGCCATGCGCTCGAGTCCGAGTCCGGTGTCGATGTTCTTGGCGGGCAGTTCGCCAAGGATCGGGAAGCCCTCCTTGCCGGGTCCCTCACCGCGTTCGAACTGCATGAACACGAGGTTCCACACCTCGAGATAGCGGTCTTCATCTGCCACCGGACCGCCCTCACGGCCGTATTCCGGGCCGCGGTCGTAATAGATCTCGCTGCACGGCCCACACGGTCCCGGCACACCCATGGACCAGAAGTTGTCCACCATGCCCCGGCGCTGGATCCGTTCAGCGGGCAGACCGACCAGTTCCTGCCAGAGCCTGGACGCCTCGTCGTCGTCCTCATACACCGTGACCCAGAGCTTCTCCTCCGGGAATCCGTAGCCGCCCTCTGAAACAGGCTTCGTGAGCAGATCCCAGGCGAACGGGATCGCGCCCTCTTTGAAGTAGTCGCCGAACGAGAAGTTGCCGCACATCTGGAAGAAGGACGCATGCCGGGTGGTCTTGCCGACCTCCTCGATGTCCAAGGTACGGACCACCTTCTGCACGCTGGTCGCCCGCTTGTACGGAGGTACCGCCTCACCGAGGAAGTAGGGCTTGAACGGGACCATCCCGGCATTCACGAACAGCAACGTCGGGTCGTTCAGCAGCAACGACGCACTCGGGACGACAGTGTGTCCACGCTCTTCGAAGAAGGCGAGGAAGCGTCGTCGGATTTCGGCAGACTCCATGGGAGTCAGCCTAGTTGCCGGGAGTCCCTCCCGCGGGGGGCAGGCACAGGGCGGATGTCCACGACGTCCGCATCCTTGTCCTCAGCGGTCAGTGCGGCGAGATACCGGGCGGAGGCCGCCACGTTCGACGCCGTGCGGGCGACTTTGGTGAGGTTCTCGCGAAGGGTGCGTTCGCGCACGCCATTGATCGTCTCATTGGCCTTGCGGTAGGCGACGATGCCGCCTGCGGCTCCGACCCCGATCCAGAAGATTCGGCTCACCTGAGTCAGTGTACGCACGGATGGCCGTGGCGCCCGGGCATTCACAGGTCACCGTCTCGTGGGCCCCCTGGGATCCGGGCCACACCCGCGACTACGTGTCGTCGCCGTCGAAGGCGTCGCGCAGGCGCTCCACGGCCGCCGCGGCCCTCGCCTCCGCCCCCCGATCCGTCGGACGGTAGTACCGACGGTCGATGATCGGTTCTCCCACATACCTGACGGGGACGAATCCTCCCTCGTCGTGTGGGTAGCGATACCCCTTGCCGGCGCCGGTCGCGCGCGACGACTTCAGGCTCGCATCGCGCAGCATCGCAGGAACCGGGCTCACCCGGCCTGCCTCCACATCGGCGAGGGCCTCGTTGATCGCCACATACGCCGCGTTGCTCTTCGGGCTCAGGCACAGATGGATGACAACATGCCCGAGCGTGATGCG
>CALFYG010000194.1 GCA_937952095.1 uncultured Micrococcales bacterium | reverse complement strand
GCGTGTACGGCGACTACCTGGAGTCCGCGCAGGGTGAGGACGTCGTCTCCGGCATCCGCAACACCCTGGCGCTGTCGGACCTCGCCGAACTCGAGCCCGGCCCGTACGCCGAACTCATGGAGATCATGACGACGCTGGAGAACCACTACCGCGACCTGTGCGACATCGAGTTCACGATCGAGCGTGGCAAGCTCTGGATGCTGCAGACCCGTGTCGGCAAGCGCACCGCCGCGGCCGCGTTCCGCATCGCGGTGCAGTTGGTGGACGAGGGCCTGATCGACATGGACGAGGCTGTACGCCGCGTCTCCGGCCCACAGCTCGGCATGCTGATGTTCCCGCAGTTCGACCACGCGCACGCCCCCAAGTCCGCCGCGAAGGGGACCGCGGCGTCCCCGGGTGCTGCGGTGGGCAAGATCGTGTTCGACTCCGAGGCCGCCGTGGCCGCAGCCGCCGAGGGTAAGCAGGTCATCCTCGTACGCCGCGAGACCAACCCCGACGACCTGCCCGGCATGGTCGCCGCGGCCGGCATCCTCACCACCCGCGGCGGCAAGACCTCCCACGCGGCCGTGGTCGCCCGCGGCATGGGAAAGACCGCTGTGTGCGGTACCGAGTCCATCGAGATCGACAGCGTCGCACGCACGTTGACCTTCCCGGACGGCAAGCGCCTCGTGGAGGGACAGGTCATCTCGATCGACGGCTCCACCGGCGAGGTCTTCGACGGCGAGGTCGAGGTCCGGCCCTCTCCGGTGGTCGAGTACTTCGACGCCGGTATCGATGCCGCCCTCGACGACGCGGACGCGGCGACCACCGACCTGGTCAATGCCGTGGACCGGATCATGCGCCACTCCGACGAGAACCGCCGCCTCCTGGTGCGCGCCAACGCCGACACCCCGGAGGACGCCGCGCGCGGTCGCCGCATGGGCAGCCAAGGCATCGGCCTGTGCCGCACGGAGCACATGTTCCTGGGTGACCGCAAGCAGTACGTCGAGAAGTTGATCCTCGCCGAGAGCGACGAGGAGCGCGAGGAGGCACTGGCTGAACTGCTGCCCCTGCAGCGCAAGGACTTCATCCGGATCCTCGAGGTGATGGACGGGCTGCCCGTCACGATCCGCCTGCTCGACCCGCCGCTGCACGAGTTCCTCCCCGACCTCACCGAACTGTCGGTGCGGGTGGCCGTTGCCGAGGAGCAGGGCAAGCCCAACGAGGCCGACCTGCGCCTGCTGCGCGCGGTGCGACGTCTGCACGAGTCCAACCCGATGCTGGGTCTGCGCGGTGTGCGCCTGGGCCTGGTGGTGCAGGGTCTGTTCGCGCTGCAGGTGCGCGCCATCGCGGAGGCCGCATGCTTCCGCCAGCGCCTCGGCGGCGACCCGCAGGCCGAGATCATGATCCCGCTGGTCGGCTCGGTGCACGAACTCGAGCTCATCATCGACGAGGCCTCGCAGGTCCTCGCCGACGTGGCCAGCAAGCACGGCTGCACGCTGCGCTTCCCGATCGGCACGATGATCGAGTTGCCGCGTGCCGCACTGACCGCCGGTGAGATCGCGAAGAGCGCGGAGTTCTTCTCCTTCGGCACCAACGACCTGACCCAGACCACCTGGGGATTCAGCCGCGACGACGTCGAGGCCGGGTTCTTCTCGCTGTACCTGGACAAGGGCGTCTTCGGGGTGTCCCCGTTCGAGAGCATCGACGAGGAGGGTGTGGGCAGGCTGGTCGACATCGCCTCGACCGAGGGTCGCGAGGTGCGTCCGGACCTCCACCTCGGGGTGTGCGGCGAGCACGGCGGCGATCCGCAGTCGGTGCACTTCTTCCACAACGTGGGCCTCGACTATGTGTCCTGCTCTCCCTTCCGGGTCCCGGTCGCACGACTTGAGGCCTCGCGCGCGGCACTGGGGATGACCAGTTCGGACATGCGTTAGTGCTCAACGGGCGTAGACCCGCACCGCGTCCCTACCCTCGGGTCCATGCCCGAGATCCAGTCCCTGTTCGACGCCGGTGACTACGACGCGCTGATCGCCGCGGTGCGCACCGGCGTGGCCGACGACCCGCGCACGCTGACCGACCCGACGGTGAAGAAGTGGCTCGGTCTGCGTTGGCGCGACCTGTTCCTCAAGGCCGCCATGACCGACGAGGCGGCACTTGCGGAACTGCGCAAGCTCCCCGGGCCCTTGCGTCACCTCCCGGTCAAGGGCAAGGCCGACCCCGATCTGCGCAAGGCCATGGCGAACCGTTTCCTCAAGGACCTCACGACGCTGGACTGGACGGTCGACCTGCCCGAGGCGCAGTACGACGAGATCCGCAACAGCGCCCTGTTGCTGGTCCCCGGAATGCTCACTGGACTGTTGCACCCGGGCGCGCACGCCTTCCCCACCGAAGCCGACGAACTGCAGGCGGAGCGGGGGTGGCGGTACTACCGCTGCGACGCGCACACCCTGCGCGGATGCGACGCCAACGGCGCCGACATCATCGAGACCCTTGACGACGGCCTGGTCTACGACATGGCCTCCCGGGAACGGATCACCGTCGATCCCCCCACCAAGGTGTGGATGCTGGGCTACAGCAAGGGCGGCCCGGACATCATCCACTTCCTCGTCAACCACCCCGAGTACGTGGACCGCGTCCAAGCGGTGTTCAGCTGGGCCGGCGCGATGGGCGGTTCATACACCGCCGACACGATCTACAGCCAGATCA
>CALFYG010000193.1 GCA_937952095.1 uncultured Micrococcales bacterium | reverse complement strand
TCCCCGACACATCCTTGTAAGCGCGGTACTGCATGAGGCGGGCGAAGAGTAGATCGCGCGCCTCGAGCAGCGCCAGATCCTCCTCGTCCTCGAGTTCGGCGCCCGGCAGGAGTTTGACCACCTTCAGGTCGAGCAAAGTGGCCGCCACCACGAGGAAGTGACTGGCCTCCTCGAGGTCCCAGGTCTGGCCCTGCTGCCGGATGTAGCGCAGGAACTCATCGGTGACCGTACTCAGGGACAACTCTGTGACTTCGAGTTTGTGCTTCGAGATCAACTGCAGGAGCATGTCGAACGGCCCGGAGAACTCCTCCAAGTGCACCTCGAAGCCGCTGGGCTCCTCGGCATGCACGGGCGCTGCAGTCACCAAGCCACCGTAACCCGCGGGCACGGGAACTCCGGGTAGCCACACGCCCGGGTCCTACGGCTGGGCTGCGGTCTCTCGCGGAGCGTTTTCGACAGCGGCACCCGATTGCGACGTTGTTGTCGCGCTCTGGCCCCGTTTGCGAGGTTGTTGCCCTCACAGAGGCGTCTGAAGGGCAACAACGTCGCAAACGCGGCGTCCAGGCGGCAACAACGTCACAAAGGCACGGCAGCCCAGACCGGCGCGCCCCTACCCCAGTGCCCGTGGATGCGACTCCGCGTACACCTCGCGCAGGCGGTCGATCGTGACCTTCGTGTAGATCTGTGTCGTGGTCACCGATGAGTGACCCAACAACTCCTGCACCACCCTGACGTCCGCGCCACCCTCGAGCAGATGGGTGGCGAAGGAGTGGCGCAGGGTGTGCGGCGACACGTCGGGAACCCCGGCCCGTTCCGCAGCAGCAGCGACGATCCCGTACGCACTCTGCCGCGACAACGCGCCCCCGCGCATATTGAGGAACACCTCCCGCGGCACCCGTCCCGCCTTCCGCTTGGCCAAGAGCGCCGGCCGTGACCGCACGAGGTACGCCTCTACCGCAGCTGAGGCATACGAGCCGATCGGCACCCGTCGCTGCTTGCCACCCTTGCCACGCAGCAACACCGACCGGGTGTCCAGATCGAGAGCGTCGGCGGTCATGTCCACGGCCTCGCTGATCCGCGCGCCGCTGCCGTAGAGGAACTCCAGCAGCGCCCGGTCCCGGATCCCGAGGATCGTCTCGGGATCGCACGATTCCACCATGGCGACGGTGTCATGCACCGACAGGGCTTTGGGCAATCGCAGCGGGATGCTGGGTGACGACACGTCCTCGGTGGGATCGACGTCGATCAACCCCTCCGCGCCGAGGTACTTGAACAGTCCCCGCACGCTGCTCATCGTGCGCCGCACAGACGAGGCACTCAGCCCGGCGTCGCGGGAGGCCCAGGTCACGAAATCGCCGAGTTGCGACGCAGACACGGCTGCAAGATCCGCGACGCCCACCTCGTCGAGCCACACCTCGAAACGGTCGAGGTCACGGCGGTATGCCGCCACCGTGTTGCCGGACAGACCCTTTTCGACGATCACATGCTCGAGATATCCCGTCACGGCGGCGTCCACGGGAACGGCCATGTCGGTCAGGCCAGGACGGAATCCAGCGAGACACTCGGCAGGTCGAAGGCCTCTCCGACCGCCTTGTACGTGATCTCGCCGGCGTGAGTGTTCAGACCCAGCGCCAAGGCGTGGTCGCGGCGGCATGCCTCACGCCAGCCGTGGTTGGCGAGGTCGAGCATGTACGGCAGGGTCACGTTGGTCAACGCCCAGGTCGAGGTGTGTGGGACAGCACCGGGCATGTTGGCCACGCAGTAGAACAGGCTGTCGTGGACTTCATAGGTGGGGTCTGCGTGAGTGGTGGGCCGGGAGTCCTCGAAGCAACCCCCCTGGTCGATCGAGATGTCCACCAGCACCGATCCCGGCTTCATCTGGGAGACCAACTCGTTGCTGATCAGTTTCGGCGCCTTGGCCCCGTGGATCAGCACCGCACCGATCACCATGTCGGCGTCGAGCACGCAGCGCTCGATCTCGTACTGGTTGCTGGCCACGGTCTGCATGTGGCCCTGGTAGATCGCATCCATCGTCCGCAGGCGGGCGATGTCGCGATCCAGGAGCAGGACTTCGGCCTGCATCCCCAAAGCGATGGCGGCAGCGTTCTGACCGGCCACTCCGGCACCGATCACGACCACCTTGCCGGCATGCACACCGGGGGTCCCGCCCAGCAACACCCCACGCCCGCCACTGGCCTTCAGCAGGGCCTGGGCTCCCACCTGGGGCGCGAGCCTGCCGGCCACCTCCGACATCGGCGCGAGCAGTGGCAGCGTGCGATCGGGCAACTCGACGGTCTCGTAGGCGATCGATGTGGTCTTGCTGCTCAGTAGCGCTTCGGTGCACTCCCGCGAGGCAGCCAGGTGGAGATAGGTGAAGAGCAGAAGGTCCTCGCGCAGAAAGCCGTACTCGCTGGGGAGGGGTTCCTTGACCTTCACGATCATGTCGGCGGCACCCCATATGTCCGCGGCGGTCGGCAGGATGCTGGCACCGGCGGCTTCGAACTCCTCGTCGGTCAAGGATGAGCCCCGGCCCGCGCCGGCCTGGATCACGACACTGTGGCCGTGGCGCACCAGTTCCTGGACACCGGCCGGCGTGATCGCCACGCGGTACTCCTGCTGCTTGACCTCAGACGGCACACCCACGCGCATGCTTCATCCGTTTCCGCGCTACACCCGTGGTGTGCGCACGTTCCCGAGCGATTCGACCCAGTCTCGCACAGGCCACGGCGCCTCAGCAGGACGAAGATCGGACCATCCGCGGGCCCGGGCAGCCGCCGCCGCGAGGATCCCGTTGGTCGCGGTGGGGTTCTGGATCTTGCCCGCGAGCACGAGGCCCACCGCCTCGTCAAGCCCCACCCACGCCTGCGGCAGATGGGCCTCCTCAGCCTCACCGGTGTGGGTCCGCCCCTCGGGCACCTGCTCCAGACCACGGGCCAGGAAGCACCGGAACGTCTCGGAGGTGCCGCCGGGTGAGTTGAGGAAGTCGATGAGGACATGCCACACGTGCGCCTGCAGTCCGGCCTCCTCGACGAGTTCGCGCTTGGCGCACGCGAGCGCGGACTCCTTGTGCGTGTCGAGCAGACCTGCCGGGGGTTCGAAGAGGTAACTGCCGACCGGGTGCCGGTACTGCCGGATCAGCAGGAGGCGGTCGTGCTCGTCCAACGCGATGATCCCGACCGCGCCGGGATGCACCACCAGGTCCCGGGTGACGCTGTGGTCACCGATGAGCACATCGTCGGAGCGCACGTCCCACACCGCCCCGGCGAACTGGGTGCGACGCCCGACCACCTCATGAGCGTCGAATCCGTCCTCGACCGGTCCCTGCCAGCGCTCATCCATCGGATTGCCGGGCCAACGCCGCACGCACCAGCCCGCTGAACAGCGGGTGGGGCCGGGTCGGCCGGGAGCGGAACTCCGGGTGTGCCTGCGTGGCCACGAAGTACGGGTGGACGTCGGCAGGCAGCTCGACGTATTCGACGAGCCGGCCATCCGGTGACGTTCCGCTGAACACCAGGCCCGCTTCGGCCAGCGGCTCCCGGTAGGCGTTGTTGACCTCGTAGCGGTGACGGTGTCGCTCGTCCACGGCCAGTTCACCGTAGGCCTCGGCGACCACACTGCCCGGCGCAAGCTTCGCCGGATACAGGCCCAGGCGCATGGTGCCGCCCATGTCCCGCTCACCACTGACCACATCGGTCTGATCCGCCATCGTCGACACGACGGGGTGGGTGGTCTCCGCGTCGAACTCCTCGGAGTTGGCGTCCGGCATGTCGGCCATGTGCCGGGCGTACTCGATCACCATGCACTGCAGTCCGAGGCACAGACCCAGCGTGGGGATCGTGTTCTCCCGGGCGTACCTGATGGCACCGAGTTTGCCCTCGATGCCCCGCACTCCGAACCCGCCGGGCACGCACACGGCGTCCACATCCCCGAGCGCCTCTTTGGCGCCCTCCTCGGTCGCGCAGTCGTCGGAGGCCACCCAGCGGATCCGAACCGCCGTGTTCTCCCCGAAACCACCCGCGCGCAGCGCTTCTGTGACCGACAGGTACGCGTCGGGCAGATCGACGTACTTGCCGACCAGGGCGATCTCCACGGAGTGCGCGGGGTTGTGCACCCGTTCCAGCAGGCCGCCCCAGGACGTCCAGTCCACATCGCGGAAGGGCAGGCCGAGGCGACGCACAACGTAGGCGTCGAGACCTTCCCCGTGCAGCACCCGCGGGATGTCGTAGATGCTCGGCGCATCGACAGCCGCGACAACGGCTTCCTGATCCACGTCACACATCAGCGAGACCTTGCGCTTGATCCCCTCGGGGACCGGGCGGTCGGCGCGCAGCACCAACGCGTCCGGCTGGATACCGATGCTGCGCAGCGCTGCCACCGAGTGCTGGGTGGGCTTGGTCTTCAACTCCCCCGACGGCCCGAGATAAGGCAGCAGGGAGACGTGGAGGAAGAACGATCGGTCCCGGCCGAGGTCGTGGCGCACCTGGCGCGCGGCTTCGAGGAAGGGCAGCGATTCGATGTCGCCGACGGTCCCACCGATCTCGGTGATCACGACGTCCACGTCGTCGGTGGCCATCGCACGGATGCGGGACTTGATCTCATTCGTGATGTGCGGGATCACCTGGACGGTGTCCCCGAGGTACTCACCGCGTCGCTCCTTGGCGATCACGCGCGAGTACACCTGACCGGTGGTGACGTTCGCGATACTCGCGAGATTGCGGTCGAGGAAGCGCTCGTAGTGCCCGATGTCGAGGTCGGTCTCCGCCCCGTCGTCG
>CALFYG010000192.1 GCA_937952095.1 uncultured Micrococcales bacterium | reverse complement strand
CGGCGCAGGCGTCGGCGGGCCATGTGGATGCGGTAGGCGACGGTTTCTTAGGCGCGTGAAAGGGGTTTCAGCAAGTGGCGGACGGCGGCGAACAGAATGTACCGGGGGATACAGTTGGGGGTCAGGGGGAGATTCTGCCCACCAGCGATGGGCACCACACGCGCGCGGATATCGCTCTGGTTGGCCGGGCCGTCAGGCAGCGGTGGGGGATTCCGCCGGAGATCCGCACCGAACTCCCGGCCGCGATGCGCCAGATCGTGAACAAGGAATCGGTCACGATCCTCGACTCTTGGGGCGTGGCGATCGAGGTGAGCAATGACCGCGAGCGGATCGCCGCGGCGAAGGTGCTGGTTGCGATGGAGGGCCAGAACCAGGCGGACGACCACCTGGCCGACAAGAACGAGCGCATCGACGGGGGCAAGGCAACCGAGGTCGTCAAGCTCTACGGCACGGCCGTTGACACGGAGGCCGTGTGATCTCCGCAACCGCCGAAGGCCGGCAGTTCACCTACCAGGGCTCGATTGAGCGCCTGTTCAAGTGCCGGGATCGGCTCGTGCTGGTGTGCGGCCCGGCCCGCTCCGGCAAAACGCGGGGCGTGCTGGAAAAGGCGGTGCTGTTCGGGCTGAAGTACGCCCGCTCCCGCATCCTGCTCATCCGCAAGACTCGAGCCTCCATGTCCGAGACGGTCCTTCAGACCCTCGAGGACGACGTTCTGCCCGAGGCCTGGCGGGGCGATGCGTCCCGGTCCCACCGCGAGAAGTACACGCTCCCCAACGGGTCGGAGATCGTCACCGGGGGCATGGACCACAGCATCAAGATCATGTCGTCCGAGTACGACCTGATCTGCATCTTCGAGGCGACGGAGCTGACGGAGGAGGACTTTGAGAAGCTGCTCACCCGCCTCTCGGGCAAGGCCGCGCCCTACCAGCAGCTCATCGCCGACTGCAACCCCGCCGGGCCCAATCACTTCCTGAAGAAGCGGTGCGATGCCGGGCGGATGACCTACATCGCCTCGACCCACAAGGACAACCCGCGCTGGTGGGATGCCGATGCGGAAGGCTGGACCCCAGAGGGGACGGTCTACATCTCGTCCCTCGACGAACTGAGCGGGCACCGAAAGGCCCGGCTCCGGGATGGGGTGTGGGCCGCGGCCGAGGGTTTGGTCTACCCCGAGTTCAACCCCGCCGTTCACGTCATCGACGCCATGCCCGAGGGCTGGAAGTCTTGGCGCCGCGTCCGCTCCATCGACTTCGGGTTTACGAACCCCTTTGTCTGCGGGTGGTTCGCCATCGACCCCGACGGGCGGATGTACCTGTACCGGGAGATCTACCAGACCGGGCGCACGGTGGCGGATCATGCGGCCGAGATTCGGTCGGTCGAAGCCGGCGCCCTGGACACCGTTGCCGACCATGACGCCGAGGACCGGGCGACCCTCGCCCAGAGCGGCATCCCGACGGTTGCGGCCCGGAAAGACATCGCTGTCGGTTTGCAGGCGGTGCGGCAGCGGCTGCGCGTGCAGGGCGATGGGAAGCCTCGGCTATATTTTCTGTCCGGTGCTACACTGTCGCACGACGCGGACTTGGACGCGGCGAAGAAGCCGACATCGACGCTGAGCGAGATCGACGGGTACCTCTGGGCCCGCAACCGGGATGGCTCGATCGTGAAGGAAGTCCCCATCAAGGAGAACGATCACGGCATGGACATGCTGCGGTATGCCGTGATGTTCGTGGACAACCCGGAAGCCCCGCCCTCGGTCTCGTGGGTGGCGTCGAAGCCCGAGCCCCGGCCCCTCATTACGTCGGGCCGCACGATCCGGGACATCGACCAGTGGTTTGACGAGCAGGAGGACTTCCGTTGAGCAAGCCCCAGCCCCGCGAGTCCGCATGGTCTGTCGTGGTGTCCTACGGGCTGTTCCTCGCCTGTGCCGCGTGGTTCACGGGAAACGCGCTTGGATCGGTCGGGTACGACACGGAAGCGGGCTGGGCGCGGTTCGTGATGTGGGCGATGCTGGCGATCGCGGCGGCGGCGGCGCCGGCGGCGCTCGCCAGGGTGAAGCCGCGGGCGGCCGGGACCGGGGGTGAGTCGTGAGCACCACGAAGGCCATCACCCATCCTCGCCGCGTCTACCGGGCGGAGGACTCTGACGCGCGGCGACTGGTCATCACCATCGACGGGGCCGTTCTGAAAATGTGCATTGCGGCCTGCCCGTCCGAGGGATGGGCGGAAGCCTTTGCGGTGGATGTGGACGGCCTGCCCCTCGTCCGCAACCGCGAGTTCGTGGTCGAGCACTGGGCCGGGAACATCGAAGTCCATCGCAAGGACGGGGGTGACTGATGTTCGCCAGCACCGTTGGATGGGTCGTCGATCGGCTCGCCGGGTCCACCAAGACCGTCGGCGAGTACATCGCCTCCACGGTGCGCCCGGGCGAGGTCGCGTCCGGCCGATACCCCAAGCGCGGGCCCACCGAACTCATCGCCCGCAACCAGCAGACCGTCTACTTCTGCGCCACGACCACGGCGGCTACCTGTGCATCCAACAAGCTGCGGCTCTACACCCGGGCCTCGGCGCCCGAGGTGAAGATGCTGGGCGGGGGCCGGACCCGCGGCGTCTCGGGCAAGCGGCTCGCGTACCTGCGCAACGATGCGCGGGTGGGGGCGAAGGCCGCGGGGTACGCCGATGCCGGCGACTTCGTTGAGGTCACCGAACACCCGCTCATTGACTTCCTGCAGAAGCCGAACCCCTGGACGACGGGCTGGGCGTACTCCTACCTCGGGTACCTGTTCAAGCTGCTAGCGGGCAACGACTTCCAGTACTTCACCGACGGGGACGAGGGCGGGCTTGCCGCGTTCCACCTGTTCCCCCAGCACACCAGCATCCAGCCCAGCGAGTCCGGGTTCGTCTCGGGCTACTGGTACGCGCGGGACACCTCGGCCGAGAAGTTCTTTGAGTTCGAGGAGGTGGCGCACTACCCGTTCCTGCCCTCGGCTTCGGACCCCTACTACGGCACGGGCCCGCTCCATGCGTGCTTCCGCGAGGCTGACATCCTCAGCTATGCGACCGACTCGGAGCTGTACCGGTGGATCAACGGCGGGCAGCCCGATTGGGTTGTGGTCGCCCCGCCCCAGACGCCCCCGGACCAGCTCGAAGCGATCCGCCAGGGCATCGCCTCCCGCACCTCGGGGGTGAAGAACAAGGGCAAGTTCCTCGTCACGACGGGCGGGGTGGAGGTCAAGCCCGGCGCCTTCAAGCCGATGGAGCTGGAGTACGAGAAGGGGATGAACCGCTCGGACCTGGTGATCGCCCGGTGCTTCGGCATGACCGAGGCGCAGTTGCTGGTGAACTCGGCCAACGTCGCCAGCGCTCGCGAGGCCGCCCGGTGGTGGCGCGAGACCTCGATCCTGCCGATCGTGAGTCGGGACGCCGAGGCGCAAACGGAGATGCTGCTTCCGCGGTTTGGTCTGGAGCCGGGCGAGTTCTGGCTGGCCCCCGATGACCCGGTGCCCCAGGACGAGGCGGCGGACATGACGCGGGCGGTGCAGGGGTACGGGGGCGGGCTGCTGACGCTGAACGAGGCGCGGGCAGAGCTGGGGTATCAGGCGGCGGAGGATGGGGGCGATTCCTTCTCCACGCCGGCCGGGCCGATGGCCCTGTCGGGTGGCGATGAGGACACCGAGACCTCCCCGGCGGACGCGATCACCGAGGATGCACCCAAGACCGAGGCGGCTGCCACGGCTGCCGGTGGTGCGGATGTGCAGGCGACGGCGCTGAACGGTGCGCAGGTCACGGCCCTCGCAGAGCTTGCCGCCCAGGTGGCACAAGGTCAGTTGCCCGAGGCGAACGCCCGGGCGGTTGCTGAGGCATCGTTCCCGCTGGTGAAGCCTGAGCAGTTGGACGCGATCTTTAACGGGCTCGGGGAGTTCGTGCCCGAGCCGCCGCCGGGTGTGTCGGCTCCCGCGCCGGGCGGGGACGCACCCACCGACAAGGAGCCCGAAGATGACGACCCCGGAACCGACCCCGACCCCGACGGACCCCCGCCCAAGTCCCGTGGTCATCACGGAGCACGACGCGGGGGACGAGGATGCGAATGCGGGCAGTGCGGCAAGGGAGGACAGCCCGGCCGGAGCGGACTGACCACCAAGGATGACCGCCTCGACCCGATGGACGCCCTCATGCGGGCGCTCGGCCGGGATCTCGAAACTTGGTACGCCGAGGCCGCGGCCGGCGGCATCCGCCCCGATGGCTCGGTGGACCTCTCGCCGTTCCAAGCCAAGCTGGACCAGATTCTCGCCGCTCGTCTCCCCGACATCATGCGGCTCGGGATGCTCTCGGGCATGGCCGATGTGGGGCTGGAGCCCACCCTTGACCAGTTCACCTCTGACGCGACCCGGTTCCTGTCGTCCTACACCGTGCGCCTGGCCCGGGAGATCAGCGATTCCGAGACCGCCGCGCTCAAGCTCGCCATCCAGGGAGTTGTGGAGGGCGGCGCGTCGCGCGTGGAGGCGATTGCCGCGGTGCAGTCTTCGGGGGTCACGCAGTCGGCGTGGAAGGCTGACCGGATCGTCAGGCATCAGACGGGCATCATCAACGGCCGGGGTGAGCAGGAGGGGTGGAAGATCGGCGGGGTAACCGAGAAGCGGTGGTACCGCTCGGCGAACTCATGCCCGGTCTGTGACGCCTTTGCGGCCGAATACGGGGGCGAGCCCATCGGCATTGATGCCGCGTTCGCCAAGGCTGGAACCGAAGTCGGCGGCATCACCCTCTGGCAAGATGTCATCTCGGGCTCGGAGATCCACCCCAACTGCGCGTGTTTCACCCTGCCCGTGATGGGGGATGAGGAGAAGCAGGCCCGGGCCCGGGACCTGATCTGCAAGCGCCACGGAGTCAACCCATGATTGCCACGGACGGCCGTTTCATCCTCGACCGCATCAAGCGCCATCACCGGCTGCCGGACGATGCCGTGGTGGGCACCTTCCGCACCGGGTGTCGCATCACCGGAACCAAGTCCGCCGGTTCCGACCGGCTCATCTTCGGCACCGCCACCACCGACAGCGTGGACCTGGACCGCGAGGTGGTCTTGCCGGAGGGGTGCGACCCCACCCACTTCGAGCGGAACAAGTCCGTCTTCGTCGATCACAACTACGACACCGCGTACAACGTCGGCACCATGCGCCGGGTCTGGCGCGAGGGGAACACCTGGAAGTATTCCGTCAACATCTTCCAGGGGCTCCGGGACCCGATGGCGGACGACATCTATGCCCGGGCCCAGCAGGGCGGGATCGGGGCCTCGATCGGGTTTCAGGCTCTCGACTACGGGAAGCCCACGGCCGACGAGGCGAAGCGATACCCCCGGGCCAAGATGATCATCCGCAAGTGGTCGTGGGTGGAGCTGTCCATGACCGCCATGCCGGCCAACCTGGACTGCCAGGGGGAGGCGTGGATGCCAGGGCAGCGGTCGATGGCGCTGGGTGACCTGGTGGTCAAGGGCCTCATCGACAGCGGGTCGGCGGCCCGGCTGGGCATCCGGCCGGAGGAATCGCGCCGGAAGATCATCTGCATCATCGACAACTAGGAGCGTTTGCTACGGTTTGTGGGAGAGGGTACAGTTAGGTCATGAGCATTAACCTTGGCGATCGGGTGAAGGACTGTGTGACCGGGGTCGAGGGCATCGCCGTCGGCCGTACGATTTGGATTACCGGCTGCAATCAGATCATCGTGCAGCCCGGCGTGTTCAAGGATGGGAAGCTCAGCGACTCGCTGTATTTTGACGAGACGCGGCTGGAAGTGATTGAGGCGGGAGCGACCAAGGTCCCCGGCGCGGAGAAGACGATTGATCGGGGCGGACCGCACCCCGGCTACTGATTGACACCACCGGGGCGTGCGGCATGGAAGCCTCACGTCCCTTTGACAACCCAACCGTTTCGCTTCCCGATGTAGCCCCCTCTGCGCCCCGCCGTTCAGGCCCTGGCGCATCCGGGCAAGTCCCTGAAGCGTGTGCAACTCGCACCCGTTCAACAGGGACATTGCCATGTGGAAGAAGTTCATCAAGGCCCTCAAGCGCCACGGCTACACCGGCGCCGAGGACGACGTTTCTGCAATCAAGGCGTTCGCGGCCGAGAAGGGCATCGAGTACGCGACCGCCGATGGTCCGATCGACATCGACGCCGAGTACGAGCTGTCGAAGAAGACGCCGACCACCAAGACCGTCCGCATCGACGAGGATGAGGACGACGAGGAGGACGACAAGCCCGCCCGCAAGAAGGTGAAGAACACCGCCGGCGCCGACGATTCCGATGAGGACGACGGCGACGAGGATGAGGAGGCCCCGGCCACCAAGTCCCTGGCCCGCGTCAACGCCCAGGTGATGCAGTTGGAGAAGCGTCTCCAGCGGCTCACCACGGGCAAGGCCGCGGCCCCGGTCCTGCGCGCGGCCGCGATGCTCACGATGGGCGGCGGCTTCTCCAGCCCGGCCATCTACGACATCCACCGGGCCCGCAAGTCGTACAACGCCAAGAGCTTCGGCACCGGCAAGGATCAGCGCCGGTGGGAGGATGCCGACCAGGCGCTCGCCTTCAAGTCGTGGTTCATGGTCTCGGTCTGCCCGAAGTACGCGACCCCGGACGACTTCGACATCTTCCAGAAGACCCAGCTCACCACCGTCATGGAAGACGGCGGCGTGCTGATCCCGATGGAATTCGCCCCGACGATGGTGGTCCTGAAGGAGAAGTACGGCAAGGCCCGCCAGGTCTGCGGCGTCTACCCGATGAAGCGTGACAAGGTCCCCTTTACCCGGGACCAGGACGACCCCACCGTCTACGCCCCGGGCGAGGGCAGCGACACGACCGAGTCGGAAGGCAACTGGGACGGCTTCGAGCTGTCGGCAAAGCGCCTCTCGGCCCTGTGCCGGTTCTCGGATGAGCTGTTGAACGATTCGCAGTACTCGATCTCCGACCTGCTCTCCACCAAGTTCGTGCGGGCCTTCTCCAAGGCGGAGGATCGGGCGTTCTTCCTCGGCGACGGCTCCCAGACCTACCACGGCTTCTTCGGCGTCGGGCCCAAGCTGCGGGCGGTCGATGCGACTATCGCCAACATCAAGGGCCTGGTGGTCGCCGCGGGCAACCTCTTCGAAGAGTTCACCCGCCGGGACTACGAGAAGGTCGTGGGCATCCTGCCCGAGTACGCCGATGACGATGAGGGCAACGGCAACTGCCAGTGGGTCTGCCACCGCTACCTGTGGGCCTCCTCGATGGTGGAGGTCTTGCAGAACGCGGCGGGCGGGGCCACCAAGGAATCGGCCGTTCAGCGCGGGCACAAGGACGCGCTCGGCTACCCCGTCACCATGTCTCAGGTGATGCCCAAGACGGACGTGAACTCGCAGATTGCGGCCTACTTCGGCGACTTCGCGATGGGTGCGAAGTTCGGCGAGGTCACGGGCTCGATGGCGATTGCGATGGATACCTCGCTGGGCTTCAAGAGCCACACGACGTACTTCCGCTGCTCGGAGCGGATCGCCATCAACGTGCACGACGTGGGCGACACCACCGACGCGGGCCCGATCGTCGGCCTCATCAGCGCGGCCTCCTAAGCCGCAGAGTTCGCAACTGACAGCCCCTCATGGGGCCGCGGGGCCCCGGGAGATTTTGAAGATGAACCCGCTTCTGATTCCGAAGTTCGTTCCGCTCATCAACGCGCAGCTTCTCGTGGACGATGCGTACTGGGCCGGCTCTCACCAGCACGGCTCCATCAACACCACGTTTGATCGCCGCCTCGGCGTCAACGGGATGGTGGACTACTTCTCGATCGTGTTCCAGCTCGGCGCCACGGACATCGCCGTGGCCGAGCTGAGCCTTTACGAGTCGGTGGACGACACCACCTACACGATCGTCTCCGCCTCCAACTACGCGACCGCCCCGGCCACGCTCCCCAGCGCCACCGCCGACGGTACGGCCGTCGCCTGGCACGTCGATGGCCGGGCCCGCGCCCGGTACTTCCGCGTCAACGCCAAGGGCGGCAACGGCTCTGTGGGCGCGTATGCGTACGCCTTCGCCCTGGCCTGGCCGCAGCAGTGGCCCAACTCGGTCAGCGAGCGCGGGTACGCCCAGGAGCTGTACGTCACCTGATCCCACTCCAAACCCGGGCAGGCACCCGGATACACCCCTCGCCGGTCTGAAGGCCGGCGGAGGGGATTTGAAAGCGAAGAAGTTGAAGCCCGTCCAGGTCCGCAACAAGCGGTTCGCCCGCCCCGCCCGGAGCAAGCGCCATGGCAACGTCATTCACGAAGGTCAACGCGACCAGCGAGAACCACTCGACCATCACGCTGGCCCACGCTGACCTCAAGACGGCGCAGAGCGGGGCCGAGTGCCTGTACCCGGCTTCGATCACGTCCACCAACGTGAAGTGGATGAAGATCGGGCCCAACGTCGGCTCGGTCTCGTTCCGCGCCCGCTACCCCACGGGCGCCAGCGCCGCCCCCGCCACCAAGCCCGCCATCATCATCGTCGGCGGCTGGCCCTTCGGGGCCGACCCGGGCGCGATTGAGTTGGCTCTCGGGCAGGGCACGGCCCCCACCGATGGCACGTTCGTCACCGAGCGGCTGGACGCGATCGACTCCGACGCCGCGGGCCTCGAACTCACGCTCGACCCGACCAACGACCACCGCGACGGCACTTACAAGTACTCCGACTACCTCCAGTTCTTCCCGACCTCGGCCATCTACGGCGACACGCTGGGGTGTCCGTACCTGGCCGTGCTCTGCAAGGTCGCGCTGTCGGGCGGGACGGGAATCACCACCTGCGATCTGCTCGCCACCTTCCACCCGAGGTAATGCCTTGGCGATCATCGACCTCGCCGCATACAAGGCCCACCGCGGGGTGTCCGACACGGTGACGCTCCGGGACGCCGTGTGGACCCAGAAGATTGCCTCGGCCCAGTCGATGCTCGAGACCTTCTGCGGACGGCTGTTCGATTCGGCGGCTCGCACGGAGAAGTACAGCGGCACCGGCAAGGCGTTCTTCATCGTGCGGAACATGCCGATCACGGCGATCGCTTCCATCGCGCTGATCGACGACGCCGGGGACTCTACCACGGTGGACTCGGGCGACTACCGGGCGGACCTGGACGGCGAGACCGGGAAGGTCTGGCGGATCGGGGCTGCTGAGGGCCGGTACATCGTGGATGACGTGGGGCAGTTGGAGACGACCCGGCTTGGGGTGTCGCCCTGCTGGCCCGAGGGCTTCAAGAACATCTCGATCACCTACACGGGCGGGTACACCTCCGACACCATGCCCGCGGGGTTGAAGCAGTTGGTCTGCGAGATGGTGGACGAACTGGCGTGGGGCGCGGGCAAGGCGCAGGGGCTGCAATCCGAGAACGTCAGCACGAACGGGTACAACTACGCGCGGGGGGCCGCGCGGTCGGCCCCGGTGTCGGGCGTTGAGTGGTGGCAGTCGCGGGCTCTGACCTGGAAGGCCGGGGGGAGCTACGTCGGATGAACTTCCCCGACCACCTCATCAACTGCCGGGTGACGCTGAAGGCACCCTCGAACACGCCCGCAAACGGGGTTCCGGTCATCACCAACCCCAGCAACACCTACACGGACGTGCCGGCGCGGATCATGCCCGAGTCGTCGTCCCTGTCGATGGACTTCCAGGGGCCCACGGGCATCCGGTACAGCGGGGCCCTGTTGCCGACCCGCAACGGCGCGGGGGCATCGCTGATGGTGGGCCGGGACTGGCAGGTGGTCGTCTCGGCGGTCTACGGGCTCGACGGGGCGTCGATGCTGACGGTCGGGCAGGTGTTCCGGGTGGAGGGCCCGGGCGTGAACATGGGCGGCCAGGACGTGATCCAGTCCGTGCGGCTGGCGGAGGTGCTGGCGTCATGAGCCGTGCATCCTTCACATGGCGCGGGGACGACTGGGCGCGGAGCGTGCTGCCCCAGGCGGTCGCCACCGGGATCAACGCCGCGGCCGTCGCGGTGCAGGGCGAGTTCGGCCGGGCTTTGCAACGGGGCTCGGCGCCGTCCGCGCCCGGCACACCCCCGCGGGTGAAGCACGGGCGCCAGCAGGGATCGCTGTTGTGGGGGCTACGGATGGCCCCGGCGGCGCCGGGCCGGTACCGGGCGACGGTGTTCAACGTCGCCAAGCACGCCCGAATCCTCGAGCTCGGCGGGACCATCAAGCCGCTCACCAAGAAGTACCTCACGATCCCGGTGAACCGGCGGGCGGAGCTGTTGCGGGAGCGGAACCCGGACCTGTCGGTGTTCAAGGGGTCGGTGTTCACGTCGAAGGCGGGGAACCTGATCCTCGTCATCCGCGAGGGCAAGGGCGACACCAAGGGCGGGGGGGATGCGGTCTTTGTGCTGAAGCCGCGGGTGACGATCGCGGCCCGGCCGTGGTTCCGCCCGGTGTTCGCGCGGTCGCGGGACAAGATGCTCGGCGCGATGCGCGGGGCGATGAAGAAGCACATCAACGCCGCGGCGAGCGCCGCGATTGGAGGCGCCCGATGAGTTGCTGCCGTGAGGGCAAGGTCTGTGCGTGCCGATGGGGCGGGTCTCTGCTGGCACTGGGGATGCTGCTGATCGGAATTGCTGCGCTGGTGGCGATGAGCGGGTGCGGGGCTATCGACTTCCAGCCGACGATCAAGGACCCCGAGACGGGGCAGGAGTTGACGGCCGATCAGTACGCCCAACTCTCTATCGAGCGGGAACGCAAGATCGAGTCTGAGCAGGCGAAGGCCGAGACGGCGTTCAAGATCGCTCTCGCCAAGGCGCAGAGCCAGGCCGAGACGGACGTGGCCGAGGTGGTGGCCGAGTTCGAGGGCTCGCAGGCTGATTTGCGGGCGGCGATTGACTCGCTGCGGGACCTGCGTGAAGTGACGATGGCGGAGTTCGAGCGGCAGCGCCAGCAGCGGGCGATGGCGTGGAACTCCCTGAAGTCGATCCCGTTTGTCGGGGCCGCCGTCGGTCAGTTCCAACTTGACCCGCTTGCTTCCGGGCTGGCGGGCATCACGGGCGCCGGCACCATCGCCAGCGTGCTGATCAGCCGCGCCAAGAAGAAGGTCGAAGAGGCCACCGCCGCGCGGTACGAAGACAAGATCAAGACCCACAACTCGGCGTGGGACAAGTCCCGCGAGGAACTGCGGCAGGAGATGGCGATGCTCCTGCCCGAGCTGCTGCGGGCAAAGAACGGGAACTCATAACCCCATCCGTTGAGGGGCTTTCACCATGAACGCATCACGTCAGGGCATCCAGGCAAACGAGACCACTGTGAGGTGGTTCGAGGCGCTCATGCCGATCGCCGTTCCGGTGATCTCGGTCGTCATCTCCCTCTACGTCGCCAAGGCGGTGTTCGAGGAGAAGTTGAACGGCCAGCAGTCGCAGATCCTGGAACTGCGGTCGGACGTGGACAAGCAAGACGACAGGATCGCGGCCATCTACGCAGCGCTCGCCGACATCCGCTCGGGGGTGTCGGAGATCCGGGGGCGACTTGCAACCTGGGAGGTTGCCAAATGACCCGGTGCCCCACATCGCAGACATCCCGACAACCCCCATCGACCGCCGGTAAGTCCACAGATTTGTGGGATTCCTGAACGCATGAACCTCGCCAAGCTCACCCTCGCCTGTTTCAACCGAGCCCGCGCCGACACCGGCACGGGCGGCCTGCTCGCGTCGGGCGGGCTGCTGTACGTCGATGGGACCGAGGCAGGGGATCGGCTCCAGTTCTTCTTCGGCGACATCGACAACCCGACCACGTTCGGCGGGTTCCCGATCGTGGTGGGCGACGTGTCGGCGTCGGAGGAGGGGCAGTGGTCGGGGTTCGACATGGACTCGATCACGGTCCAGCTCCAGTTCCACATCTTTGACCTGCGGCGTTCGGGTCTGGCGAACTGCTCCACCATCATCGACCGCCTGCGGGGCAACTGGGATTCCACCGCGCCATCGACGGCCCCCACCTACGGGTTCAACCGGCACAAGCTGGACCTTGCGGCGGCGGGCTCGACGTGGGGCATCGCCTCGTTCATTCCCACGGGGCACGAGAGCGCCCACGTTCGGGATCACTGGCACTTCATTGAGACGTACACGGCCCACATGAGCAAGTAGGCCGGGAGGTTGAATCATGGGCGTTCCCGCAGTCTGGCAGGATGGATCGGTCGGTTCGTGGGGCTCGGCGTCCTCCGCCCGCGGGGGCACGGCCGAGGATCGGTACCACATGACGAACACGGCGCTGCGGTTCCGCCGCTTCCGGGTGCGAAAGGACATCCCCGCGATCGACGTGCTGTCGTGGCAGTCCTCGCCCACCACGGCCCTTCAGAACCTCGCGGGGATCTACACCTGGCAGGTGGACTTGGAGGCCCTGTGGCCCCGCGCCACGCCGCGGCTCGGCAACTCGGGGTTCATCACCTTCGGCACGGCCGGGTACGCGACGAACATGCTGCGGTACAACCTGAACATCACCAGCGAGGTGCATGCGTGGGTGCCGCTGACGGGCTCGGTGGTGAAGACCCCTTACGCCCGGCCCGGGGTGGGCTCGTGGGGCGGGTCCTACACGGCGCTGGTGGACGGGACGACCTCGATCAACGCGGGCCCCGACCCGGGCGACATGGGCACGGCGGCGGGCACGGCGACGTTCAAGCTGACGGAGGACGGGACCGATCCGACCCTGGCCGGCGCGATCGTCGTGACGGGCTGGGAGGTGGAGGCCCAGCGCGGGAACCAGACGGAGATCCGGTACGACTTCGTGGGGACGGGCGACCTGACGGCGGTTGCGGGCTCGTCGCTGGCGAACATCCTGCCCGCGCGGGTGGCGTTCCCGTTCGACTGGGACGCGGACTCGGATGGGGTTCCCGACGGGACGCTGACGTGTACGGCGGTGACGGGGAAGACCTACAGCGGGCCCGCGTTCATCTCGTCCATCGCGTTGACGTGCGACCCGTCGCAGCCGATCCAGGTGAACGTTACGGCCCAGGGGGCGGGGGCGCTGGCGGTCGCATGAGCACGCGGCGCGGACA
>CALFYG010000191.1 GCA_937952095.1 uncultured Micrococcales bacterium | reverse complement strand
TCATCGGCCGTGCGCTGCGGGCGGCCGTGGACGACGCGCTGCTCGGTGAGAACACGATCCAGGTGGACTGTGACGTCCTGCAGGCGGACGGTGGGACCCGAACAGCCGCGATCACGGGTGCCTATCTGGCCGTGGCCGACGCCTGTGCGTGGGCGCAGAGCGAGGGTTTGATCTCACAGTGGCCCCTTCGCAATTCCGTGGCCGCAGTCAGCGTCGGGGTGGTCGATGGTGAACCACGGCTCGACCTGCACTACGACGACGACGTGAACGCCGACACCGACATGAACGTGGTGATGACCGGTGACGGCCGCTTCGTCGAGGTCCAAGGCACTGCCGAGGGCGAGCCCTTCGAGCGGAGCACCCTCGACGCGCTGCTGGCGTTGGCCCAGAGCGGATGCGCCGAACTGACCGCACTGCAGGAGTCGGCGCTGGCCGCTGACGGCAAGGCTCGAGGGCGCCTGCTGGACGGCGGGCCCGCGACGGTGGCAGGTGGTGCGCAGCCCGGCGGCAGCTCGTGACGCTGGTCCTCGCCACACGTAACCGCGGCAAACTTGCGGAGCTCTCGGCGATCCTGTCGGACGCCGGAGTCACCGAGGAGTTGCTCGACCTCGATGACGTGCACATCCCGGACACCCGGGAAACGGGGGTGACGTTCGAGCAGAACGCATTGCTCAAGGCGCGTGAAGCCTGCGCGCTGACGGGCCTGCCCGCGATCGCCGACGACTCTGGTCTCGCGGTCGACGTCCTGGGCGGTTCGCCGGGGGTCTTCTCCGCGCGCTGGTGCGGGCGGCACGGTGATGACCGTGCGAACCTCGAACTGCTTCTGGCCCAGCTGGGCGATGTCCCCGCGGAACACCGTGGTGCTCGCTTCGTCTGCGCTGCGGTGGCGGTCTGGCCCGACGGCCGGGAGGCCGTGGAGATAGGGGAACTGCGTGGGGTGCTGACCACCAGCCCACGGGGTGACAACGGATTCGGCTACGACCCCATCTTCGAGGTGCAGACGGCGTCCGGTCCGCACACCACTGCCGAGTTGAGTGCGGATGAGAAGCACGCGATCAGCCATCGCGGTCGGGCTTTCCGGGCGTTGGTGTCGCGGCATCTCGTGCCAGGTGGCCGGGGGCCCATTTAGGGTTGCCCTATGACACTCAACCTGCAATGGCAGGACGGCGGCGTGCGTCCGCAGGACGACTTCTACCGGCACTGGCTCGGCAAGTGGCTCGACACGTACGAGATCCCCGAGGACAAGGCGGAGTTCGCATCGTTCACGGAGTTGCACGACACCGCCCAGGAGCAACTCAAGGCCATCATCGAACGGCTGTCGGCGCAGTCCCCGGACCCGGACAGCAACGCCGGCCGGATCGCCGTGCTGTTCAACGCGTTCATGGACCTCGACGCGATCGACGCCGCGGGGCTGTCACCGATCATGGATCTGTTCGAGCAGGTCGATGCCGTGACGTCGGTCGCGGAGTTGCCGGAACTGTTCGGGCGTCTCGAGCGGGAGGGTGTGGGGTCTCCCATCGGTGGGGCGGTGCACCAGGACAACCGCGACTCCACCAGATATGTACTTGACATGTGGCAGAGCGGGCTCGGCCTGCCTGACCGCGACTACTACCTCGAGGAGAACTTCGCCCAGGTGCGTGCGGCCTATCTCGAGCATGTCGGTTCGATGCTGCAGCGGTGCGGCGTAGGGACTGCCGACGATGCCGCACGCATCGTGGATCTTGAGACCCGCCTCGCGCAGCTGCACTGGTCGCAGGTCGCCAACCGGGACCCTGTGAAGACCTACAACCAGTACCGCCTCGGTGAACTGTCCGATCTCACCCCCGGCTACGACTGGGACGCCTACCTGCGAAGTGTCGGTGTCATCGATCGCATCGAGACACTCAACATCGCCCAGCCCGACTACGCCCAGGCCTACGCGCAACTGCTGCAGGAGATCCCGCTGGAGGACTGGCGGCCGTACCTGCGCTGGCGGATCCTCAGCTCGTTCACGGGACTGCTGTCCGAGGAGACCGTGCAGGCCTCCTTCGACTTCTACGGCAAGGTGCTGCGCGGGGTGCCGCAGATGCGCCCCCGCTGGAAGCGCGGCGTCGACCTCGTGGAGGGCATGGTCGGAGAGGCCCTCGGCCAGGAGTACGTGGCTGAGCACTTCCCGCCGGAGAACAAGGCGCGCATGCTCGAACTCGTCGACAACCTGCTCGCGGCCTTCGAGCAGTCGATCGACGGTCTGGACTGGATGACGGACCAGACCAAGCAGGAGGCGCACGCCAAGCTCAAGATGTTCACCGCGAAGATCGGGTACCCGGACGTCTGGAAGGACTACTCGGACATGCGGCTCGTCCCCGGCGACCTCATCGCCTCGGTTCGGGCGGCCCGCCGGTGGCACCACGACTACGAGGTGAACAAACTCGGGGGTCCGGTGGACAGGCACGAGTGGCACATGAACCCGCAGACGGTGAACGCTTACTACAACCCCGAGATGAACGAGATCGTCTTCCCGGCCGCGATCCTGCAGCCGCCGTTCTTCACAATGGCGGCCGACGACGCCGTCAACTACGGGGCGATCGGCGCGGTGATCGGTCACGAGATCTCCCACGGGTTCGACGACCAGGGCTGTCAGTTCGACGGGTCCGGGAACCTGCGCAACTGGTGGTCGGACTCAGACCATGAGGCCTTCTCGGACCGGACCAAGGTGCTGGTGGAGCAGTACGCCGCCTACGAGCCGGTGGAGGGCTACCACCTCAACGGCGAGTTGACCCTCGGCGAGAACATCGCGGATGTGTCGGGGCTCGCCGTCGCCTTCCGCGCGTACCAGTTGTCCTTGGGCGCCGAACCCGCGCCGGTGATCGATGGGCTGACCGGTGAGCAGCGCTTCTTCGTCGGATTCACCCACGTCTGGCGTGCGAAGACCCGCCCGGAGGAGACGATCCGACGGGTCACGATCGACCCGCATTCCCCGCCTGAGTACCGCGTGTTCGGCACCCTCGTCAACACCGATGCATTCTTCGACGCCTTCGACGTCCAGCCCGGCGATGGGATGTGGCGTGATCCGGTCGAGCGCGTCCGGATCTGGTGAGTGTCCTCCGACCAGCGCGACGACGCGTTCTACCAGCCCTGGAGTGACCCCGATCGCGACTACGCGGCGGGGCCTCCACCCACCTCACACACCGGGGTGGCGGGCAGGGTCGAGAAGGTCGTCCTAGGAGCGGGACGCCTGGTCGACAAGGCACAGGCACGCTTCGCTCCGGTCGCCTTCGGCTACGCGGTCTTCAAGAAGTACGCCGACGACGAGGGAAGCCGACTTGCGGCCCTGCTGGCCTACTACTTCTTCCTCGGCATCTTCCCGTTGGCCATCGGCGGGTACGCCGTCCTGCGCACCATCGCCGACAACAACCCCGACCTGGTCAATCAACTCGTGGAGCAGGTCGTGCCGCCGGAGTACCAGGACCAGATCATCAACTCCTACAACACACTGCCCAGCGGTGGCGCTGCCTTCTGGATCGCACTCATCGGTCTGCTCCTGGCGGGTACCGGAAGTGCCTTCGCGCTGTATGCGATGGTCAACCAGGTCTTCTGCGTGCCGTACCGCTTCCGGTACGGCTTCGGCCCGCGTTACGTCCGAGTCCTGCTCATGTTGTTGCTCATCGGCATCGGTGTGATCATCGTCGCGGGGGCGTCGTTGCTCTCCGGGCAGTACCTGCCGGCCGCCTGGCAGGGGTTCGCCAGCGGAGTCGTGACCTTCCTGGTGGTCGCGTCGATCTTGTTCGCGGCGCCGAAGATCCTCGCCCGGCGTCCCATCCGCGGCAAGGAGTTGGTGGTGGGGGCGCTCGCCGGCGGGTTGGCCTTCACCCTGATCCTGGCGCTGGCCGGAGCGATCACCGCGAGATTCCTCAACAACTCTTCGGCCGTCTACGGGGCGATGACCACAGTGGTCGCGTTCATCTCCGTGCTGTTCCTGGCGTCCAACTCCATCGTGTTCGCCTACGAGGCCTCGGTCGTGTGGGCCTGGCGCTTGTGGCCGCGCGGGGTCGATATCAACAATCTCTTCCCCGCGGACGAGCGGGCCTACACACTGCTCTCGTTGATGGACGAACGTATGCCGTCACAGCGCAACGGGATCTACTTCGATGCGACCGGCCATGAGGACGAACGACGGCCGGATCTGGAGGCGCTGATGCGCCGGCCGGAGGGTGTGCCTATGACGCCCTACGACACGACTCAGCCGAACTCGGAGACCGCCAACCGCTCACAGGGCGACCAGTCCTTGTCGGGGTAGATGTCCTCCAGACGCAGCAGTGCCCCTTCGATGTCATCGGGTTGCACGGACACACCGATCTTGGTGAATGGTGTGGCGAACATGCTCAGCGCGCCGACGACTCCCATTGTGAACAGCAGACACGCGCCGATCAGCACCAGTGCGGTGCGGGGACGGTTCGGCAGGCTGATCATCATCAGGGCTGCGAACACGAACACGCCGAGGTCGATGACGATCCACACGATCAGAGGCAGGTTGAAGGCTGACGACAGGATCCGCTTCTGACGGGCGTTCTGGGCCTCCTGGAAGGCCGTCATCATCTGGGCCTGCGCTTCTTGTTGCGTGGCCGTGCGGGTGGGCAGGCTTGCGACACTCGACCGGACCTGGGCCGCCCACGCCGCGGTGTTCTCATCGCCGGTCAGGTCAGCGCGCGCCGCCGAAGTCCACGAGTCGGTGGCCACTGAGCGCATCAGACAGATGGTGTCCCGGCGCACCTCGTCGCCCGGCGAGGTGGGGAAGAAGTCCGCGCTCTCGAACACGTCGGCCAGAGCGACCGCCTCCTCGCGTGCACTCTGCCGCACCTCCTCGTAGACCTGCACTGAGAAGAAGAGCATCAGGCCGAGCATGATCCCCAGAACGCCGCTGACGTAGGCGATCGCGTCGGTGAAGAGACCTGTCGCTGATTCCTCGCCACCGGCGGCCGGTTCGCGGCGCTGCAAATGGCGGCGCAGCAGGATCCCGACGCTGATGCCCAGCCCCGTGCTGAGAAGCAGTCCCAGCCAGTTGAGCACCACAAGTCGCACGGGGGACATCGTGGCAGAAGCGGAGAGTCATGGCGAACTCAATGACAGGATCGGATCATGAGGATCGCGATCTTCGGTGCTACCGGTGAAACGGGAATGGAGTTGGTGGATCAGGCGCTGGGCCGTGGGTGGGAGGTGGTCGCGTCAGTGCGCCACGAGGGGGCACTGGTTGACCATGGCGGCCTGCGGGTCGTGGTGGGTGATCCGCTCGACGTAGCGGTCGCCCGTCGGGTCATCGAGGGGTGTGATGCGACCATCAGCGTCTTGGGGTTCCGGCGACATGTGCGCGGACCGGCCACGACCACGCTGTACTCGGACAGCGCGAAGACCTTCATCGCGGCGATGGACGAGGTTGCGTGCCGCCGCCTGATCTACACCACTTCAGCGGGGGTGGAACTCGACGACCCCAGTGAATTGTGGCCGTACAAACACATCGTCAAACCCCTGTGGCTCAACGGCGGATACGAGGACATGCGTCACGCTGAGACGATCATCCGGGCCAGTGACCTCGACTGGATCCTGGTGCGACCGGGCAGGCTGACCGACGGTCCGGCGACCGGCCGTTACGAGGTCTCCCCGCGCTTCCGGCCGGAACACGCCAACGCGATCAGCCGTGCGGACCTCGCTGCCTTCATGCTTGATCAGGTCACCGGAGACGAGTGGGTCCACGGCACGCCGACGCTGGGGACACCGCGGGCTTGAGGATCCTCGTCGCGTCAGCGCTCTTCGTGGTCCTGGTGGGGTTGGGGCTGGCAGCAGCCGATAAACCGCCACCTGTTGGGTTCGTGGTCTGGGTGGTCATTGCCGGTGCCACCTCGCTCGCCGTGTGGTGGCGTTCGGCGCGCTGGTACCGGACCTGGATGGCGGCTCGAGACGGCGCTGTCGCGGGTGTCCTGATCGGGGTCCTGCTCGTGGTCTCCGGGGGCGAGCCAACGGTCCAGGTGCCGGCTTGGATGCGGTTCGCCACGGTGCTGGGATGTGGGGCGGCGGGCGCTCTCGGCGGATGGCTGCTCGGGGTGCTTCTGGTTGGGAGGAACAGTGGTGCGGGTGGGGAGACTTGAACTCCCACGTCCGTAGACACAGGAACCTAAATCCT
>CALFYG010000190.1 GCA_937952095.1 uncultured Micrococcales bacterium | reverse complement strand
GCCTGCAGGTCCTCGCCCTCCTCCTCGAGGAACGCGTTGAAGGCCACCTTCCGGGCAGGAGACCTCGGCACCTCGAAGATCTTCTCGAGTGCCTGCCGCTTGCCCGCCCACACGGCGTCGCGGTCCAGCAGGTCGGCGTTCTCATTGCGCACCCGCAACTCCTCGGCGAGGGCGGACACGAGCGCGACATCGTCGGCCGGCAGATACCCGTGCTCCTCGATCTTCTCCGGGCGGATGTAGATCGGATGTCCGAATCGGCGGGTCGACGGAAGGTACGGCGAGTTCTCCATCGGCGTCACGAGGGCGGCCGCGTGCAACGGATTGACCAGGACGAAGTCTGCGCCGAGTTCATGTGCGGCCCACACACCGAGGTCCGCGAGATCCTCGAGGTCGCCGAGCCCCCACGACCGGTGCGACCGCACGGAGTACAGCTGGATGGCCAGTCCCCAGCCGCGCGGGGCCTCCGGCAGGCGCCTCGGCGCGACGACCAGTGCATTGTCCTGGCGCACCCCGTCCTCCTGCTGGACCCACAACCTGTGCCAGCCCATCGGCAGGTCCGGAGGCAGCAGGATGCGCGACTCGGTGAGGCGCTGGTCTCCGATCCGGTGGTTCTCGACAGGCTCGCAGGGCAGGTCGTAGCGCCGGCCCCCGCCTTCGAGCTCCACCCAGATCAGCGGGGGTTTGCCGTCGGGGTGATGGACCCACGGCCCGTTGGTGTCCTGCTCGCGGACCACCCACAACGGAGGCAGCGTCCGCTCCCAGTGATCCCGGCGCCGGTGCGCCAGGGCCGCCTCGTAGTCGGCTTCATCGTCGGCCTGCACGCCGAGGGCCTGCAGTGTGGATTCGACCGTTGATTCCGGCACCACCCGCAGTGACCCTCCGAGGTCCCAGTACTCGGTGGCCACCCCACAGGAAGTGGCCAACTGATCGCGCGCGCTCACCAGACCTCCGGCTTCCGATCGGACCAAGGGTGCGCCTGCTCGAGTTGCGCGGCGAGTCCGATCAACGTCTCCTCACCGAACATCTTGCCGACCAGCATCACGCCGATCGGCAGCCCCTCCGCGGTCCAATGCATCGGCACGCTGATGGCGGGCTGGCCCGTCATGTTGAATGCGGCGGTGAAAGCGGCCCACCGCTTCTGATTCTCGAAATCGCGGGCCGGATCCGCACGATCGACGATGTCCTCCACCAACGGCGCCACCCCGTTCACGGTCGGCATCACCACAGCGTCGAACCCGGCCCATGCGGCCAACGTCGCCCGGGTCTGGATACGCAGCAGCGAGACCGCCATTGCCAACTGGATACCCGTGACCTGCCGGCCCAGGTCACGCAGGTGGCGGGTCAGAGGCTGCAGTCGCTGCTCATCGTCAGGCATCACCGGGGTGAGCAGGGCGAGGGTGTGCCAGACCGCCTCGAACTGCGCCACCAAGTCGGGGCCGAAGGGCCGGCCGATCGGCACGACCTCATGACCGAGTTCCTCGAGCCACCTGGCCGTCTGCTCGGCCGCAGTCACCGACTCCGGGTCGATCGGCACATCGGCGATGATCGGCTCGGTGAGCAGTCCGATGCGCAGTGTCCCGACCGGAGCCCGGGCGGCCGCCAAGAATCCGGTAGACGGCGGCGGCGCGTGGAAAGGGTCCCCCGGGAATTCCCGGGCCATGACATCGAGCAGCGCGGCGGCGTCCGCCACCGTACGGGCGATCGGACCGCTCGTCACAAGGTCGCCGATCGGGTCGCGGATGGGGCCGTTGCTCACGCGCCCGCGGCTCGGCTTGATCCCCACGAGCCCGTTCGCCGATGCCGGGATCCTGATCGACCCACCACCGTCGGAGCCGTGCGCGATCGGGGCCAGCCCGGCTGCGACAGCCACCGCCGCACCGCCGGACGATCCTCCCGCGGTGCGGCGAGGATCCCAGACGCAGCGTGCCGGCGCGCTCACCTCCGGTTCGGGTTCGGTGTAGCAGGGAAGACCGAACTCCGGCGTCGTCGTCTTGCCGGTGAACACCAGTCCCGCCTCACGCATGGCCTGAACGACGTAGTCATCCTCGTAGGACGTCAGATCGAACACCGCCGAGCCCATCCGCGCGTTCGCACCGACCATGAAGTTCAGATCCTTCACCGGGCACACGACGCCGAACAGGGGGCCGTGCGCCTCGCCGGCCGCCACCGCGGTGTCGGCTGCGCGTGCCTGCTCGATGGCGACATCCGGCGTGAGCACCACGTAGGCGCCGGGCACACCCTCCCCCCGGCCCAGGTAGTGCTCGGCGAGTTCGACCGCCGTGATCTCACCTGAGCGGATCGCGGCGGCCTGCTCCAGGGCGCTCACATCGTGCAGACTCACGACTTGCGTGCCTTGCGGGCCGAGCGCCGGCGGAGCATCAGCAACAGGTACATCACGGCCGCACCCGCCAGGAACGTGCCGATCAGGATCCAGATCAGTGGGATCGTCACCGTTGTCACCACAAGACTGACCTCGACTGTTTCCCTGTTCAGCAGGAAGAACAGCAGACTGAAGACCACGAGCACCACCAGCGCGACGATGCGTGCGATCGGCTTCCAGTCCCCCGGACCCGGGGGCTTGCCGTATCGGTGTTCCTCACCCTCGGAGTTCAGCGGAACACGGTCGGGCTGCTTGTCGTGCGAGGCCATGCCCCCGATTCTGCCGACAGTGCGCAACCCATGCGAGTCCGTACGCACAATGGTGGGGTGGACCAGGCCAGCAACCTGTGGGAGTACCTCCAAGGTCCCCCACTTCAGATCCTCATCATCGTCCTGCTCGCGGTGGCGATCCGGTGGATCTCGGTCGCGGTCCTCAACCGCATCATCAAGCGGATGGCCGCTCAGGGCCGCAGGGAACGCCTCGGCGAGACCCGGCGCGCCGAACGCACGCAGGAGCTCAGCGAAGTCCTGATGAGTCAGCGGCGTCAGCAGCGCGCCGAGGCGATCGGAGCACTCCTGCGGTCGGTCATCACGGCGACCGTGCTGATCATCGCGCTGCTGCTCATCCTGCCGATCCTGGGCATCGACGTGGCGCCGCTGCTCGCCAGCGCGGGCGTGCTCGGCGTGGCGCTAGGGTTCGGGGCACAGAGTCTGGTCAAGGACTATCTGTCCGGGATCTTCCTGGTGTTCGAGGATCAGTACGGCGTCGGCGATCTGGTGGACCTCGGCGAGGCGGTGGGCGTGGTCGAGGACGTCACGCTTCGGATCACCCGGCTGCGCGACCTGTCCGGCGTGGTCTGGTACGTGCGCAACGGCGAGATCCTGCGCGTGGCGAACCAGTCGCAGGGCTGGGTACTGGCCGCTGTCGACATCCCCGTCGCGTACGACGAGAACCTCGACAAGGTACGCGAGTGCATCAACGCTGTGGCCGAGGACATGTACGGCGACCCGCAGTACGACGACATGCTTCTGGGCAAACCCACGTACGCGGGCGTGGAGTCTGTGAGCGGTGAAGCGGTTTTCATCAAGGTGATCGCGAAGGCCGCCCCGGAGAAGCAGATCCCGCTGACGCGGGCCATCCGCGCGAGGGTCAAGGAGTCCTTCGACAGGGCGGGCGTGCGGGTCCCCATCGTGGTGCGACCGTACCCGCCGGGCGCCGGCGGACCGGGTGGCCAGCAGCCGCCGAAGTGACGTGGACTCCCCGAGCGAACCGCGCGATACGTTGGTGGCATGACGACCCCATATGAGGAGTTCGGAGGCCCGGACTTCTTCGAGGCGCTGGTCGCGGACTTCTACACCGGCGTCGCTGCCGATCCCGACCTGCGACCCATGTACCCGGAGGAGGATCTGGGGCCGGCGCAACGGCGCCTGCGCATGTTCCTTGAGCAGTACTGGGGAGGCCCACGCACTTATTCAGAAGAGCGCGGGCATCCCCGACTGCGGATGCGACACGCACCCTTCGAGATCACAGAACACCACCGGGACGTATGGCTCAAGCACATGCGCGACGCGCTCAACGACCGCGAACTCCCACCGGAACTGGATGCACAGATGTGGGACTACCTCGTGATGGCGGCCAACAGCATGATCAACCAGCCCACAAACGCCGTGCGCGGCATGCCGCTGGATCCACCCACCCCCATGTGAGTCGGGATGCGCAGGCCCGGGGGCTGAGCGACACTTACGGAATGCGTCTGCTCGTCACCGGAGCGACCGGCTACATCGGCGGCCGGCTCATCCC
>CALFYG010000189.1 GCA_937952095.1 uncultured Micrococcales bacterium | reverse complement strand
GGGTCAGGGCCTGCCACTTCATGCTCAGCAGAGTTCGCTCGTCTCGGCCGAGGAAGGCGCACATCGCCGGATTCACGCGGAGCAACTCACCCTCGGGGCTCGACAGGTTCATGGCCACTGGGGCATGGTTCATCACCAATTGCAGACTCTGATCACGAAACGGGTCGAACCGATCCGTCACGAACGCCCGTTGTTCAGGCACACGCACGCCACCCCGTATGGCCTGCCCGAGGTGGCTGTCCATATCTGCAGTGTCGGCACCTGTTGCGAAACCTTGACCGAAATGGACTATGTCCAATTCTGGACACTCTCCACGTCTTCTTGTAGGTTTGACGCCATGCGTCAGGAGTTCGGGAGCGTGCTGCGCAGCACGGGCCTGCAGGTCACCGCTCAGCGACTCGCCGTCATGCGCGCCGTCTCGAACACCCCCCACATCACCGCCGAGGCAGTGACCGAGGCCGTGCGCGAGGAACTCGGGACCATCTCTCGGCAGTCGGTGTACGACGCGCTCGGCATCCTGGTCGACAAGGGGATCATCCGGCGCATCCAGCCCGCGGGGTCCCCCGCCCGCTACGAGGACCGCGTCGGCGACAACCACCACCACCTCATCTGCCGGTCGTGCGAACGTCTCGTCGACATCGACTGCGCCGTCGGCGAGATGCCCTGCCTGCACCCCGCCGACGATCACGGCTTCTCCCTCGACGAGGCCGAGGTCATCTACTGGGGCACATGCCCGGACTGCACAGCCGTACCCGCCACATGACCGAGAAGAAGAACCGCCACACCCAACCTCAGGAGGATCACGTTGTCTGAAGATGTCGCAAGCACCGGCGAGTGCCCGGTCGTCCACCACCGGCCCGTCTCGAACCGGGACTGGTGGCCGGAGTCCCTCGATCTGTCGGTCCTCACCCAGAACTCGGAGAAGCTGGACCCGATGGGCGAGGCGTTCGACTATGCCGCCGAGTTCAACAGCCTCGACCTGGCGGCAGTGAAGCAGGACATCACCGAGGTCATGACCACCTCGCAGGACTGGTGGCCGGCAGACTACGGTCACTACGGCCCGCTGTTCATCCGCATGGCCTGGCACAGTGCCGGCACCTACCGGATCAGTGACGGACGCGGCGGCGCCGGAAACGGCGACCAGCGGTTCGCCCCGCTCAACAGCTGGCCCGACAACACGAACCTGGACAAGGCCCGCCGCGTGCTGTGGCCGGTGAAGAAGAAGTACGGCAAGAAGCTCTCCTGGGCAGACCTCATGGTCCTGGCGGGCAACGTGGCACTGGAGTCCATGGGCTTCGAGACGTTCGGCTTCGGCGGCGGACGCGAGGACGTGTGGGAGCCGACCCAGGTCAACTGGGGCAACGAGGACACCTGGCTGGGCGACGAGCGCTACAGCGGTGACCGCGAATTGGCGAACCCATTGGCGGCGGTCCAGATGGGCCTCATCTACGTCAACCCCGAGGGCCCCAACGGCGAGCCCAGCGCATTGGCGGCCGCCCGCGATATCCGGGAGACGTTCGCCAGAATGGCGATGAACGACGAAGAGACCGTCGCGCTGATCGCCGGCGGCCACACGTTCGGCAAGACGCACGGTGCCGCCGTCCCCGAGGGCCACATCGGCCCGGAGCCGGAGGCGGCGCCACTGCAGGAGATGGGTCTGGGCTGGCAGAACAGCTACGGCACCGGATCCGGAGACGACACGATCACCAGTGGCCTGGAGGGAGCGTGGACCCCGACCCCGATCGCATGGGACAACAGCTACTTCGAGACGCTGTTCGCCTACGACTGGGACCTGACCAAGAGCCCGGCCGGCGCCTGGCAGTGGGTCCCCACCGACCCGGCGGCCAGCACCACGGTGCCGGACCCGCACGACCCGTCGAAGACCCACGCCCCGGTGATGCTGACCACCGACTTGGCGCTGCGGATGGACCCGATTTACGAGCCCATCTCCCGGCGGTTCCTGGAGAACCCCGACGAGTTCGCCACAGCGTTCGCGAAGGCGTGGTTCAAGCTCACACACCGCGACATGGGTCCCGTTTCCCGCTATCTCGGCCCTGAGGTTCCCGCGGAGCAACTGATCTGGCAGGACCCGGTCCCACCCGTGACCGGTGAGTTGATCGACGACGCGGACATCGCGGCCCTCAAGCAGAAGGTGCTCGCCACCGGCCTGACCGTGTCGCAGTTGGTGTCGACCGCGTGGGCCTCGGCATCGACCTTCCGTTCCTCGGACAAGCGCGGTGGCGCCAACGGCGCCCGGGTGCGTCTTGCGCCGCAGAACGACTGGGAGGTCAACAACCCGGCGGAGTTGGCGAAGGTGCTCGGGACCCTGGAGGGCATCGCGCAGGAGTTCAACGCGGGCTCCAAGCAGGTGTCGATGGCCGACCTGATCGTCCTGGCCGGCTGCGCCGGTGTGGAGCAGGCCGCCAAGGCGGCGGGCTTGGAGATCACCGTCCCATTCACCCCGGGTCGCACCGACGCAAGTGCGGAGATGACCGACGTGGAGTCGTTCGCGGTGCTCGAGCCCAAGGCCGACGGTTTCCGCAACTACCTCGCGAAGGGCAACACCCTTCCAGCGGAGACCCTGCTGGTCGACAAGGCGAACCTGCTTTCGCTGACCGCGCCGGAGATGACCGTGCTGCTCGGTGGCATGCGCGTCCTCGGCACGAACCACGACGGCTCGGATCTCGGCGTGCTCACCGGACAGGTCGGCGCGTTGACGAACGACTACTTCGTCAACCTGCTGGATATGGGGACGACCTGGCAGCCCACCTCGGACACCGACGAGATCTTCGAGGGCCGCGACCGGGAGACCGGCGAACTCAAGTGGACCGCGAGCCGGGTGGACCTGGTGTTCGGATCGAACTCCATCCTGCGCTCGCTGGCAGAGGTCTACGCCAGCGACGACGCCAAGGAGAAGTTCGTTGCGGACTTCGTGGCGGCGTGGGACAAGGTCATGATGCTGGACCGCTTCGACCTGGCCTGAGCCGACACACGACTGCGGCGCACTCCTGACCGGGGTGCGCCGCAGTCGTGTTTGTCTACCTCGCAACCGACGCAGCGAGGTCCACGAGGCTTTCCTGCAGATGCGTGCACAAGCGGTCGGGATCCGGGATGAGTGTCGCGTCGGCCAGGATCCCCACCCGAACACCCCCGGCGTAGGAGAACATCGAGACCCCCAGCCCCACGTCGGACGCCCCCGGCACCCAGCCGATGATGCCCGCTACCGGAGTGCCGGCCAGGTGGACCGTGCTGCGTGGGCCGGGGACGTTGCTCACCGTTGCCACCACCTTGCCGCTGAAGACCCGGGTGGACAGATCCTCCACGGGGCCGGGGAGAAGACCGATGGCCACCAGCGTCAGGTAGGCGACCACTGCCTCCGGGGAGCCTTTGAGTTCCTCCACGATCGCGTGCATACGGTTCAAGCGGACGTCCGCAGGCATCTCGCCGGTCGGCAGCGACACGATGAACTCCCCGAACACATTGCCGAGATCCGCGGTCAGTGGTTGGTCAAGGGGACGCAGATTCACGGGCACCATGACCCGCACCGCGTCCAGCGGGGTGCCCTCCTCGACCAGGTAGCGACCCAGCGCGTCGGACAGTGTCGCGAGCAGCACGTCGTTGACCGTTACTCCCGCGGCGCGGCCGATCGACTTGACCTCGTCGAGCGGCCACGGATCGGTCCAGCGCACGTTCTTCGCCCGTCCGACTCCGCCTGCCAACGCACTGCGTGGCTTCTGCGGGATCGTCGCAAGATGCAGCAGGCGACGGCCGCCTCGCAGGCCGGCGCGGGTGGCGCCGAGGACCCGCGACGGATGACGGACGGTGCGCCACCCTTGCCTGACCGCGGTGCGGGACAGCTCCACCGCCATGTCGACCGGACCGGAACCTGCCGGCGGGGCGACGAACCCGGCGTGAGTGTCCTGTGAGGACGTCAACGACAGCAGCACCCGCGTCAGAGTGATGCCGTCGGCGATGCTGTGGTGCATGCGGAAGAGGACTGCGGACCCTTCGCCGTAGCCGTCGATGCAATGCACCTGCCACATCGGGTGTTCGGGGTCCAACGACTGTGGGAGTTGCGCGCCGATGTAGTCCTCGAGCGCACCGCGGTCCCCCGGAGCCGGCAACGTATGGAAGATCACATGTCGGTCGAGATCGAAGCCGGGGTCGGTCTCCCAGCCCGCCCGCCCCAGCGGCAGACCCGCCGGAACGGGGTGTTCGCGGAACTTGGGGAACCGCTCGAGCATCCCTTCGGCCACATCCGACCTCACCGCATCCCAGTCCAACGGTTCGTCGGTCCACATGATCGCGTGGACCATCATGAGGTTCTCCGGGGAGTCCATGCGGTACCAGGCATGGTCCACCGGGGACATCGCGCGCATCGGACCCACCTCCACGCGTGAGGCTACCCGCGACGCAACGTTCGAGGCGCACAATGGAACAGGGGTGGTTCGCATGGACACCGAGCACACCAGGATGTTCCCGGACACGGGATTCGGGTGGTTCGCGGTCATCGCAGCAGCGGCGGGTCTCGGGGCCTGGATCGCCCTGCCGATCATCACGTCGGTGTTCCAGGACGAGTACCCGCTGACGGACAGTTACCTCATGCCGGTCGTCGGTGTGTCGTTGACGGTGCTGGCCGCCTTGGTGAACGTTCTGGCCGTGTGGAAGGGACACCAGCGGTCGGTGGTGAGTCTGGTGGCCATGTTCCTGACGGTGATGGCCTCGCTGTCCTTCGGCCTGATCGTCATCGGCGAAGGGCTGTCGGGAGCGTGATCCCGCTAGAGTTCTCGGCATGACCCCGGAACAGGCGCAGTACTTCGCGCAGCGGTTCGAAGCCGTCGTGGGCAACGTGGAGCGGTTCATCCAGGGTAAGGACGATGTCGTCCGACTCGCGCTCACCTCGCTGCTGGCAGAGGGCCACCTGTTGATGGAGGACGTGCCCGGAGTGGGAAAGACCTCACTAGCACGTTCGTTGTCCGCGTCGCTGGGCCTTTCCGGCAGCCGCATCCAGTTCACCCCGGACCTGCTGCCTTCCGACGTCACCGGGGTCACCGTGTTCCATCAGAGCAAGGACGCCTTCGAGTTCCACCCCGGTCCCGTCTTCGCCAACATCGTGCTGGCCGATGAGATCAACCGCGCGTCGCCCAAGACCCAGTCGGCGATGCTCGAGGTGATGGCCGAGCGCACGGTCACCGTCGACGGTCGCAGTCACCCGGTCCCCCGCCCCTTCCTGGTCATCGCGACCCAGAACCCGGTCGACATGGACGGCACCTACCCGCTTCCCGAAGCACAACTCGACCGCTTCATGATGCGCATCTCCGTCGGCTACCCGAATCCCGCCGCTGAGACACAGATCCTGAAGAACGCCCATGAGGGCCGCCGTCTGGAAGACCTGCGGGCGGTGTCCAGCACTGAAGAGGTCACGGGGATGATCCAGGCCGCCGGCGGCGTGCACATCGCCGACAGCGTGCTGACGTACATCGTGGGACTCATCACCGCCACACGTAACTCGCCCGGGGTGCGCCTCGGTTCGAGCCCGCGCGGCGGCCTGGCGCTCATGGCCTGTGCGCGCGTACGCGCCGCGTCCCGGGGACGCCACTACGTGACCCCTGAGGATGTGGGCGCGCTCATCCAACCGGTGCTCGCCCACCGACTCGTGCTCTCCCCCGAGGCGATCGCAGGCGGCTCCACTGCGGAGCAGATCCTCAGCGAGGCCACCCGCGGGGTGCCGGTTCCGCAAGGCTGAGCAGTGGCTGCCACCACCGGAGATCCTGTCGTCGTCGCCGGGGACGAACCCGACTCGGTGCGCGAGGTCTCAGCACGCACGAAGGGCCTGCTCATCAGCGTGCCATTGCTTGTGGGTCTCGGGTTCCTGCTCGGCTACCCGGCCGTGGTCGCCCTCGCGGTGGCCCCTCTCTTACTGGTGGCGATGGCTCTGTTCATGGTGGGCCGGCGGCCCGGCGGCAATCTCCGACGAGCGATCGAACCGTCGCAGTTGACCCGTGGGGAGACCGCGACCGCACTGATCACGAGTGTGAACAGCCGCGTGACGCCGACAGGAGTGGTCGAAGCCCTCGACAGCATCGGCGGCCAGCCGGTCGAGGTTCTCATCCCCCCGGTCCCACCCCGTCGCGAGGTCACGGTGTCCTACCGCTTCGTGCCCCTGCGCCGCGGCGAACTGCACCTCGGTCCGGTGACTCTGGAGCGCCGTGACCCGTGGGGCTTGTTCGTCCGGCGGGCCACCGCCTCGGCTGAGATGACGGTACTGGTCCATCCCCGGGTGCTGCCGGTCGAGGTGGCCCTGGCAGGTAACCGCATCGGACAAGAGGGTGGCACGGCCGATCGCGACGTCCTCGGATCCAACCAGTTCCACACGCTGCGCGAATACGTCATCGGCGATGAGTTGCGGCAGATCCACTGGCGCAGTTCCGCGCGGGTCGGGAAGTTGATGGTCAAGCAGTTGGTCGACAACCCGCTGCCGCGGGCACTGGTGGTGCTGGACAACGACATCCGGTCGTACCGGCGCCCGCTCGACTTCGAGGAAGCGGTGGATGCGGCGGCCTCGATCGGTAGCGCCATCGTGCAGGCCGGTCTGCCCGTCTCGCTGCGCACCACCGGTGAGGACGCGGGTGTCGAGGTGTTGCGTGTCGAGGACCTCACCCGCCTGCTGGACGCCTTGGCGCTCAGTGACCCCCGCGAACTAAGGGTGTCCCCACCTGCGCTGCGGCAGGTTCTGCTGGCCACCCGGTCCACCTCCTTCTTCCTCGTCACCGGCCCCAACACCGGCCTGATCCCCAGCGCCATCGCCGCGCTCGGCCTGGTCGGCGAGGGGACCATCGTGCGTATGGGCCAGGAAGGTGGCGTGAGCCGGCCACGTCGTGGCCTGGTGTTCCGTGACGTCATGCGCTGCGACGACCTCGCCACCCCGGGGCAACCATGACCCGGATGGATGTGGTCCGGCGCACCGTCGCCGTGGGGATCATGTGCCTGGGCGCGACCGCCGTGTTCATCCGTCTCTTCGGCTACCTGCCAGTGTTCAGCCGGCTGTACCCGGTGATCATCCTGTGCTGTGTCGGATACGCCCTCGGCACCGCCGGCGGACAGCGTGTGCAACGTGGGCTCGGCGCCCTCGTGGGCCTGCTGACGACCGTCATCGCGAGCGTGGTGCTCGGCGCGATGACCATCCAGAACCAGGACGGCAATGTGGGCGTCTCGAGCTTCTTCGGGGGCCTGGTCGAGGGGTTCGGGATCATCATCCGTTCAGTCGTCCCGGCCCCCGTGAATGCGGAGACCATCACCGCGGCGATGCTGCTCAGCGCCTATGGGACCCTGGTCGCCTGTCTATTGGTGACCACGTTCGTCCCCGCCTCCAGCCTGGTTCCGGCGTCGGTCATCTTTGTCGTCGGACTGATGCTGTCCCAGGGGTCGGCGCTGCCACCTGTCCCGTTCGCCGCTGTGTTCATCGCCGCGGTCGTCGCCGCCCTTGCACTGATGCCGGCGGCCAAACAGCAGAACCGCATCGAGGACGGCGCCGAGTTCGCCGATGTGGAGACCGCCAAGCGACCGGGGAGACCACTGCGGGTCGGCATGGTCACACTCTCGGCGATCCTGGTGGCGGTGGTCGCCTCCGCGTTGGGACCTATGGCCCAGGTCGGTTCCATCCGCCCGGCCTTCGACCCCCACCAGAAGGACAATTTCCGTCCTGACACCGATCTCGACGGCGACGACGTCGTGTCGCTGGCGACCAAATGGCAGACACTGCGCCGGGAGGACCCGTTCGAGGTGTTCACGGTGACCGGGCCCAACATCCCCGTCTCGGTGAACTGGGCGATCAACGCCAAGTACGACGGTGTGACCTGGAGCAGCCTCACGACCTTCGACCAGGTGGGCGAGGACGGGATCCCCTACACCGGCGCCAGACCGCGGTTCACGATCGACGGGAGCACCGGCTTCGAGACCGGCGAGTTGCTGCCGGGACCCTGGCTACCGGCGTCCTACCGGCCGACCGACGTCACCGGGCAGACCGCCCGCGCCGACGCCGAAGGTACCGTCGTGGCCGGCGACGACAAGGGGGCCGGCAAGACCTACCAGGTCGACTTCCGCGCCCTGGCCATGCGATCGCTGGCACCGCTGGCCACCGTGCAGCCGGTGGACCGCCCGGAGTACGGCACCCTGCGGGAACTGCCCACCGACTTCCCCCTGGAGTTGCGGTACTTCGCGCAGAGCGCCATGTCGACCCAAACCACCCCGTACGCCCAACTCGAGGCGCTGGCCGACGTGTTGTCGTCGGCACCCTATGAAGAAGAGGACGACTCGATCGACAACGCCCTCGACGTGGCCTCCCTGACCGACCTCGTCCTCACCAGCAAGAAGGGCACGCAGGCACAGTTCGCCACCGCCTTCGCACTCATGGCCCGCAGCCAGGGATTCCCGACCCGGATGGTGGTGGGCTTCTCCACCCGCGGTAAGGCCGACACCCGCAAGGTGAAGTCCACCGACGTGCTGGTCTACCCGGAGGTCGAACTCACGAAGGTCGGGTGGGTGCCGTTCGCACCCGGCCCCCGGGACCTGGCCCGCGGGGTGCCCGTGGTGCAGCGCTTCAAACCACCGAAGGAGCCGAAGCCGCCCAAGGAGGAGCCGTCGCCGACGCCCACACCGGAACCGACGCCCACGCCGAGTCCGAGCCCGGAACCTGAGCAGTCGCAGTCCCGCTCGCTGGTCGGGCTCCTGATCCCCGTCGGCGTGATCGCGGCTCTGCTGGCGTGGCCACTGCTGGTGGCGTGGCGTCGTGGCCGGGTTCGGCAGCGGTACCGCCGGGGCGCTGCGGACGAGCAGGTCGAAGGGGCTTGGCATTACGTCCGGGCTTCACGCAGCAGGCTGGGGCAGCCGCTGGCGGACACCTCCTCCCCCGCTGGATACGCCGCAGACCCACAGACCGAGCGCGGCTTGGCGTCGTTGGCCGCTACGGCCGAGACGGCGATGTACGCACCCGAGACCCTGTCGGACAGCGACGCGGATCAGGCGTGGACTCTCGCGGACGGGGTCGTGGCTGCGGCGGTCAAGCACGCATCCTTCTCCCGCCGTCTTCGCTGGTGGCTGGTACCGCAGCGCCGCTGAGGTGTGGCGGCACACAGTGGGTCGATCTAGCCTGTAGTCATGCACAGCAGCCCTGCCACTGATCCCACCGAGTACCCGGCGAGTAAGTCCGAGGAGCAGTGGCGGGTGCAACTGTCCCCCACCGAGTACCAGGTGCTGCGGGAGGCCGGCACCGAGCGCGCTTTCACCGGCGAGTACACGGACACCGAGACCACCGGCGTGTACACGTGCCGCGCATGCGGCGCCGAGTTGTTCCGGTCCACGGAGAAGTTCCACTCCGGGTGCGGCTGGCCGTCCTTCTTCTCCCCGCTGGCCGGCGACCGCATCGTCGAGATCGAGGACCGCTCCCTGGGCATGGTGCGCACCGAGGTGCGCTGTGCCTCCTGCGGGTCGCATCTCGGGCACGTGTTCGCCGGCGAGGGTTACGACACCCCCACAGACCTGCGCTATTGCATCAACTCCGTTTCACTACGCCTCGAGCCGACCGAGTAGGCGCGATCCTCCCCACAACTGGGCGGATTCACACCCGGAGCGCCGATCGCGGCCCACTTCTGGGTCCGAATTGCGGGCAATTGCCCGGTATCGCGCACTCTGCAGACCCCACAACTGGGTGTGGGGCCGACCCCTCCGCCCAGTTCTGGGGCGCACAGTCAGGGCAGTCGCTCCACGAGATCGGCGAGGTCCCAACGCCGGCCGGTGTAGAACGGGATCTCCTCGCGCACATGCAACCTCGCCCGCGATCCCCGCAGATGACGCATGAGGTCCACGATCCGGTGCAACTCGTCAGCTTCGAAAGCCAGGATCCACTCATAGTCCGACAGCGCGAATGAGGCGACCGTGTTGGCCCGCACATCGGGGTATCCCCTCGCCATCTGACCGTGCTCGGTGAGCAACTCCCGCCGCTCTTCGTCGGGCAAGAGATACCAGTCGTAACTGCGCACGAAGGGGTAGACACACAGGTAGTCGTGAGCATTCTCGTCGGCCATGAAGGCAGGCACGTGCGACTTGTTGAACTCTGCGGGACGGTGCAGAGCCTGGACCGACCACACGGGCTGCAGGCAGCGGCCGAACGCGGTGGACCGCAACGCGTGGTACGCCGACTGCAACGTCTCGCTCTCGTCGCTGTGCCACCAGACCATGACATCGGCGTCCGCGCGCATCCCGCCCACGTCGTACCAGCCGCGGGTCACCAGGTCACCCTTGACGTCGGCAAGGGCGGTATCGACCTCATCGCTCAGGTCGATGCGACGAGTGCCCAGGGACGAGTCGACGGCGAACACCGAGATCTGCATGTATCGGATCGTGTCGTTGATGCGGCGGACCGCAGCAGCCTTGCTCTCAGCCATGAGCCCATTCTCGCCTTTCTGCCAATTGCTGCAGAACGGTACTCACCGCCGCCTGCGCCGAACCTACGCACGCCGCCACCCCGACCCCCTCGTATGCCGCTCCGCAGACCGCGAGCCCCGGGGTGTTCAACAACCATTCCCGGACGTCGGCGACCCGGGTGCGATGCCCCACCGCGTATTGCGGGAGCCCCTGCGACCACCGGGTGACGGACTCGATCGCAGGCCGCCGCGGCAGCCCGATCATCTCCGCGAGGTCGTCTGCTGCGAACCGCACGAGTTCGGCGTCCGACGACTGCGCGACCAACGGATCACCTGCGCGTCCCACGGAGGCACGCAGGATGAACAGGCCGTCGTCGGCGTGACTGCGCGCCTGCCGGCCCACCCAGTTCCACTTGAGACTCGAGTAGGTGACGCCCTTCACGGTGCGCCCTTCCACAGGAGGTACCAGGAACCCGCTGCCCCGCAGATGTCGCGCCTCGTGCGCCGGGTATCCCAGGGTCACCACCGCCACGTCGGCGTACTCGATGCCGAGCAGTTCATCGGCCGCAGACCGGTTCACGGACTCGAGCAATGCGCCGGTGACCGGCGCAGGCGTGGCGAACAGGACGGCGTCTGCCGTGTGCGTCTCGTAGCGCCCGCGGCCATCGCCTGCCACGACATCCCAGTGGTGGCCACGCGAACGGACCTGCTGCACATCGCAGGAGGCGTTCAACACCACGCCACGATCCCGTAGGGCAGACACGAGTGCCCCCGGCAGGGTGCCCACACCTCCTTCGAGGCCGACGAAGATCGGGCCCTTCCGCGGCCCCATGGTCTTGCGACCGTCGGACAGCACTGAAGCCGCCGACTCGATCGCCGAACGGCGCTGGGTCGCGGCGCGGTACAGAGCGGGCACCGTCATCTGCAGGCTCAGGGTCTCCGCCCGGCCGGCGTACACACCTCCGAGCATCGGCTCGACCAGCCTCTGTGTGACCTCGCCACCGAGCCGTGTGGACACGTAGTCGCCCACGGAGACGTCGCCGTGCAACACGGTGCGTGGTAGCACGTGGTCGAGCGGGATCCGCAAGAGACCGGGCAGGGAAAGGATCCCGCTGGCCGCCAGTTTCCGAAGGTCGGTGGGGACGCCGGTGAGCAGACCCCGCGGTATGGCCCGCAACCGGCCACGGCTGTAGATGCTGGCCTGCGTGGTAGCAGCCGGCACCGTCTCGAGGCCGAGTTCCTTGCACAGCCCGACCGCCTCGGGCCGGGCGGCGAGCAGCGCCTCCGCCCCGGTGTCGAGGCTCAGCCCACCGAAACTCTGCAAAGCCAACTTGCCACCGAACCGTTCAGACGACTCGAGCAGCGTGACCGTCGCCCGGGGGCCGTTCGGACCCTGGGTCAAGTACCACGCCGCGGCCAGACCGCTGATCCCACCACCGACGACAACCACATGTGGGAGCGTCTTCACGATCCCCCCTGGAACGGTTCCCCGAACTCCTGCACGGCGCGCACGGCGGCCGTGACATTGTCCGCGGGGGTGTCCGGGAGCACCCCGTGACCGAGGTTGAACACATGTCCACGCAGTCCCCGGCCGGCGGTCAGAACCCGTCGCACCTCTGCCTCGATGGTCGCCTCGTCGGTCAACAGCACGGCAGGGTCGAGGTTGCCCTGCAGCGGCATACGGGCCCGGATGCCCGGATCCACATCGTCGAGGTCGACCCGGAAGTCGACTCCCAACACGTCGCATCCTGCGCCGGCCATGTCCTCAGCGAGGTGGTTGGCCCCCACCCCGAAGTGCACCCGCGGCACGCCCAGGTCGGCCACCTGCGCGAACACCCGCTCGGAGTGCGGAAGGACGTGCTCCCGGTACAGCCGCGCAGGCAACGCACCCACCCAGGAGTCGAACAACTGCATCGCGCTAGCCCCCGCGAGGATCTGGGCCCGCAGGAATGCTGCGGCCAAGTCGGCGAGTCGGCCGAGCAGGGCGGAGAACAGTTCAGGTTCACGGATGATCATCGCCTTGGTCCTGGGGAGGTCCCGGGATGGCCCGCCCTCGATCAGGTAACTGGCCACGGTGAACGGCGCCCCCGCAAAACCGATCAGTGGGGTGGCCCCGAGTTCAGCCACCGTGGTGCGGACACCAGCCGCCACAGCATCGAACATGTCCGGCGTCGGCGTCGGCAGCCGTGCGAGATCGGACTGCGCCGCGAAGGGTTCGGCCACGACCGGACCCACCCCCGGAGTGATGACGACATCCACGCCGGCGCATTTCACAGGCACGACGATGTCGCTGAAGAAGATGGCCGCGTCGACCCCGTGCCGGCGCACCGGCTGCAGTGTGATCTCAGCCGCCAGGGCTGGGTCCAGACAGGCATCGAGCATGGGTACGCCCGCGCGCACCTCACGGTACTCGGGCAGGGAACGACCGGCTTGCCGCATGAACCAGACCGGGGGCCGGTCCACGGACCGGGCGCGCATGGCGCGCACCAGACGACTGTTGGCGGTGTCGGAGACCGACCAGGGATGTTCGGGAGGCAACGTCACCCTCCGATCGTGGCACGGTTAGGCGACGATCGCTGCCACACCTCCCAGCGCGAGGGCCACTCCCACGTACTGGATGGTCCGCAGCCGCTCCCCCAAGAACCACCAGGCGAGCAGCACAGTGACCACCGGGTAGATCGAGCCGAGCACTGAAACCAAGGACAGGACCCCTGTGGTGGTGGCAATGCCGTAGAAGAGGTTCGCGGCCACATCCAGGATCCCGACGATCGCCATGGCCGCCAGGTCCCGGCCACCACTGACCCGGTACCGGTCCCCGCGCAGTACGGCCACCACGCCGGCGACGGCCAGGATCGCGACGGTGCTGATACGCATCCCGGTCATGGTCATCACCGGCGAACTGCGAGACCCCATGGCGATGGCCACCAGACACACACCGAAGAGCACGGTGGCACCCACGGCCAGCACGACCGGTCTGGCCCCCGCGTCGCCCGACAGTTCCGGTCCGCTGGCCAGCACGACCCCGAGCAGCGCGGCGAGCAAACCGAGGTACTGCACGACCGTCGGGGTGTCTCCAAGTGCCAGGCCGAGCACGATGGGCCCGAGCCCGGCAAGTGCGGTGATGGGCGACACGACACCGACCGCTCCGGTGGCCATGGCTCGATAGAACATGCCCAGGCCCACGAACCCCGTGACGCTGGCCACCACCGCCCAAGGCAGGTAGTCGGTCGGCTCATCCCACCCCCCGGTCGCGGTCGCCACCACGAGCATCAGCAGCAACCCGAAGGTCTGCGACACCGCGACCACGAAGAAGGGGCGATACCGCTTCGACATCTGTCCGCCGAGGAAATCCGCCGTGCCCCACGCGAGGCTGCTCACCAGGGCGAGGAGAGTGGACACGACAGGCCACGCTAGCGAGGTCCGCCGTGCGCCCGACAACGAGCGCCGGCGACACGTCGCCGGAGGGCGACCGCAGCGCCGCACACGGACCTACAGTGGTTGGGTGAGCGTGTCCGAGCAGTTCGAGGAGGCGGTGGCACGCATGGGTGCCGACGCCGTGCGCCCGGACATCCTGCTCAGCGCTGCACCCGCTCCGGGACGTCTGGCACCACACGCGCATGCGATCACCGCCGAGATCGGCACGGATCCCGAACTCGGGACCGGTCGCTTCGTCCTGTTGCACGACCCCTCCCGACCAGCGTCGTGGGAGTCGGACACGCGGATCGTGGTCTACGTGGAGGCCGACATCGACGCGGAGATGGCCGAGGACCAACTTCTCACCGATGTCGGGTGGACCTGGCTGCAGGAGTGCCTCGCCGCCGTTGAGGCACCGTACACGGCGCTGGGGGGAACCGTGACGGCTGTGCGATCGACCTCGTTCGAGGCCCTGTCCGCGCGAGGGCACGAGACCAGCATCCAGGTGCGCGCCTCGTGGTCCCCGGCATCGCTGGTGGATCTCCCCGAGCACTTCAGCGCCTGGATCGGCCTGATGGAGTTGTGCGCGGGTCTGGACCCGTACTACCCAGATGTCACCCGAATAGGTGAGATCTCTTCCTGAGGGCGCCACGCCTCAAGGTCGTCGACCCACGGACCGATGCAAGAGGCACAACCCGTGCAGGAGGTTGACGTGAACAACGTTGTGGTGCTGCCCACCAGTGTCCGTCAGGACACGGTGCGTACCCGCGTGACGACCATGATCGTATGTGCCGATCCCGGTCGGGCAGCCTCCCTGGATTCCGCGATGGGTGCGATGGGCCTGGACACGACGGTGCTCGCCGCCGGCAGCCAGGTCCGCGAATACGCCGACCGCCACAGCCCCCCGGACACTTGCTTCATCGTGACCCCGCTTCCCGATGGCCCGGTGCTGCCCCTGATCCGCATGCTGCGCGCCCGCGGTTGGCACAAGGTCACCGTTCTCAGCGGTCACGCCGACGCCCGTGCCGTACACGCCGCCCTGCTTGCCGATGTCCGCGCAGTCATCGTGCAGCCCGACGGCCAGCAGTCCGCCCAGCCGACCGCTCGGCCCAAGGGTTCGGCTCACCTGAGCGAACGCGAACTCGAGGTTCTGCGGATGGTCGCCGACGGGCAGACGAACCGCATCGTGGGCGAGAAGCTCGGACTGTCTGCATTGACGGTCAAGTCGCACCTGGCCCGCATCGCCCGCAAACTCGGATCCGGCGATCGCGCCCAGATGGTGGCCACCGCCATCCGAAACGGTTACATCCGCTGAACCGCCAAATCCCCTCGGTTGGCATGACCTACGCGTAGGTTTACTCGCGTGAGCGAGGTATTGCGTCTGACGACTCCGCTACCGGATGTGGTGGCCGACGATGATGCACTCGCTGCCGCTCTACAGGGCCTACGGGAAGGATCGGGCCCACTGGGTGTGGACGCCGAGCGTGCCGGAAGTTACCGCTATTCGCAACGTGCGTATCTCGTCCAGGTGTACCGACGGGGGGCACCGGTGCTGCTGCTGGACCCGGTCGGCATCGAGGACTTCTCCGGCCTCGCGCTGGTGCTGGCCGGCGAGGAATGGGTCATGCAGGCGGCCCACAACGACCTCGAGTGCCTTGCAGAGATCGCCCTCGTGCCGACTCGGCTGTTCGACACCGAACTCGCAGCCCAGTTGCTCGGCCTGCCCAAGGTGGGGCTCGCGAGCCTGGTCGAATCGCATCTGGGGTACGAGATGCGCAAGGGACACGGCCAGGCCGACTGGTCGTCGCGGCCGCTGCGGCGCAGTTGGCTGGAGTATGCCGTTCTCGATGTGACCGTGCTTCCGGACTTGCAGGACGCGCTGCTGGAGGACCTCACCGACGCCGGGAAGACCGAATGGGCACGTCAGGAGTTCGAGCACCAGATCCGGCCGCGTCCATCGGGGGATCCCGAGGAGCGCTGGCGGCGCACAGGCAGTGCGGGCCGCTTGAAAACGGACGCCCAGCGCGGCGCATTGCGCGCACTGTGGCTGCTGCGTGACGAGATCGCGAGTTCGCGCGACATCGCGCCCCACCGCGTCGTGCGCGACCAGGTACTTGTGGAGATGGCGAAGATGCAGCCGGCCAGCACTGACGCGCTCGCGACCGTTCCGAACCTTCCCCGGCCCACGCTGCGTCACGCCTCCCGCTGGCTCGGCGCCATCGAGGAGGGCGTCGCCAACCCACAACCACCACTGGCGCGTACGGAAGGACCTCCCGCGCGCTCGCTGCGGGCGTGGGAGCAGCGGGATCCGGAAGCCGCAGCCCGTTGGATGGCGCTCAAGGCCAAGCTCATCGACCGGGCCGAAGACCTGCAGGTGTGGACGCAGACCCTGCTGGCACCGGACATCGTGGCCGATCTGGCCTGGCGGCCGCCGGTCGATCCGAAGGGTCGGATGGCCGAGTTGGGCGCGCGTGCATGGCAGGTGGAGAACACGGCCGACCTGATCGAGGGGTGAGTGCCGGGCCTTTGCTACTCGTGAGTAACATAGGCCTCACATCTATGCCCCGGAGGTTCACATGCCACAGGCTGGTCGAAATGTCGTCTTCGTCGACGGGGTCCGTACCCCGTTCGGCAAGTCCGGCCCCAAGGGCCTCTACGCCGAGACCCGCGCGGATGATCTCGTCGTGCGGGTGATCCGGGAGTTGATGCGCCGCAACCCCGACCTGCCTCCGGAGCGCATCGACGAGGTCGCCGTGGCCGCAACCACCCAGATCGGCGACCAGGGACTCACCCTCGGCCGGACTGCCGCGCTGCTGGCGGGGCTGCCGAAGTCCGTACCCGGCTATTCGGTGGACCGCATGTGCGCGGGCGCGATGACCGCCACAACGACCGTGGCCTCCGGCATCGGAGTCGGCGCCTACGACGTGGCCCTGGCCGCCGGCGTCGAGCACATGGGCCGCCACCCCATGGGCGAAGGAGTCGACCCCAACCCGCGCTTCCTGGCCGAGAAGATCGTCGACCCGGAGGCCCTGCTGATGGGCAAGACCGCGGAGAACCTGCACGACCGGTTCCCGCAACTGACCAAGGAGCGCGCAGACGCCTACGCCGTCGCCTCCCAGGAGAAAACCGCGAAGGCCTACGCGGACGGCAAGATCCAGCCCGACCTGGTCCCGGTGGCGCTGCGCTCCGCCGAGCACGGCTGGGGCCTCGCGACTGCCGACGAGCCGCCCCGCCCGGGCACCTCGATGGAGTCGCTGGCCGGTTTGAAGGTGCTGCATCCCGAGATCGAGGGCTTCTCCGTCACCGCCGGCAACTCGTCGGGCACCAACGACGCCGCCGCGGTGGTCGCCCTGGCCGCCCCGGACACCCAGCAGCCCGTGCTGGCCAGCATCCTGTCCTGGGCGCAGGTGGGCGTTGCCCCGAAGCGCACCGGCAGCGGACCGATCTACGCCATCCCGAAGGCACTCGACCTGGCCGGCCTGAAGATCTCCGACGTCGCGCTGTTCGAGATCAACGAGGCGTTCGCGGCGCAGGCGGTGGCCTGCACCCGGCAGCTCGGCCTCGACGAGGAGATCGTCAACGTCTACGGCTCGGGCATCAGCCTGGGCCACCCGATCGCGGCCACCGGCGCGCGCATGGTCACCTCGGCCATCCATGAGCTGCGTCGCCGCGGCGGCGGCATCGGCGTGCTGTCGATGTGCGCCGGCGGTGGCATGGGCGCCGCGATGGTCATCGAGGTCGGCTGACGATGCAGGAGCGCAGCGACTGAGGAGGAGGCCGACAATCCGGCCGAGGTCGGGTAGGCCCAGCCCCGCCCTCTTCCCGATCTGCTCAGCGGCCACTGCGCGAGTCACTCGCACAACGTCGCAGTCACCGCAGAGCAGATGGGATAGGGGGTCACCGTCCTAGACTGGCCCCCATGGGCCACTACAAGAGCAACATCCGCGACCTGGAGTTCAACCTCGTCGAGGTGCTTCACCTGGAGAAGGTGCTCGCCAGTGGCGAATTCGGCGACCTCGACGTCGACACCGTCCGCGAGATGCTCAGTGAGGCCGCGCGTTTGGCGGAGGGCCCGGTGGCGGAGTCGTTCGCCGAGTCCGACCGCCACCCGCCCACCTTCGATCCGGCCACCCATTCGGTGACCCTTCCGGAGCCGTTCACCGAGTCCCTGCAAGCGTGGGTCCGGGGCGAGTGGTTCCGGATCGGACTCGACGAGGCGGTCGGCGGCGTGCCGGCACCGGCGATGGTGAGCTGGGCGCTGAACGAGCTGCCGCTGGGCGCGCAGCCCGCGGTGTTCATCTACCTGGCCGGCCCCGTCCTGGCCGACATCCTGTACCACGTCGGTAACGAAGAGCAGAAGCGTTGGGCCACAACGGCTGTCGAACGCCTGTGGGGCGCGACCATGGTGCTCACCGAACCCGATGCCGGATCCGACGTCGGCGCCGGCCGGACCAAGGCCGTCGAACAGCCGGACGGCACCTGGCACATCGACGGCGTCAAGCGATTCATCACCAGCGGCGACGCGGGTGACATATTCGAGAACATCCTGCACCTCGTCCTGGCCCGGCCCGAGGGCGCCGGACCCGGCACCAAGGGCCTGAGCCTGTTCCTGGTGCCCAAGTTCCTGTTCGACCCCGAGACCGGCGAGCCCGGCGAACGCAACGGCGTGTTCGTCACCAACGTCGAACACAAGATGGGCCTGAAGGTTTCGGCCACCTGCGAGCTCACCTTCGGCCAGCACGGCACTCCCGCGGTGGGCTACCTGGTGGGCGACTCCCACAACGGCATCGCGCAGATGTTCA
>CALFYG010000188.1 GCA_937952095.1 uncultured Micrococcales bacterium | reverse complement strand
AGCGGCTCGTTGAACTGGTCGGTGACCTTCGCGTCCACGCAGGCCTCGGTGTTCACAAGCGCCTGCTGTGTCGACGGGGTCAGCGCCAGACCGGTGACCTCGTTGATCGGCGCGTACGCCGCACCGCCGGGGTAACCGTAGGAGTCGTAGCTGTCGAACCCGTACACGTAGATCCCGAAGGGCTCCTTCGCGCTCATCGAGTGGCTGCCAGCAGCCAGGTCGAGCTGCGCACCGGAGAATTCCGTCGAGCCGATCTGGTTGAACTCAGCGGCCGGTACGCCCGCACCGTCGAGTGTCAGTCCACCGACCGCAGACGTCGGCATCACGACATTCACGAAATTGCTGCGGAAGCCGTTGGCCGGCGTCGCGAAGGTGTACTCCGACAGGAACTGCTCGGTCGGCGGCACCAGCATCATGAACGGGTCAGACACGACGTCGTCCCAGTCCTGCCCATTGGAGTACTGAGCGACAAGGATCGGCTTGTCCGCGGAGACCGTGGACTTGCCATCGATGCTCATCTGGTGCACCTGGCCACGATCGAGCGTCGCCACCGCGGCTCCGTTGACGGACACGGTGGTGGCGTCCTCAGACGCGATCATCCGGAAGGTGTCGCCACCGGAGCGCGTCTTCAGCGGCACCGTCAGGAATTCCTTGCCCCACGTCGATGTCGATGGGATCTGCTCGACCAGGTGGTCGCAGGCCCACGTGTTGTCATCGGGGACGAACGCGCATTCGTGACCGCCGAACACCGCAACAGGCTTGGTCGACGTGACCACCGACCCACTGAGGTCCCCGTTCAACGAGGCCACCGGCAGCGCCTCACCGGCGTTGAGAGTGGTCGTCGTCGCTACTCCGATCTCCGTGCCCGAGGTCGTCTTGGCCTTGGGAACGTAGGTCACGTCGGTACCGTCTTCAGTCGCCAGGACGGCGAACTCCGAACGCAACTGACCCATCAGATCCGGCCAGCCGAGCACGATGTGTTCAGTGCCGAGCACATCGACCGGCAAGCCGAGGTACGCATCAGTCGTCGCCTGGATGCGGTTCAGCCCGTAAACCGTGACCTCATCGTCAGCCGTCACCTTGATGCCGCGATGCTCCACCGCGCCGCTGTCACCCAAACTGAGTTGCGCGGCCGGCGGGATCTCCACGGTCGTGACAAGACCCGGCGTGACGGTGAAGGCCTCCGACCACGGCAGGCCCGGGATGGTGATGATTCCATCCGTCGCGGTCGGCGAACTGATGAACAGCGACAAGGCTGGCGACATGCCGCTGTAGTTGCTCGGGAACGCGACCCAAAAATCCTTGCCCAGACTGTCTGGGCGTTCCTTGCCGGCGTTAGCGGGTGCGCCGCCGACAAGTGACATTGCTACAGCGATGATGATGGCCGCTAACCCCGCGAGCCACCGTGAATTCCTCCTCATTTCAGACCCCCCCACGGGATCACAGAGCCGTTTGGGCTCCTACGTTCAGCCTACTCCGAATGGCGTAATCCCGATTCACTCAATCGGATTAGATTCGGCCGAGTTTCGATCACAAAACGGGGGTGGACTTACGGGCGAAGTGAGGCTTACCTTCATAGTGCGCCGGGCCGACCGGCCCGGTTAGCGTCGGAGGTCCCGATGTTGTCCGAACACACCCCCACCACCACTCTCGCCACCACTGATCCGGGGCGATCGCGCGACTTCTATCAGGGGGTGCTCGGCTTCGAGCCGAAGGAAGAAGCCGGCGGCGGGGTCTTCTACCAGGCCGGCAACGGTGCGTTCTTCGTGTACGAGTCGAGCTTCGCGGGAACGAACAAAGCCACGTCCATGTCGTTCGAACTGAGCCCGGACGAGTTCGATCGGGAGATCGATGCATTGCGACAGGCCGGAGTCACGTTCGACACCTTCGAGATGGAAGGGATCGAGTGGAACGACGACGTCGCAACTTTCGACGAGATGCGCAGCGTCTGGTTCCGCGACCCGGACGGCAACATCCTCAACGTGGAGTCCCGCGCGACCTAGGTCGCGTGGCACCTTCAGCCTCAGCCCACGTTGGTTGGAGTTTGGGCACTCCCGTTAGACCTTTGCGGGCGTCTTGGACTAACGGATAGACCTCGGACTAACGGATGGGCGTGGGACTAACGGATTGCCAGGACGGCAGTAGCCCGCCGTCGTCGTCCTACTGAACGATCCGGCCGTCCTCGATGGTGAGCAGCACCAGCTCCCCGTAGCGCACGTTGCCGACCAGACTCGGCTGCAGGACGGCGAGGTTCGTGCCGTCGGGGTCGCGCACGGCGGGATAGACGACGCCACCCGCCGCCCGCGCGCGCAGCTGGTCCCCCAGCGCCTGACCGGCGGCGTACGAATCCGGGTCGAGGCAGGCGCGTGTGCGCTTGGAACGGTCGTCGAGCCACGCGAAGTCCTGTCCGTGGACGTCGGCGACGAACTGGCGGTACGGGATGTCCGCCTCAGTGTCGCGGCCTATCTCCGCAAGCATCCGGATGCGGTGGTAGGCGACCTCGGCGATGGCGGTACGTAGGTCGAGCGCGCAGTACCACGCCCCGCGGACCGACGTCGCCGCATGGAACCGCGCACCCTGACCCGTGTAGGCGAAGGACGCGTTGATGATCTTCGAGTAGGGGACCCCGAAGACCATGTCCGCGCGGGACAGCCCCTGAGGATGCCGCTCCTCCTGGGCCTGCAGGCGCGCGTTGGTCGCACCTGCGAGCCGGATCAGATTGTCGCGTCCTGCGTCGTCATCGGCGAGGTCCGCGAGCGCATGCTCCGGCTGGGACGCGTACTGCCCCGGGATCAATCGCGAGGTGTCGTCGAATGCCACCGGCGCGATGCGCGGCCAGCCGCGGGCCTTTTGGTGACGTTCGTGCACGTCACGTGTCATTTCTTCACCAGAAGGCAACTCACAGCCCGCCGCGCCTGCCGTCCAGCAACGCCCGCACCGCCAGCATGGCCGGGATCCCACCGCGGGTCATCGTCTCGACCGGCGTGCGGCCGTTGAAGACGGGGTTGCGGTTGGGCAGCAGGACCCACTCGTCAGCGAGGTCGCCGGGGTGCAGGACGTGCAGCGCGGTGTAGATGCCCAGGAGCAGCGAGACCCGGGTCAACCGGTCCTCGCCGAGATCCGCCGGCGGGTTCTTGCGCCATGCGTGCCACGTGGACGCCGGCAGTGCGCCGAGCAATCCACACATCTGCTCGACGGTGAGCCGCCAGTGGGCCTGGAGCCGGGGCAGTGCTTTGACCGCGTCGGCGGTGAGCTCGCTGCGGGTGGCAGGGTCGCTGAGGTCGGGCCAGTCTCCGATCTCAGCCCGGCCAGCAGGTGCGCGTACGTCCAGCAGAGTCATGCGGCCTCCAGTTCTATAGTCAGAATACTCTGTTTCTGGACTCCGTGGAAGCCGGTCTGGCCCGGTCCCGCATTCCGCTTCGGAGTGATCAAGTAGCCTCGACAGACCGGTATCGAGGAGGCCGCCATGATCCGCACCACCGCCGTGCTCACGGCCCTTGGTCTGGCCCTGACCATCCCCGCCGCGACCGCCGGCGCCGCCGATCTGCTGCTCGGGGCGAATCAGCGACTTGATGGCGCCGCGGCCGGCGACGATGCAGCCCGGTCGACCGCACCCGCAGGGGACGTCAACGGCGACGGCATCGACGACATGATCATCGGGGCGCCCGACGCCGACCACCTCAGCCGCGACCTGTCCGGCGCCGCGTATGTGGTCTTCGGATCGGCAACGCCGACGGCGACGATCGACCTCGGGGCACTCGGCGCGCGCGGTTTCGTCATCGGCGGATCTGCTGCAGGCGATCGAGCCGGAACATCGGTGGCGGCCGCCGGGGATCTCAATTCCGACGGGTTCGACGACGTCGTTGTCGGTGCGCCGGATGCGGATTTCAACCTGCGCGATCAGTCCGGCTCGGTCTACGCGGTGTTCGGCGGCCCCTCCCCGTCAGACCTCGACCTGGCCACACTGGGCAGTCGCGGCGCCCGGATCGACGGGGCAGCCGCAGGTGACCGGCTCGGAGTGGCGGTGGCCGGTGCCGGCGACACGGACGGCGACGGACGATTCGACGTCCTCGCCGGCGCACCAGGCGCCAACGCTGCCTGGGTCATACGCGGGCCCTTCGCAGGCACGCTCGACCTGTTCGCGCCTGGCGCGGCCGCCTACCGGATCAACGCCGAGCCGAACGGGAACGGCCTGGGCTCGGCGGTGGCAGGCGCTGGTGACCTCAACGCCGACGGCCGCGACGACCTGCTGATCGGCGCCCCCGACGCGGGTTTCAACGGCCGTGGGTTCTCCGGATCCACCTACGTGGTGTACGGGCTGGCGTCACCCGCAACCGTGTCCCTGGCGAGCCTCGGAGGCGCCGGGTACCGCATCGACGGCGCAGGGTCCACACACAACAGTGGAGCCGCGCTCGGAACCGGCGACATCAACGGCGACGATCGCACGGACATCCTCATCGGAGCCCGGAACGCCGATTACAACAGCCGCAACGACTCCGGTTCGGTGTACGCGGTCTTCGCCAGCGGACCGGTCGATCTGGCGAACCTGGGAACTGCCGGCATCCGGGTCGATGGCGGCGAGGTCAACGCGTCGTTCGGCAAGAGCGTGACCGCACTGGACCTCAACGGGGACAGTATCGACGATCTGATCGGCGGAACACTGGCAGCGGACGTCAACGGGCGCGTCAACGCGGGCGCCGTGTACGTCGTCTACGGGGGGAAGTCGGTGACGGGACGCGACCTCGGCGCGATCCCTGCCGACCGCACCTACGACGGCGCTGCAGCCGGCGACCGGGCGGGAGCGTCGCTGGCATCACTCGGTGACGTCAACGACGACGCCGGCGAGGACCTCGCGATCGGCGCACCCGGCGCGGGGAACAACGGCCGGGCCGCCTCCGGCTCCGGTTACGTCGTCTTCGGCGATCCGATCGAACCGGATCCGGCGACGAACCCGACCCCCGCCACCCTCACGGTGAAGGCACGCAAGGCCAGCCGCCCGATCCCCCGCAAGGCGAAGATCCGACTGGTCAAGAAGGTGACCGTCGGACCGGGCCAGTCCGCACGGATCACAGTGAAGATCAAACCCAAGCGGACCAAGAAGAAGGTGAAGGTCATCAAGAAGCGGACCATGGTCACGGTCCGCTCGAAGAAGGCTCCGAAGGGCCGGGTGACCGTGTGGATCACCTCCACCGGCACCGGATTCACCCCGACCACGTGGAAGCGGACCTGGAGAGTGCGGTGAGCATCGTCGACAGCGACCACCCCGCGGTGATCGCGTTCGCGAACCAGGCCCAGGGTGGCGACGATCGCGAGGTCGCGGTGGCACTGTTCTATGCGGTACGCGACGGCGTCCGGTACGACCCCTACCGCCTCGATCTCACGCCGGAGGGCATGCGCGCGAGCGCGGTCCTGGAGAAGGGTTACGGCTGGTGCGTCACCAAGGCGACACTGCTGGCCGCCGCCTGCCGGGCCCGCGGCATCCCCGCGCGGCTAGGTTTCGCCGACGTACGCAACCACCTGTCGACCGAGCGGATGCGGCAGGCCATGGGCACCGACGTGTTCATCTGGCACGGCTACACCGAGATCCACCTCGGCGGCCGGTGGGTGAAAGCCACCCCGGCGTTCAACATTGAACTGTGCGACAAGTTCGGGCTGCTGCCGCTGGAATTCGACGGTCGGGAGGACTCGATCTACCACCCGTTCGACAAAGCCGGACACCGGCACATGGAGTACATCGCCGAACGGGGCACGTACGACGACGTGCCACTGGACCAGATGATCGCGGACTTCACCGCGCTCTATGCGGGATGGCGCGACGAACCCGGGGACTTCGACGCCGACGTCGCGCACGAAGTCGGCTGAGCCGCGCCTGAGCTACTGCGCCGTCCCCTGCGCCTGCATCACCGTCACCAACTGTTCGGTCTCCGCCGACGTCCAGCCGGGCGGCTGGGTCATCGCCGCCCACGCCTCGGCGTTGGACTGCGGCGAGTACATGTGCCCGTGCCCGATCGGGACCGATCCAGCGGCAGGAAGGTCGAGCGCGACCTGCCACATCGTGACGATCGGCACCCACACCATCTCGGCAGGGATGTCCGGACCGCGCTGGCCCTCGAGCAGCCACTCGGGCTCCTCGAACGCGAGGGCCTGGTTGAAGAACACCACCGGGTCCGAGGAGTGCTGCAGATAGACCAGCCGCGTCGGTCCCCAGTCCGCTGTCATCACCTCGTCGATCTCGGAACCGGATGACGTGAACTGCACTGTCCGGCCGTCCTCATATGCAGGCAGCCAAGCGGGACTGTCCGGGTCGCGGTCACCCTCGATCTCGTTGTGCAAGGGGTTCACGAACGGCGGGCCGGACATGAACGCGCCGTCGATCGGCTCGTTGACCAGGCTGATCGAGTTGAGGATGCTCTCGACCCCGTAGGACCCCAGCGACAGGCCATACAGATACAGGTCGGGCCGCGAGTCCTCGGGCAGCGTCGACCAGTAGTCGTGAACCGTGTTGAAGACCGTGCGCGAGGTCTCCTTCACCGCCTGCTGGTCAGCCAGTAGGGAGATCCAGCTCGGCAGGAACGAGTACTGCACGCCGGCGATCGCAGTGTCGCCGTTCCACATGTACTCGACCGGGTCCACGGCCATCGGGTCGAGGAAGCCGGTGCCGGTGGTGGTCGCCACCACGAGCACCTTGCGGTCGAACGCGCCCGTGCGCTTCAACTCTTCGAGCAGCAGATCAGCGCGGCCCTGCAGCGTGGGCTCAGTGTCCAGTCCGACGTACACGCGGATCGGTTCGACGGCGCCGCCGCCGGTGAACTCGTTGATCTGCTCGACGGTGGGTCCGGTGCCGGTGAAGTCACGGCCCTTGCGGCCCAGCGATTCCCAGGTGACCAGCGATTCCGGGCCTCCGGAGCGCAACGTGGATGTCGTCTGCACCGTGCCTTCGGAGGTGGCGGTGTCCCGCACGCTGAACATGGCATTCGCGCCATCGAAGAACCCGCGCACAAGTACGCCGGTGACCAGCGTCCACAACAACGCGACGATCACGACGACGCTGATCAACTGCGCCAAGCGCGGCGGAAGGATCCGGCCCAGCAGGCGGGTTCCCCATGCGGCGAGTTTGCGCAGGGACCGCGCGACGATGAGGATGATCGCCGCCACGACGACGGTCACCAGCACGATCACGGGCCAGGCCGCCGGCGAGATCGGCTCCTTGTCGAAGATTCTGCGCACCTCGTTCTGCCAGCCCACGTACTGCCAGATCGCCGAGACCACGATCAGACCCACCAGGACGTACGCGACGATCTTGAGCCACTTCGTGATCGACGGCCGAGGGGACGGGATCTGCAGATAGCGCCACAGTGTCTGCAGACCGACGCCGATCAGGTAGCCGATCGTGATCGTGATGCCCGAAGCGATGCCCTGGACGTAGCCGGCGCGAGGCAACAGCGAAGGGAACAGGGAGAAGGCGAAGAACAGAGCCGCGAACCACAGGCCGACACCGCTGAACCGCAGCGAGAACACCTTCGGCAACGGGCGGGGTTCGTCGTGAACGGGCGTGGGCTCCTCGGTGAGCGTGGCCAAGGTGATCTCCAGTCGTGGGCTTGCTACAGGGTAGCCGCACGGATTCAGTGCACCTCGACCTGATCCCAGCCCGGGTCGGTGTGCAATTCGACGTTGAGCCACAAGACCTGTCCCGGGCGGTCCAGTTCGGTCATGAGGCGGCGGCGCATCCGGTCGGCGTCCGACACCGACCAGCGGCCGTCGTCGGGAACGAGCACGTCGATCTCGACGTACAGCTTGCGGCCGAGTTTGCCGATCCGCAGTTGTGGCTGCGGCAGGTCTTCGTCGGCACGAAGCCGCTCGACCGCCTCTTCCACCGGCCGCGTCACGTCGTCGCCCGGGACCCCCTCGAGCAACTCCCGGTACGACTGCCGCAGCATCCGCACCGGGGTCGGGAGGATGAGCACAGCGGCGACGAGCACCAGTACCGGGTCGACGTAGGGGGCCAGCCATGCCCAGGCCGTCCGCTCGAGAATCACCGCGAGCCCGAAGCCCACGAGCATGGCGACACCGAGCAATGCCGCAGCCGTCCACTGCGCCGCCTCCGCCGCCACGAGATCTGAACTCCCGGTGCGGCGGATGAGGAGGGCCCGCAACACGAGCACGACGACCAGCGTCACGACCGCGTACGCGAAGGCCGCCCCCACTGCGGTCTGCCCGCCGCCGTCCAGGATGACGAGCACGGCATCGACGCATGCGTATCCGAAAGTACCGAGCAAGACGAGCGCCTGGACGCCGACGACCAGTGGCGCCAGCGCCTCCCTGCCGAACGGGTACCGGGGTGTGGGACCGGCCTCGACCTTCGCCGCCGCCCGGATCCCGAGCCAGGACAGGGCGAAGCCGAGGACTGCGTACAACCCGTCGAACAGGATGATCTGCGAGGACACGGCCAGACCCCACACGATGCCCACCACCGCCAGTGCCAGACCGGCGAAGGCGGACAGTCGCAGGGCGCTCGCCTCGCTACGGGCAGGATCAGTCATGACCCGAACCCTAGGACCCTGTAGCCGCCAGGGGTACGCGCGTAGGGTTGTGGACATGCCTGGACCGATCGACATCAGTCAGGACGTCGCCGCGCCGGCGGCTGTTGTGTGGGCCCTCATCACTGACATCGAGAACTCGCCGGACGTCATCTCCGGCATCGACTCCGTGCAGCGCCTCGACGACAACGAGGAGTTCGGGGTCGGCACCCGGTGGCGGGAGACCCGGACCATGTTCGGCAAGTCCGCCTCCGAGGAGATGACGGTCACGGCCGTCGAGGCGGGGCGGTCCTACACGACCGAGGCCCAGCACGGCAAGGCGCACTACACCTCGAGCCTGCGGGTCGAGCCGAAGGGCGAGGGTACGTGCGTGCTCTCGATGCACTTCGACGCCGAAGTGACCGGGATTCTGAACAAGACCCTCGGCGCGGTGGTCGGGAAGATCTTCGAGGGCAGTACCCGCAAACTCATGCAGCAGGACCTCGCCGATATCGCCGACGCAGCAGAACTTCGCTAGCGGTTGCGGATTCCTCCGCAGCGGTCAGGATGGAGTTCATGCGCGCAACATGGAACGGTGCCGTTCTCGCCGAGTCGGACGCGACGGTCATTGTCGAAGGTAACCACTACTTCCCTCCGGATTCGTTGAACCGCGAGTACTTCAGCGACAGCGACACGCACACCGTCTGCCCATGGAAGGGCACCGCGTCGTACTACTCGGTCACGGTCGACGGACAGGTCAACGAGGACGCGGCATGGGTGTACCCGCAGCCGAAGGAAGCCGCCTCCGAGATCGCCGACCACGTGGCGTTCTGGCGCGGCGTGATGGTCGAAGCGAACTGATCGATCACGGCCCCCGTAGTCGGCCGCCCCACGCTCACCCCCTTGTGTCTCAGCGGCCACAGCCAATTACCAGTCGGTCTTCAGCGGGCCGAACATCAAGGGTTGGGACTGGTACGTGGGCCCGAACTGGGTTCATCAGTCCAACATGTGGGCCAACCCCTGGCGTGACTGCGAGATGGACAAGTGACGACGAGAACACTGGGGCGACGAAGGCATCTTCCTAGTCCTCCACGACCACAGACCGCGCGGCAGCAGGACAACAGACGGCTACGCACGGGAGCGTGATCCGCGGCCGTCCCTTCTGGAACCGCCGCATCACTCGAACGGGTGACCAGCCGTTTGATGGGTCCGCCAGGGGCGGGAGTTCCGGCTAGCCCGACCGGACCCCCCGTATTCGACAAGCTGACAGCACGCAGGCACACTTGACGCAATATCGCGCCGGCGAAAGGTTCCGCCATGATCTTCCAAAAGCGTCGCGCAGTTGCCGCGGGCATTGCTGCTGCGGCCCTGACGGCAGGCACCGTCGCCGCTGTCCAACCGGCCTCAGCACTGACGATCAACAACTACGGCTGGATCGAGGGGACCGTGGGCTTCAACCAGAAGCAATACTGCCTGGACCTTCTGAATTGCTACAGCTACTCCACCGCCATGAATAACGTCAACTTCCAGGGCCCGATCGGCAACGAGAACGCCGTCCCGAAGGTGGGCGAGCGGTTCTACATCCACGTGTGGACCGCTGCCCTGGATTCACCGTTCGACGTCATCACCGACAACTACCAGATGAAGCTTCTGCTGCCCGCCGGGCTGCGGGCGGACATCCGCACGAACGACGACGTCGGTTGTTTCGTGTCCTTCCCCAACGGCGCTTTCAAGCGGTACATGGCCTCCAACGAGTGCCAAGACCCGGTCAAGGTGGGCGTCTATCAGCAGTTCCCGGCGGTTGCGCTCGGTGAGGGCGAGACGGCGAACTTCTGGGTGCCGGTAGTGGCCGATCGCGTGTTCACCAAGAACCCGGATACCGACACCATCGGGCTGGTCTCCAGTTACTCGCAACCGTCCGGTGCGTTACCCAACCCGCTGTACGCAACCAACAAGAAGTTGGCGGTCGACGCAGCGCCCACGGGCACAGGACCAACTCCGACAGCCCGCCGATGTCCATGACCGCCTCGGCCACCAGCGCCCCGGCGACGAGTTGCCGCGAACGCCCCTGGGACACCCCGGGCAGTTCGGCACGCTTGGAAGCGCTCATCTCGGCGAGTTTCGGCAGCCAGGTCCCGAGGTCCGCCCGCGTCAACACCCGCCGGACGTACAGGCCTTCCGCGCTGGGGGCCGCACCGGCGATGCGTGCCAACTGCCGCAGCGTCTTGCTTGTGGCCACGGCCATCTCCGGCTGCCCGAACCGGATCAGCCGGCCCACTTCGGCAGCCACGTCGGCCCGGATCTTCTTACGCAGGGCTTTGAGCTCGGCGGCCTTGGGCGGGTCGTCGGCCAGGTGGTCACGCGTCAACCGCCCGGCCCCCAATGGCAGCGACAGCGCCACATCCGGGTCCTCGTCGGCACCGGAGGCCAGTTCC
>CALFYG010000187.1 GCA_937952095.1 uncultured Micrococcales bacterium | reverse complement strand
CTGGGACCACCATCCTGCGCACCGCCATCTGCGCATGCTCGGTGCCGACTTCGTGTTCCAACTGCAGGTGGTCGCAGAGCTCGCGCGCAAGGGCGGGCACACGCTGGCGTGTGCGCCTGACGCCGAGCGGCTGTTGTCCTCCGGCGAGCTCGTTGGTGTCTGGCCCGAGGGGTTCAAGGGCGTCGGCAAGCCCTTCAGCGAGCGGTACAAACTCCAGCGGTTCGGCCGGGGTGGGTTCGTCGCCGCCGCCTTGCGCACGAAGACGCCGATCATCCCGTGCTCGATCGTGGGCGCCGAGGAGATCTACCCGATCATCGGCAACGCGAAGTTGATGGCGCGGCTGCTCGGGGCGCCGTACTTCCCGATCACGCCTACCTTCCCGTGGCTCGGGCCGCTGGGGATGGTGCCGCTGCCGAGCAAGTGGATCATCGAGTTCGGGGAGCCGATCCGCACCGATGAGTTCCCGGAGGGCGCCGCCGACGACCCGATGCTCGTGTTCGACCTGACCGACCAGGTGCGCGAGACGATCCAGCAGACCCTGTACCGGCTGCTCGTGGCGCGGCGGTCCGTGTTCTTCTAGCGGGCGCGGCGGTTTCCAGGGAGGTCAACGGGCCCTTCAGGTGAAGAAGTGGCATCTCACGTGTCACTTCTTCACCAGAACGGGAGTGGCTCCGCAGCGTCGCCGGCGTTTCAGGTGCGCATCGCGCGGCGGGCCATGACCGACCCCACCGCGATCCCGGTCGCGAGTCCGGCGACCCCCACTGCTGGAGCCGTGATCTTGATGACCCGGCGGGCCGTCCGGTAGTCGCGCACCGTCCACCCGTTGCGGCGGGCATGCAGACGCAACGTGCGATCGGGGTTCACCGCCACCGGTGTCCCCACCAGCGACAGCATGGGGATGTCGTTGGCTGAATCGGAGTAGGCGGCGCAGCGGCTCAAGTCGAGGTTCTCGCGGTGTGCGAGTTCCTGGATCGCTTCGGCTTTGGCCTCGCCGTGAAGCGGCCGTCCCACCAGGCGCCCGGTGTACACGCCGTTGACCTGCTCGGACACCGTGCCCAGGGCCCCGGAGAGTCCGAGGTGTTCGGCGATGAGTTCAGCGAGTTCGACGGGGGCCGCGGATACCAGCCAGACGCGCTGACCGGCGTCGAGGTGGCCCTGGGCGAGCGCCACCGTCCCTGGCCAGAAGCGGTCGATCATGTACTCGTTGAAGATCTCGCGGGTCAGTTGCACGAGTTCTGCCTGGTTGCGGCCCTCGACGAGTGCCAGGGCCTCCTCGGTGACGTCGTGCAGGTCCTCGGCATGTTCCTTGCCCACCACGATGAACCGTGTCTGCTTCCACACGAAGTCGAGGATCTGCCCCTTGGACAGGTACTTGTGCTTGGCCAGGCCCCGCGCCCAGTGGAACATCGACGCTCCGTGGATGAGTGTGTTGTCGATGTCGAAGAAGGCGGCCGCGGTGGGATCGGGTCGCATGGGGGCCGGTTCCGTGATCTCAACGGCCTCCCACCCGGGTTCTTGGCCCTGGCTCAACTCCACCTGTGCAGGCTAGCCCACATCCGGGTGTGTAAGACTGCGAGCGTGGTGGCCAACCTTGCCGATTTGGTGCGGATCGCGGCCGATTCGCGTCCTCGGCACCCGGCCGTCGTCACCGACGGGCGCACCGCCTCCTGGAGCGAGGTGGATTGGCAGGTGCGGGCCGTCGCTGGTGGCCTGATCGCGCGTGGCTTGCCCCCGGGTACCCGTATCGGGATCCTGCAGCGAAACACCCTCGAGTTCGTCACCAGTTACTTCGGCATCCTGCGCGCCGGCATGGTCGCCGTTCCGTTCAACACCGGGTACACCGCCGCGGAACTGTCGCTGATGCTCTCCGACGTGGATGCGCAACTCGTGCTGGCCGATCCCGACGTGGCGCCGGTGCTCGACGGACTCGGTGTGGAGGTGATCCGCACGGGCACTGAGGACTGGCGCCGGTTCACCGTCGGCAGCTCCGCCCTCCCGACCGATCCCACCGATCCGGAGTCGCTGGCCGTGCTGCTGTTCACGTCGGGCACGACCGGTCGGCCCAAAGCCGCCATGCTCACCCACCGCGCGCTGGCCGCAAACCTCGACCAGCTCAGTGCCCTCACCGACCCGCCGGCCATGACTGCTGACGATGTGGTGCTGTGTGTGCTGCCGCTGTTCCACATCTACGCGCTCAACGCCACGCTCGGGATGGTCGCCCGGCAGGGGGCCACGATCGTGCTGACGCAGCGCTTCGAACCGACGGCCGCACTCGCGGCCATCGACAAGCATCGGGTGACGAACGTCGCCGGCGCTCCGCCGATGTATGTGGCCTGGTCGGCGCAGGAGGGGCTCGGTGAGGCCTTGGCGGGCGTGCGTCTGCTGGTGTCCGGTGCGGCTGCGCTGCCACGCAACGTCATGGAGCAGTTCGAGACTCTCGCGGGCCAGCCCATCTGGGAGGGCTATGGGATGACGGAGTGCTCGCCCGTGATCACGGCCTCGCTGGTCTCGGGTACTCCGAAGCCCGGTTTCGTGGGTCAGCCCCTGCCCGGCATCGAGCTCGAACTGCGCGACGAGGATGGTGACCCGGTCGAGGACGGGGATCCCGGGGAGATCTTCGTGCGGGGCGCCAACGTGTTCAGCGGCTACTGGCCCGAAGGATCGCAGGGCCCGGACGAACAGGGCTGGTTCGCCACCGGTGACGTGGCGTACGTCGACGATGACGGCGACCTTCGCCTTGTGGACCGGCGCCGGGAACTGATCATCGTCAGTGGTTTCAACGTCTACCCGCGCGAGGTCGAGGACGCCTTGCTGGGAATGGACGGGGTTCTGGAAGTGGCGGTGATGGGCGTGAGTCACCCCTACACGGGCGAGGCGGTGAAGGCCTTCGTGGTCGCGGAGCCCGGCGCGCAGATCACGGGCGAAGACGTGGTCGAGTTCGCCGGCGGGCGCCTCGCGCGCTTCAAGTGTCCGACGATCGTCGAGGTGGTCGACGATCTCCCGCACTCGGTGACGGGGAAGGTGTCCAAGGGGCGCTTGCGTGAGGACTGGGGGGTGACCTCGCTCTGAGTGCGCGGGTCATCCTGGTCGGCAAACCCGGCTGCCACCTGTGTGATGTGGCGCGGGAGGTCATCGACCTCGTGTGCGCACAGGCCGATGTTGAGTGGACCGAAGTGTCCATCACCGACGATCCACGCCTGGCGCAGCGCTACGCCGATGAGATCCCGGTCGTGCTCGTCGATGGCCGGGTGCACGACATCTACCGCGTGAATCCGGAGCGACTGCGGGCGGCTCTCGGCGCCTGAGCGTACCGAAGTGGTTGGGCGGGGGACCGGCGGAGCGGATCTCAACCAGTTCGGTACGCCATCTGCGCCCGTTTTGGCTGTCTTGTGCTCATTTGCGGGTACCGAAGTGGTTGGCGCGCACTGGGCTTCAACCAGTTCGGTACCCGCGGAGCACTAGTCCGTAAAGCGGTCGGATCTGTCCGCATTCCAGTTTGGGCCCGCTTGTGAAATCGGTAGCATGGAAGTCCCGGCCCCCACGACGAAACGGTGACAGGTGTCCCTTCCGCGACTTCGACGACGCGAACTCCCGGATGCCACGATCGCCCGCCTCCCGCAGTACATCCGCTGCCTGTCCCAGTTGGAGAACGCCGGGCTGCAAACCGTGCACAGCGCGGACCTCGCTGCCCACGTCGGGGTCAGCGGTGCCGTCGTGCGCCGCGACCTCAGCTACGTAGGCAGTTACGGCACCCGCGGCGTCGGGTACCCCGTCTCCGAACTGCGTGACAGCGTCAACCGCGCCTTGGGGCTGGCCACCGAACATCGCATGGTGGTTGTCGGGGTGGGCCACATGGGACGCGCGATCGCTGGCTACACCGGCTTCGCCGAGCGCGGGTTGCGGGTCGTCGGCCTCTTCGACGTCGATCCGGAACTGATCGGCGCCAAAGCGGGCAACCCCGCCCTCGAACTGCTGGAGATCCTGCCGCTGTCGGATCTCGCGGGCTTCGTGTCGGCCCACGATGTGGCGATCGCGGTCATCGCCACGCCGGCCGAGGCCGCGCAGTCCGTCGCCGACCTGCTCGTCGGTGCGGGGATCACGAGCATCCTCAACCTCTCCGCCGTGCACCTGAGCGTGCCCGACTCCGTGGTGGTGCGTCCGGTCGACCTCGCCACGGAGATCCAGATCCTCGCCGTCCACGCCGCCGCCCGGGAGCGCAAATGAGTCTGCTCGTCATGGGGATCAGCCACCACAGCGCGCCGATGGACGTGCTGGAGAAAGTCGCAACGATCGACGCCGAAGAAGCCCTGCCGGTGCTCGGTTCCGGCGACGCGGTGGGCGAAGTGCTGCTGCTGTCGACGTGCAACCGGATCGAGGTGTACACGGAGGTCTCCCGGTTCCACGCCGCCGTCGAGTCCTTGACCGCGGTACTGGCCAAGCATGCGGGCCTGAGTGCGGACCAGTTGTCGAAGCACCTGTACGTCCACTACGAGGATTCGGCCGTGCGCCACGCCTTCCGGGTTGCCAGTGGCCTGGACTCGATGGTCGTGGGCGACGAGCAGATCCTCGGGCAGTTCCGGGAGGCCTTCAAGGCCGCCGTCGACCAGGGTCAGGCCGGGCGCAGCCTGCACGACCTGGCGCAGAACGCGCTGCGGGTGGGTAAGCGTGTGCACACAGACACCGGCATCGGCCGCCATGGCGCGTCGGTGGTGGAGGTCGCACTGGCAGAAGCGGCACGGCACCACGGGTCGTTGGCGGGGCGCCGCGTGATCGTGATCGGCTCCGGGTCGATGTCGTCGTTGGCAGCCACTGTCGCGTCCGCTGCCGGGGCCAGCGTGACGATCGTCGGGCGCACCGCGGCCTCCGTGCACCGACTGGCCACCGCGGTCAACGGTGAGGGGGCCCACCTCGTGGACCTCGACGCGCATCTGCAGCATGCCGATGTGGTGGTCAGCGCCACCGGGGCCACCGGCCTGCTCATCACGAAGGAACACCTGGAGGGTCTGTTCGCCGACGCTGATCCGGACCTGTTCGTGTGCGACCTCGCCCTGCCCCATGACACCGACCCGCGGATCGCCGAGATCCCTGGCGTCGCGCGCTTGGACCTCGCGGGAATCGCGGCTCTGCCGCAGGCCAGGATCGCCGGGGAGAGCGTGTCCGCCGCGGAGACCATCGTCATGGACGCGACCGCCGAGTACATCGCGCGCCAGATGAGTGCCAAGGTCGAGCCCGTGGTCATCGCGCTGCGGTCGCGCGCGGAATCCGTGGTCGAAGAGGAGTTGCAGCGCATGCGCTTGCGCAACCCCGACCTGACCGACGACCAGTTCGACGAGTTCGCCCGGGCCATGCGCAGGGTGGTGGCGACACTTCTACACACGCCCACCGTGCGGATGAAGGAGTTCGCCGTGGATCCCGGCGGCGACCGGTACGCGGCGGCGCTGCACGCACTGTTCGACCTCGACCCCACCGCCGTCACCGCGCTCACCGAGAACCCCGGCGGGAGCCCGCGTGCCTGAATTCACTGTGGCCACACGGGCCAGTTCGCTCGCGCGTGCGCAGACGGGGTGGGTCAGGGAGCAACTTGCCCGCGAACTCGCATGTGAGGTGGGCGAGGTGCTGATCACGTCCGAGGGCGATGTGTCGAACGCCGCCCTGACCTCCTTCGGGGGGCAGGGGGTGTTCGTCGCGCGGGTGCGTGAGGCGGTGGTCGACCGTCGCGCCGACGCGGCGGTGCACTCGATGAAGGATCTGCCCACCGCCGACGATGTGCGCACGGTGGTGGCGGCGGTGCCGGCGCGCGAAGACATCCGCGACTTCCTCGTGACCACCCATGGCGGTCTGCAGGACCTTCCGCAGGGGGCCACGGTGGGCACCGGATCGCCGCGCCGCATGGCTTACCTGCGTCGCCGCCGCCCCGATCTGCAGGTGGTCGCCATCCGGGGCAATGTGGACACCCGCGTGTCGCGCGTCACCGATGGCGATCTTGATGCCGTGGTCGTGGCCTGTGCAGGTCTGCACCGGTTGGGTGCGACGCCCCCGGGTGTCGCGCTCGAGGGGGAGGAGATGCTCCCCGCTGTGGGACAGGGGGCGCTGGCCGTGGAGATGCGCGCGGACGATCCGCGCGTGGCGGAGATCGCCGTCCTGGACCATGCGCCCACCCGGGCCGAGGTCACCGCAGAACGCGCCTTGCTCGCCGGACTTAGGGCAGGATGTAGCGCGCCCGTGGCGGCCGCCGCCACCGCCTCGGGGGACGACCTGACGCTGCAGGCGGCCGTGCTGTCCATGGACGGCTCACAGATGTACGAATGCACGATGACTGGTTCGCAGGCCGACGCCGAAGGTGTTGGACGACGGGCCGCTGAGCTCCTGATCGGCCAAGGCGCTGATCAGTTGTTGGGAGATATGAGATGAAGAACCGCAAGCCAGTGCCTGCTGTGGCCCTGATCGCCGGTGGGGCCGGTGATCGCGAGTTGCTGAGCGTGCGCGCTGCGGCGATGCTCGACGGCGCCGACGTCGCGGTATGCGACCCCGAGGTGAGCGAACTGCTCGCCGGCCGAGAGATCGAGCTGCTCGACATTCCGACGGCACCCACCGATGCCCCCGCCGTGGCAAAAGCGCTGACCGAGCAAGCGCGGGCCGGACGGCACGTGGTGCGGATCTTCGCGGGGGACCCGATCATCGACGGTCGTGTCGTCGCCGAGGCGAAGGCCCTTCACCGGTCCAAGGTCCCCTTCGAGATCCTGCCGAGTGCGGCCGGCATCTCCGGCGTCGCCGCCTACGCCGGGATCGGCCTGACAGGAGCCAAGGCCAAGCAACTGCGGGTGGTCGACCTGCTGTCCGGAGAGGTCGACACCGAGACGCTGGCCGACAGTTCGGCCACGCTGGTGATCCGCAACGCCGCTGACTCCGCCGCGGGGATCGCGAAAGCGGCACTCGCCGCGGGTCGCACCCCCGGCACCGGTCTGGTCATCGTGCGCGGTGGTACCACCGTGGAGCAGCAGACGTTGATCACGACGCTGGCCGACGCCGCTGCGGACATCAAGGCGGCCAAGTTGTCCGGTAACGGCGACGTCTTCCTCGGCGACGGAGTCGCCTCAGCAGGGGCGCTCGGATGGTTCGAGAGCCGGCCGTTGTTCGGCTGGCGGGTGCTCGTCCCGAGGACGAAGGATCAGGCCGGTGAACTCTCGGCACGGCTGCGTCTGTACGGCGCGGTCCCCGTGGAGGTGCCGACCATCAGTGTCGAGCCGCCGCGGACCCCGCAACAGATGGAGCGGGCCATCGAGGGCATCGAGGCCGGCCGGTACCAGTGGATCGCGTTCACCAGTGTCAACGCCGTGCGGGCGATCCGGGAGCGTTTCGAGCAGCGTGGCCTCGACGCCCGCCACCTGGCCGGTCTGAAGATTGCGGCCATCGGTGAGACGACCGCCGAAGCGCTGCGCGAGTTCGGTGTGCGCGCCGACCTGGTGCCGCCGGTGGAGAGCCAGTCCTCGGCCGGCCTGCTCGAGGTGTGGCCGGAGCGCGACCCCGAGCTCGACCCCATCGGCCGGGTGTTCCTTCCCCGCGCTGACATCGCCACCGAGAAGCTCGTCGCGGGCCTCGAGGACCTCGGCTGGGAGGTCGACGACATCACCGCCTACCGCACCGTGCGCGCCGCGCCGCCGGCCGCCGAGATCCGGGAGGCGATCAAGACCGGTGGCTTCGATGCGGTGGTCTTCACCTCGTCGAGCACTGTGCGCAACCTCGTGGGCATCGCCGGCAAACCGCACGCGTCCACGGTGATCGCCGCGATCGGCCCCGAGACCGCTGCCACCGCCGTCGAGCACGGGCTCAAAGTCGCTGTGCAGCCTGCGCAGGCCAAGATCGAGCCGTTGGTCGCCGCGCTGGCCGAGCACGGCGAGCAGTTGCGGCAGGCGGCCCTGGACAACGGCGAGCGGACCTGGCGCCCCTCGAAGCGCCGGGGTGCCGGCCGGCGTCGGGCGGCGGCCAAGGCATGATCCGCCCCCGGCGACTGCGCACCACTGACGCCATGCGCCGGTTGGTGCGGGAAGTGCGCGTGCACCCCGCCCAACTGGTGCTGCCGGTGTTCGTCGCCGAGGGCCTGGATGCCCCGCATCCCATCTCGTCGATGCCGGGGGTCTCCCAGCAGACGTTGACGACGCTGCCGGACGTCGTGGAGCAGGCCGCGGCGGCGGGCCTGGGCGGGATCATGCTCTTCGGCGTCCCTGTACACAAGGACGCGGTCGGATCCGGTGCCACTGATCCGCAGGGGATCCTCAGCCGCGCGGTGGAGGTGGCGAAGGCCGCTGCGGCAGGCCGACTCGTGGTGCAGGCCGACCTGTGTCTGGACGAGTTCACCGACCACGGGCACTGCGGGGTGCTCGATGGTGATCGCGTCGACAACGACGCCACGTTGGTGCGGTACGCCGAGATGGCCGTCGTCCTTGCACGCGCCGGCGCCGACGTGGTCGGGACCAGCGGCATGATGGACGGCCAGGTGGCAGCGGTGCGGGAGGCACTCGACGGCGCCGGCTTCATCGACACCGCGATCCTCGCCTACGCCGCAAAGTACAACACCGCCTTGTACGGACCCTTCCGGGAGGCCGTCGACTCGTCGTTGACCGGGAACCGCCGCAGCTACCAGCAGGACCCTGCCAACGGCCGGGAGGCGCTGCGGGAGGTCCGCCTCGACCTCGAAGAAGGCGCGGACATCGTCATGGTCAAGCCTGCCTTCCTCGACGTGGTGTCCGCGGTGGCCGAGGTGTCCGACGTTCCGGTGGCCGTGTACCAGGTGTCGGGGGAGTACGCGATGGTCGAGGCCGCAGCGGCCAACGGCTGGATCGACCGCGAGGCGACCATCCGGGAGTCTCTGATCGGGTGTGTCCGGGCGGGTGCGGACATCGTGTTGACCTACTGGGCGCTCGAGGCGGCGGGCTGGCGCGACTGATCGTGGCCGGATCGCAATCCAGCCTCGGTCGCCATCGGTCGATCAACAAGGCGTAGGCTCTACATCCTTATGAAGTGAAAGGTGTCCGACCCATGCGTAAGTCCATTGCTCTGGCGTTGGCCGTTCCCCTGGCGGCCTCGCCGCTGCTCGTCGTCGGCCCGGCATCGGCCCAGTCCACGGTGAAGGAGGTCAAGCTCGAGAACAGCATCCGGCGCGGCTTCAAACAGCAGGCCGGTAAGAGCGTGACCGTGAACTGCCCCTCCAAGGTGACCTGGGTCAAAGGCAAGATCTTCTACTGCAAGGCGAAGGCCGGCGACGGCACCAAGTACCGCGTGCAGGTCAAACTCGGCAACGAGGCGGCCGGCAACCTGCGGTGGAAAGTCGTCGCGTAGATCCCCCGTGTCCTTTCGTGTGAAGATCTGGCGCTTCACGAGCCAGATCTTCACACTGAGAGCCGATCACCTGCGCTTGATGCGGAACTTCGCTCTCGCCGGTGTCGGGTCCACGCCGTTGCCGACCTTGGACCGCACGAGGAACGTGTACTTACCCTTCTTCAGCCGGTAGGCCTTGGGGGAACTGCATGCGCGCCATTTCACGGCTGCCTGCTTCTTCGGCTTCTTGACGAGCTTGCACTGGAACGTGGCTCCGGTGGTCCCTGCGAAACGCACCTTGACCTTGGCCCGCGGCTTGCTGGTGCGCACGACCTTCTTCGGGGCCTTCGTGATGGTGGTGGTCAGTGCCGGATCAGGGGTGGGTGTTGGGGCGGGTCCGGGCGGAGGGTTCACGCCTGTCACACGACCGACCTTGTCGATGAGATCCAGTGTCACCCACAGAGTGTTATTCGGCCCGGCAGCCAGATGCCGGGGTCCGGAATTGGCGGAGAATGCGAGAGTGCTGTACGCGCCGGTCGTGGTCACGCGGCCGAGGTCGTTCGTGGCGAACTGCCCCGTCCAGTAGGCGCCGTCGGTCCCGAAAGCCACGCCGAACGGATCGGTGCCGGGAACGGGGGTCTTCTCCTCGGCGACGGTCGCGGTCCGGCGGCCGATGTAGTACGGCGCAACACCCTGCTGGCTGTAGGCGACCTGGCCGTCGGGACCCGCGGCGATGCCCTGGGAGCCACCGGCGATCGGGAACACCTGCCCCGTCCCGTCGGTCGCCACGCGGACGACCTGGGGTACCCCGAAGTCGGCGAGCCAAAGATACCCGTCGGAACTCGTGGTGATCCAGCGTGCTCCGGACAGGCCGGTACCGCTGAATACCTGCGGGGTGTTGGGAGTGGCGGGTGGGATCTTGACGACCTTGTCGGCCGAACCCGTCCACATATTGCCGTCCGGGCCTGCGGTGATCGCTCGCGGATCCGTGATGTCGTTGATGGTGAACTTCTGTGCCGACACCGGGTCGCCCGGCGCGAACCGCGCGACCCCGTTGGTTTGAGTGACCCACATGTTCCCGTCGGGCCCGGCCGCGATGCCTACCGGGTTGGACATGTTGGCCGAGTTGTACTCCGTCACCGTTCCGTCCGGGGCGATCTTGGCCACGTCGTTCGTCCCCGAGTCCAGGGTGACCCACATGTTCCCGTCCGGTCCGGGGGCGATCTGGTTGTTGGCGCCGACCCCGCTGACCGTGAACTCGCCGGCCACCACCGGATCCGCCACGGCCGGCGCTGATAGTGCGGGGAGGGCGACGGCGGTGACCGCCAGGGCTGAGAGCATTCGCAGTGCCATGGGCGTTAGTCAACTCCCCCCATGATCTTTTGGGAACCCCCCTTTTCGGTCGCGGTGCGCGCCACGCGGGCCGAATCATCACTGGCATGCCTGGGGTGGAACGTACGATGAAGGCCCAGCAGGTGGAAGAGGTCCGGCAGTGTCAGTTGCGGTGGTGCCCAGGCACGCGACCGATATCCGCCCGCCTGCGCCCGCCATGGGTTACATCCCCGGTCTCGACGGGATCCGGGCGATCGCCGTGCTGGCGGTCCTGCTCTACCACTCCGGGGTGGTCGCCGTCCCCGGCGGATT
>CALFYG010000186.1 GCA_937952095.1 uncultured Micrococcales bacterium | reverse complement strand
TGCGACGCGTTGCATCTCCCTCTTTGAGGACGGATTTGACCCGGACTACCAAGGTCCTGGCATCAGCTTCACGCCGCTCACCATGGCAGCCGGGATAGGGGCGCTGTCGGTCGTGGATGCCGCGATTCGTCATGGCGCGTCTGTGAACAAGATGTCGGGTCCTACGCGCTCGACGGCTCTACACCTGGCAGCGAACTTCGGCTGCGCAGACGTCGTAGAGCGGCTTCTAGATGCAGGGGCGAACGTGAACGCCCGTGACGAAGTCCGGGCCACGCCACTTAGCAATGCCGCTGCAAACGGTTTTCCAGCCGTCACGGATCTGCTCCTGAAGAACGGCGCCGATGTGACCTCGACGAACAACTTCGGGGCTACGCCACTCCAAGTTGCCGCCGGCGCCTCGTACCGTGCAGACACGATCTGGGACGAGGAAATGGAAGGCCTGCCCTTCCAGAGCCCACCACCCCGGGACTACATCGCAGTAGTGGACCTACTACTCCAACACGGTGTCAGCAAACGCGACCTCAACAAAGCGAGGTTTTACGCCAACCAATACACGGACGAGGAAATGCAGCGCCGCCTGAATACAGCAAGCGCTGGCGGCTCCGGGGGCTGCTTCATCGCGACATCCGTCTATGGATCCTACGATGCCCCCGAAGTGCTTGTGCTCAGGCGGTTCCGTGACGACACCCTTGCCCAGACATTCTACGGAAGAGCCTTCATCAGCTGCTATTACGTCGTCAGTCCGCCGCTAGCGAGGCGGATTGCACCACAAGGCACGTTGAGTCGCCTCACCAAGCGGTTCCTGGATGGTCTAGTCGACCGAGTCGATGTGTAGGCCGACCTGGTCCGCGGCCGATCGATGACGGAGCCCATCTTCCCCCCATGCGCCGCCACTCCCCCTTGGACGCACACGCAGGCACGTCGCTCGGCGCCGTCCTCACCGACGGCACCGTGAGGTCCTTGGGGGTTCCATGAAGAGCGCGGTAAGCTCCGGGATCTGATGGCGCAGACCCCCTTCTCGCGCGGCCTTCTCACGGGAATCTCAGGATTCTGTTCGCTACCGCATCCGAGCTGTGGAACTGTTCGACATCGACGAGATCCAGGCCACCGCGATCCTGGACATGCAGTTGCGTCGGCTCGCTGCCCTGGAGCGACAGAAGATCATCGATGAGGCCGAGGAACTCGAGCGGATGATCGCCGACTTCAAGGACATCCTCGCCAACGAAGCCCGGCAGCGCCGGATCGTGGCGGAGGAGCTCGCGGAGATCGTGCGCGTGCACGGTGACGAGCGCCGGTCGCGGTTCGCGCCGGCCGACGATCTCGGTAGCGAGGAGGATCTGATCCCTGTGCGCGAGGTGGTCGTGAGCATCACCGAGGGCGGGTACGCCAAGCGCACGGACTCCACGCTGTACCGGTCTCAGCGCCGGGGTGGGCGTGGCGTGCGGGGGGCGACTCTGCAGCGTGACGACGTGGTGGAGCACTTCTTCGTCACGACGACGCATGACTGGATCCTGTTCTTCACCAACCTCGGCCGGGTGTACCGCACGAAGGCGTACATGCTTCCCGAGACGGCCCGCGATGCCAAGGGCAAGCATGTTGCCAACCTGCTGGCCTTCCAGCCGGATGAGCAGATCGCCGGCGTGCTGGCACTGAAGGATTACGAGCAGGCGCCGTACCTGGTACTGGCCACCAAGCACGGGCTGGTGAAGAAGACTGCTTTGACCGAGTACGACACCAACCGCACCGGTGGGCTGATCGCGATCAACCTGAAGGACGGCGACGAGTTGGTGTCGGCGCGGCTGGTCGACGACGGCGGTGAGCTGATCATGGTGTCGGCCAAGGGGATGTCGGTGCGGTTCCGCGCGGACAGCCTGCGGGCGATGGGCCGAGCCACGTCCGGGGTGTTCGGGATGCGCTTCCGCGGAGACGACAACCTGCTGGCCATGGACGTGGTGCGTGACGGGTGTGACCTGGTGACCGTCACGGACGAAGGGTTCGCCAAGCGCACCCCGTTGTCGGAGTGGAGCACGAAGGGGCGCGGCGGCCTGGGTGTGGTGGCCATGAAGCTGGTCGCGGAGCGGGGTTCGCTGGTGGGCGCGCTGGTGTGTGAACCCGACGATTCGATCTTCGCCATCGCGAGCAACGGCGTGGTGATCCGCACGCCGGTCGCGGACATCCGGCAGACCGGCCGGCAGACGATGGGCGTCAACCTCATGGGCCTCGGCGATGGCGTCACGGTGGTCGCGGTGGCCCGCTCGGCGGCCGAGGATGAGGACGAGGAAATCGTCTCCGACGACGGCGACTCCGACCCCGACCCCGTGGCCGACGAGGTCGCAGGGGATCATGGAGAGTCGACCAGCGACGAGAAGGAGTAGGCCGTGACATCTTCGACTGTGCCGCCCGCGGCTGCCAAGGGCACCCGCGTCGCGACGCTGCGGTTGCGGCGGATCGACCCGTGGAGCGCGATGAAGACGGGGTTCGTCTTCGCGATCGGCCTCGGGCTCATGTACGTCGTGGCCGCGGTGCTGCTCTACCTGTTCGCCTCGGCGGCCGGGGTCTTCGAGTCCTTCAACTCGACCTTCTCCGAGCTGACCGGTAGCGAGGGTCCCTTCGCCTTCACGTTGGTGGGTGTTCTGACCATCAGTCTGGTGTTCGCGGTGATCGAGGTCGTGGTCACCACTCTGCTGTTCGCCGTGATCGCGATGCTCTACAACGCGTCCGCCTCCGTGACCGGCGGGGTGTCGGTGAAACTCGGGGAGGACTGAGGTACCGAAAGGGGCATCTTGTACCCTTGAGGAGTTCCAACGCGCCTATAGCTCAGCTCGGTTAGAGCGCTTCGCTGATAACGAAGAGGTCCCTGGTTCAAGTCCAGGTAGGCGCACGTGAAGAAACTGATTCTGATCGCGGCCATTGCAGCCGTCGGCTATGCCGTATACCGCCAGTACTCCGCCAACCAGGCCGAGCAGGAGTTGTGGAACGAGGCCACGCGCGACCTCGACCTGCGCTGAACCCAGGGGACGTAGCTCAACTGGCAGAGCACCGCCTTTGCAAGGCGGGGGTTAGGGGTTCAAGTCCCCTCGTCTCCACGTGAGCCGCAAGCGCCGCTGGTTACTCGAGGTCATCCTCGCGGTGCTGGGCATCCAAGCCTTCTACGGCGGTATCCAGTTGATGCGTGACGCGTTCGCCTTCCCGGTGGACTGGCTCGATCCGCTTCCCTTCGACTCGTGGGTGATCCCCGGCCTACTGCTCATGGCGCTGGTCGGAGTGCCGGCGTTCGGGCTTCTCGGGCTGCACGTCGCCGACAACCGCTACGCCGACCCGCTGACCGTCGCCTTCGGGTGCGGAATCATGGCGTGGATCCTCGTCCAACTCTTCTTCATCCCCTTCTTCTTCCTGCAGCCGCTGGTGTTCGTGCTGGGCCTGACACTGGCCCTGGTCGCCTGGTCGCGGATGCGTGATCGTACTGAAGTGGTTGACGATCAGCCTCCCGTCGGCTGAACCAACCAGTTCGGTACGGTTTCGTGCCTTCTCCTGCCCGGTATGACCCTTTTCGGCGTACTGAACTGGTTGACGATCGGCCTCCCGTCGGCTGGGCCAACCAGTTCGGTCCGCCTAGCCTGGTCGCATGCTCGTCACCGAGATCAACGCCACGCTGCGCGACATGGCCGACCCCGCCAAGGCGCCGGACATGCAGAAATACATGAAGTCGCAGATGCCGTACCTCGGCGTCCAGAAGAGCCGCCTGACGCAGGTTGTTCGCCGTATGACCAAGTCTGCGAAGCTCGATCGCGAGGAGAGGCTGGCCGTCGCCAGTGAGCTCTGGGAGCAGGCCGAGTACCGCGAGCAGCGGTATGCGGCGCTCGCCGTACTGCGGGCCGGGCCACTCATGCCCGAGGACGAACCCCTGCTGCGCCACCTCATCACCACGGGCGCGTGGTGGGACCTGGTCGACGAGACTGCCATCCACCTTGTCGGCCCCCTGCGCGAGGAGCTCGACATCCGGGCGTGGGCCGTGGACGACGACATCTGGATCAGGAGGGCGGCCATCATCTGTCAGGTGGGGAAGAAGGGCCGTACGACGGATCCGGCGCTGCTGGCCGAGTGCATCGAAGCCAACACCGACGACCGCCGCTTCTGGATCACGAAGGCGATCGGTTGGGCGCTGCGCGACTACGCCTACACGAACCCGCAGTGGGTGCGGGAGTTCGTGGACTCCCATGACCTCGCGCCGTTGTCCGCGCGTGAGGCCACCAAACATCTGTGAAAGGATCAGGGCCATGACCGAAGCCGTTCTGCACACCAATCGTGGTGACATCCGACTGACCCTGTTCGACAACCAGGCCCCCAAGACCGTGGCCAACTTCGTCGGGCTCGCCGACGGCACGAAGGAGTGGGTGGACCCCACGACGGGTAAGCCCGGCAGCGGTCCGCTGTACAACGGCGTGACCTTCCACCGCGTCATCAGCGGCTTCATGATCCAGGGCGGATGCCCGATCGGGAACGGTACCGGGGGCCCGGGCTACCGCTTCGCCGACGAGTTCCACCCCGAGCTGCAGTTCGACCGCCCGTACCTGTTGGCCATGGCCAACGCCGGACCCAACACCAACGGCTCCCAGTTCTTCATCACCGTGGGCAAGACCCCGCACCTGAACTTCAAGCACACGATCTTCGGCGAGGTCGCCGACCAGGCCAGTCGGGACGTGGTCGACGCCATCGCCACCACCGCGACCGGCCGGATGGACAAGCCCATCGACGACGTCGTGATCGAGTCGGTCGACATCATCACGTGAGCACACCCGAGCCGGCGCCGGTCTGCTACCGGCACCCGGACCGGCCCACCTGGATCCGCTGCACCCGCTGTGATCGACCGATCTGCCCGGAGTGCATGAACTCTGCGCCGGTCGGCTTCCAGTGCCCGGAGTGTGTGTCCGCAGGACAATCCGCCGTGCGTGAACCCCGCACGGTCTTCGGCGGTCGCCTCACGTCCTCGAGCACGGTGACGATCACGCTGATCGGCATCTGCGTGGCCATCTTCGTGGTGCAGTTCCTGGTCGGCGTCAACGCCGTGGCCTCCGATTGGGGCATGTGGCCGGCGGCCGTGGCCGTGAACGACGAGTGGTACCGACTGCTCACCTCGGTGTTCCTGCACGGCAGCTGGCTGCACCTGGCCTTCAACATGTACGTGCTGTACGTGCTCGGTCCCCCGTTGGAGAGGTTGCTCGGGCACGTCCGCTTTCTAGCGCTGTTCCTCATCGCCGGACTCGGTGGGGCGGTGGCATCCTTCTCGTTCTCCACGATCAACACCGTGTCGGTGGGTGCCAGCGGTGCGATCTTCGGTCTGATGGGCGCCTTGGTGGTCGCGGGCAGGCATCTGCGGGCGGACATCACGCAGGTGCTGGTGCTGATCGGGATCAACGTGGTGATCGGCTTCATCGCTCCGGGTGTCGACTGGCGCGCCCACCTCGGGGGACTGGTCACCGGCGCCGCGGTGGCCTTCGTCCTCTCGAAGGCTCCGCGTGGCAAGAGCCAGGCGCTCGTGCAAGTGATCGGTCTGGCTGTGATCGTGCTCGTGCTTGCGGGCATCGCGGTGTGGAGGGCCAACGAGATCACCTCGCTGGTGCCGATCGGTTAGGGGCCCTGGACAGCCTAAGTTACTGACCGGTAACATCGGGTCCATGACCAACCGAGATGCCGTCGTCGTCGCCGCTGTCCGCACACCCGTCGGAGTGGGCAAGCCCGAGAAGGGTGCCCTGTCCGGGATCCATGCCGTGGATCTGTCCGCACTTGCGCTGCAGGGTCTTGTACAGCGTGCGGGCATCGACCCGGCACTCATCGACGATGTGATCTGGGGCTGCGTCTCCCAGGTGGGGGAGCAGGGCTTCAACATCGGACGCAACGCGGCCCTGGCCGCCGGCTTCCCGGAGACTGTGCCCGGCACCACAGTCGACCGCCAGTGCGGCTCCAGCCAACAGGCGCTGCACTTCGCCGCCGCCGGTGTCATCGCGGGGCACTACGACGTCGTCGTCGCAGGTGGTGTCGAGTCCATGTCGCGCATCCCGATGTTCTCCAACGGCAAGGGCGGCGACGGACCGTTCGGGCCGATGATGATCGACCGCTACGACGGCAAACTGGTCAACCAGGGTGTGTCCGCGGAGATGATCGCCGAGAAGTGGAACCTGTCGCGCACATACCTCGACGAGATGGCTGTGGAGTCCCATGAGCGGGCCGCCAGGGCGACGGCCGATGGGCTTTTCGCCGAGGAGATCGTGGAGGTCGCCGGAGTGACCGCCGACCAGGGGATCCGCCCAGGGTCCTCGGTGGAGAAGTTGGCCGGGTTGCCCACGCCCTTCGTGGAGGGTGGCGTGGTGACGGCCGGCAACGCCTCACAGATCTCGGATGGATCAGCGGCGCTGTTGGTGATGACCAGCGAGAAGGCCGCCGAACTCGGGCTCACGCCGCTTGTGCGCTTCCACACCGGCGTCATGGCAGGCGTCGACCCGATCATGATGCTGACCGGCCCGATCCCGGCGACCCAGAAGGCGCTCGACAAGGCCGGACTGCGCCTCGATGAGATCGGAGCGATCGAGATCAACGAGGCCTTCGCCTCCGTGGTCGGGGCCTGGTTCGCCGAAACCGGCGCGGACCCGAAGATCACCAATCCGAATGGTGGCGCCATCGCGCTCGGCCACCCGCTCGGAGCCTCCGGCGCGCGGCTGATGACGACGTTGATCCACCAGATGAAGCGCAACGACATCCGGTACGGCCTGCAGACCATGTGTGAGGGCGGCGGCATGGCCAACGCCACGATCGTCGAGCTGCTTTAACCCCGGCGCGGGAAGTTATCCACAGGCTTTTCCCCACCTGTGTAGAACTACACCTGTGTGATTAGCGCCATTTGGTGGACACGACGAATCCGAGGGCGATAAGGACGAAGCCGCCCACGAGGTTCCAGAAGCCGAGGTCGCTGAGGATCGGGGCGTCCGGGGCGATGTACCACGCGCAGACCCATAGCAGGCCAAGCACGAACAGAGCGATCATCGTCGGGGCCACCCACCGAGGGCTGCCGATCTTCACGGGCGTGCGCTTGTCGACCGACTGGTCCTTCTTGCGGCGGGAACGGGATTCGGGCACGGACGCCACTTTACCGCGCCGTACTGTGGAACCGTGAGTGCGAGGTGGTGGGCGGTCCTGGCCGCGGTGGTCTTCGGGATCGCCGGGTTCGGTTTCGCCGCGAGCGCCAACACTGCGGCCGGCACCGATCTGCGCAGCGACACCGCCGCACTCAAGGACGTCGTGGCCGAACGGGCCGCGGTGGTCGACCAGCGGCAGAACCAGGTCACCGACCTGCAGTCCAGGGTGGCCGAGTTGAGCAAGGAGCAGGAGGGCACAGCGGCCGCCCGCGCCCAGGGCGCCGTCGATGCCCTGTCGGCACCGGTGGGGCTGGTCCCGCTGACCGGACCGGCGGTGTCGGTCACGCTGACCGACGCGCCTGCCGAGGGCAACGAGGAGGCCAACCCGGACGACCTCGTGGTCCACCAACAGGATCTGCAAGCCGTGATCAACGCGATGTGGCGGGCAGGCGCGCAAGGGATCCAGGTGATGGATCAGCGCCTCATCAACACCAGTGCCGTGCGGTGCGTCGGAAACACCCTGATCCTGCAGGGCCGGGTCTACTCGCCGCCGTTCGTGGTGATCGGTGTGGGTGACCAGGCGGACATGGAGCGGGAACTGGCGCGCGACGACTACCTGCGCGGATTCCAGGCTGCTGTCGAGTTCTTCGGCCTCGGCTACGAGCAGGTGCGCCTGGACCAAGTGACGTTGCCCGGTTACGACGGTCCACTGAACATCGACAGTGCCACCCCGCTGCCCGAGAAGGAGACCCGCTCATGACGGTGCTCGTCATCGACAACTACGACAGTTTCGTCTACAACCTCGTGCAGTACCTCGGGGAGTTGAAGGTCGAGTGTGAGGTGGTGCGCAACGACGAGATCGGTCTCGACGACGTCGCGGGCCATGACGGGGTTCTGCTCTCACCGGGTCCCGGCACGCCGGACACCGCAGGTATCTGCATGGACGTCATCCGCCGTTACGCCGGTGAGATCCCGATCTTCGGGGTGTGCCTGGGTCATCAGGCCATCGCCGAGGTGTACGGCGCCACCGTCAGCCGGGCCCCGGAACTCCTGCACGGGAAGAGCTCCCGCGTCGAGCATGACGGCCGCGGGGTCTTCGCTGGTCTGCCCAACCCCATGACCGCCACCCGGTACCACTCCCTTGCCGTCGTCCCGGAGACCGTACCGCTGGTGCTCGAAGTCAGCGCGACCACGCCGAGCGGGGTCATCATGGGGATCCGGCACCGGGAGCTCGCCGTGGAGGGGGTGCAGTTCCACCCCGAGTCGGTGCTCACGGAAGGTGGGCACCGGATGCTGGCGAACTGGCTGGCCGCCTGCGGGGATCCGGATGCGGTGCGCCGGAGTGAAGGTTTGTCGCCGGTCGTGGGCTGAAGGTCAAGTAGCACCTTTCGGGCGCCGATAGCGGCGATGGAGGTGCATCATGACGGGGGTTCTCGAATCCGAGGTCACGTCCCGCAACGTCCCGGCGAGATGGCTGGCCGCGGTAGTGGGCTTCTTCGGCCTGTTCTTCGCCATCGCTTGGGTCTCCCAGTGGTGGATCCTGCGCAGATGGTTCCTCCAGGAGGCCATCGAACTACCGGCCCCCAGCGTCGGCCCGCATGCGCTGACCATGACCGTGGTGGCTGTGCTGGCGCTCGCGATCGCCGTGCCTCTGCTGCGCGAGGGCATGTTCGTCGCGGCCGGTCTCACCTGTCTCGGGGCGGCCATCGGCCCCCTGCGCCTGGTGGCGGCACCGGTCTTCGCGTCCGTCGGGGCGACCACTGAAGTCATTCCCGACTTCGTCTGGCGGCTGGGCGTCGGCGTGGCGCTTCTGGTGGTACTGCTCCTGGTGGCGCGCTGGGTGGCCGGCCCGGCACTGCGGGAACCCCCGCGCTGGGGGCCGGTGGTGCTGGTCCTGATCGCCGCGCCGGTGCTGGTCCTGCTGCTGTGGCCCGGCGCGCGGACGCAGGAGGCGACTGATGACACCATCTGGATCGACATGGCGGTCGGGTGGGGTCTACTGATCGGGGGTCTCCTCGCCGCCGGGCTGGTGGGATCGACCGCGAGTGCTGTCGTCAGAGGGTTACTGGCCGCAGCGATGGCCGCCGCGTTGTGGTTGGTTTACGACGTCGGTGAGCGGGCCGTGCCGGGATGGGAGCCCGGCGGTGACGAGCCGATGTTCCTCACCGCACAGGTGAGCATCACCCTCGGGGTGTTCGCGGTGGCGGGGTTCCTGCTGGCGGTCAGCGGGGTGGGTCACCGCGGGTCGCAAGATCCGTGAGCACTTCGGTGATCGGGGAGCGCTTCGTCGCATCCGCGACGCTCACGGATCTCCTCAATGCTCACGGATCGCCGAGACTCAGGGCGATTGCGTCACCTCACCCGACGGGGTCGGGGGCTCGGTGGGCGGCTGCGTGGGGGCCGGCCCGCTGGACACGGTGATCGTCACCGTCGTGCCCTTCTTCACCTGAGAACCCTCCGGCGGATCCTGGTTGGTGACGATGCCGCTGGGCTGGTCGGAGGAGGCGGTCACAACGCTGACATCGAGACCTGCCTTGGACAGCGCCGAGGTCGCTGCCGACTGCGTGAAGCCGATGACACCGGGCACGTCGACCACTCCGGTGGAGACCTCGATGTTCACCTTCGTCCCGACGTCGACGGTGGTGAACGCCTGCGGGTCCTGATTGAGGACTAGGCCTTCGGGTTGGCTCGACTCGACCTGCTTGACGTTGCCGAGTTCGAGTTTGGCGTCCCTGAGCGCGGTGCGGACGTCGTCGAGACTGGTCAGCCCCTCCAGCGGAGGCACCTGGGTCTGCTGCTTGCCCGCCGAGACCGTCACGGTCACTGCCTCACCTACGGCGAGCCGGGTGTCCGCCTGCGGGTTCTGGGACAGGACCGTGTCCTCGGGTTCATCGGAGGTCTGCGGCGTCTGTGCTCCCAGTTTGAGTCCTTGTGACTCCAAGGCCCGCTGGGCCTCGTCGATCGTCATACCCACCACGTCGGGCACGGTGACCCGTTCCCCGGATCCGGTGTCGAACAGGTTGCGGCCCAGGAACAGAGCGGCGGCTGCCACGGCCAGCACCAGCACTGTGACGCCGAGCCAGGCCCACGGACTGCGCTTGCCGCTGCCTGCCTGCGCCGGTTCACCGGCCGCGACCGGTTGTATCGCCGCCGTGTTCGCGGTCGGTGGGACCGTGGCGCGAAGTGTGGGGATCGTGCCTGTGACCGGAAGGCCCGCCATCGCGCGCTCCACGTCGGCCTTGAACTCGTTGGCGCTCTGATACCGATCCGCCGGGTCTTTGGCCAAGGACTTGAGCACCAACGGGTCGAGCGCCGGCGGGACGGCCGGGTCGACCTGCGACGGTGGGACGGGTGTTTCGCTGACGTGCTGGTAGGCCACCGACACCGCACTCTCGCCCTGGAAGGGAGGACGTCCGGTGAGCAGTTCGTAGAAGAGACAGCCCGCTGAATAGAGGTCCGAACGGGCGTCGACGACCTCCCCGCGCGCCTGCTCCGGAGACAGGTACTGTGCGGTGCCCATCACGGCGTTGCCCTGGGTCATCGTGGCCTGGGCATCGGCCACTGCCCGGGCGATGCCGAAGTCCATGACCTTCACATCGCCGCTGCGCGTGAGCATGACGTTGCCGGGCTTGATGTCGCGGTGGATGATTCCGTGGGCGTGGGAGTAGTCCAGAGCGCTGAGCACGCCGGCCATGATCTCCAGGCTGCGTTCGGGAAGCAGTCGCCGACCGCTGCTCATCAACTCGCGCAGAGTGTGCCCGTCGACGTACTCCATGACGATGTACGGGACCATCACATGCTCGCCGC
>CALFYG010000185.1 GCA_937952095.1 uncultured Micrococcales bacterium | reverse complement strand
GCTCTTCCGATCTTACCTGAAGGATCACTGCGTGTACTACGCCGGCCCGGCCAAGACGCCGGCCGGCTACGCGTCGGGCTCGTTCGGGCCGACCACCGCCGGGCGAATGGACTCCTACGTCGATCAGTTCCAGAAGGCTGGGGGTTCGTATGTGATGTTGGCGAAGGGGAACGCATCGAAGCGCAAGGTGATCCTGATGTCGGGAGTAGCTGCGGTCATGGCCCTCGGGGTGGCTCCGGGTTCGTCTGCTGTTGTTCCCGAGGCGCCGGCCGAACCGGCCACGGCCGGTCAGTTCGCCACTGACGATGTGCGCGCGATGATGGCCTACTCGCTGAAGCTGGCCAAGAAGGTCAACTTCCAGCGCACGCACAAGGTGCGCAAGTCATGGAAAATGCAGGGGATGAAATTCTTCGAGGCCGATGGCTGTCCCGCGGCCAAGGACAACCCGCAGATGGGGTGCAGTGGCGCCGAGGCGACCACTGCGGGCGGGTTCAGGAAGTGGGTGGTCAGCATTGCCGTGGTGTGGAAGCTGCCGGACAAGAGCCTGGTCGCGCACACGTACTCGGCGTCGTTCAAGAACGGCGCCTACACCAAGAGCCGCTACCGCAAGGACGAGTTGCTCGAGGACCACGTCTTCAAGCTCCCGAAGCAGAACATGGTCTGGGCCTTCGCGAAGGAGCGGGAGTGGCAGTTGGCCAACCCCGATGTGTTGCCAGCTGATGCCTTCCCCGTGGTCGCCAACGTGCGGGCGCCGTTGACCCCGACTCTGGACGACCCGACGATGTGGATCTTCACGATGAAGACCGACAGCGGAGAGGCGTACGTGGGAGTCGATGACAAGACCGGCGAAGTGGAACTGCTCGACTGACGCAGGCCGGTCAGTCGGCGAGCGCGATCCGGTTGCCCCCGGCGGCCTTTGCCCGGTACATGGCGGTGTCGGCCTTGTGCACGGCCCGTTCGATGTCGTCACCGGTGTGGACCTCGGCAACTCCGATGCTCATGCGCGGCCGCAGTGTGTGTGCACCGAAGGTGTGGGGTGCGCTCACCGTCTCCAGGAGTCGGCCCGCGAGGTGCACAGCAGCGTCCGTGTCCTGCATCCCGGGCAGGATCACCAGCAGTTCATCGCCTCCGATACGAGCGATCTGGTCCCCATCCCGCAGCAGTGATCGGGTGCGCTGTGCGACAGTGCGCAGGAGTTCGTCCCCGGCGGCGTGGCCGAACTCGTCGTTGGTCCGCTTCAGGTTGTCCAGATCCAGGAACGCGAGGAACGTGCGGATGCCGGTGCGTGGCGGGTGCCCGAGCATGCTGTCCAGCCGTCTGAAGATCTCCTCGCGATTGAGCAGTCCGGTCAGGGGGTCGTGGCTGGCCTGATGCCGCAGTGTCTGCTCCCATGCCACGCGTTCATCGATGATGCTCACCGCGGCGGTGATTCCCAGAACCTTGCCCTGTTCGCTGATGATGGGTGCGGCGCGCACCTCCGACCAGTGATACTTGCCGTCCCTGTCGCGCACCCTTGCCCGCACGCTGCCCTCACGGCCGTCGGCCACCTCTGACTGGCCCTGCAGAACCCTCGCCATGTCGTTAGGGTGCACGAGTTCGTAGACGCCGTGCCCCTTCATGTCGGCCGGATCCCAGCCGAGCGCACGGGTGATCGACGGCGATACCCACTCCAGGGTGCCGTGGGTGTCAGCCACGCCGATGATGTCGCTGGTGTTTGTGGCGATGAGGCGGAACCGCTCTTCGGAGGTAGCGAGTTGTTCGGCGAGCAGTGAGCGCTCGGTGACATCCCGCCAGGTGAGGACGATGACATTCGGTGTGGCCCGGGTGGCCCTGAGGTCATAGCGGCGAACCGATGGGCCGGTCTCGTCGTCGTAACAGAAGTCGTTGACAACCAACGGCTCGCCGGTATCAAGACAGCGGATGTATCCGGGCAGCAGGGCCTTTGCGCGGGGGGTGATGTCTGCCAGCGGGCGTCCCACCAAGTCTGCGCGACAAAACCCTAATTGATCACAGGTCGCCTGGTTGACCTGCCGGTAGCACAAATCGACGATCTCGCCCGAGGAGTCCCGCACCGCTTCCAGCAGGACACACGGGTCGAGCAGGGCGTCGGCGGCCTGGTCCAGCGCCGTGCGCGCCTCGGCGTAGCGCTTCTGCCGCGCCAGGAAGTCGCCGAACGCCCGCTGCTCCGCGCTCTCGCCGCCGGTCACCACGTTGAGGAGCAGCCGGCCACCGGAGAGGTTCTGGAAGGAGGTCGCCATCTGCGCGGCCAGCGCGTTCGTGAATTTGAAGCAATCGCCGGTCTCGTCATGAGGCAGGCGCAGGCCGCCGACGATCTTGTGGGCGGCGGGCTTGAGGCCCGGTTCCACCTGGACGCAGCCTTCGCGATCCAGCACCTCGAACGGCACGCCGTTGGCGCGCAGCACCTCGATATCCTTGCCGACGCCGTCCAACTGATACTGCGAGCGAAACAGCTGTAGAGTGCCCTGCATGCGCTCGTCATAGGT
>CALFYG010000184.1 GCA_937952095.1 uncultured Micrococcales bacterium | reverse complement strand
CCGCGCGCTGGCAGTCTTGGCGGACCTGGCCGGCAAGAACCAGGAGGGACTGCGGACCATCCTGGCCGAACCGGTCCACAAGACCCGCTTGCTGTCCTTGATCGGGCTGTCGGAGGCCCTCGGCGCCTTCCTGCAGAGGTACCCCGAACACCTCAGCGTGCTGGCTGCCGACGACCTGGGTGGCGCACACGACCGGATCACGGCGGCGGCCCGCGCCGAGCAGCCTATGCTCGCGCTGCGCATCGCCTACCGCCGGGAGTTGCTTGCCGTGGCTGCCCGGGACCTGTCGGGAGAGGCGAGCCTCGAGTCGACCATGGCGGAACTCACTGTGCTGGCGGACGCCGCATTGCAGGGATGCTTCCTGCTCGCCGTGGATGAAATCGGAGAGCCCGCCGAGCAGGTCGACCTGGCAGTCATCGCGATGGGCAAGTGCGGGGCGCAGGAGTTGAACTACATCTCCGACGTCGACGTCGTATTCATCGCCGAGCCGCGTAGCCCCGAGGTGGATCAGGACGCGGCTTTGAAGGTGGGCCAGCAGATCGCGCGGCGCCTGATGCAGATCGCGAACGCAGCCACGGAAGAGGGCTCGATCTGGGAGGTGGACGCCGCACTGCGCCCCGAGGGCAAGGCCGGCGCACTGGTGCGGACCGTCGATTCCTACGTCGCGTACTACCGGAAGTGGGCGAAGACCTGGGAGTTCCAGGCGCTGCTGAAGGCGCGTCCGGCGGCGGGTGATCTGGAACTCGGCCGAAAGTACGTGGATGCGGTCTCGGACTTCGTCTGGACGGCGGCCGACCGCGACAACTTCGTCGACGACGTGCAAGCGATGCGGCGCAGAGTTGAGGAGCACATCCCCCAGAAGCAGGCGGACAGGGAGATCAAACTCGGTCGGGGTGGCCTGCGCGACGTCGAGTTCGCGGTGCAGTTGCTGCAACTGGTCCACGGCCGCAGCGACGTGACGCTGCGCTCCCCGGCCACGCTGGCCACCCTGGAGGCGCTGGCCACGTGGGGTTACGTGGGACGTGAGGACGCCTCCTCGATGGCCAGTGCCTACCGTTTCCTGCGGATCCTCGAGCACCGGGTGCAGTTGCGGCAGATGCGGCGCACGCACCTTTTCCCGGAACGCGAATCGGAGTTGCGCGTCATTGCCCGTTCGATGGGTATGCGCACGGATCCGGCGGCGGAGATCGAGGATGCATTCGGCAAGCAGGTCCGGCAGGTGCGGCGACTGCACGAGAAGCTCTTCTACCGGCCGTTGCTCAATGCCGTGGCCCGCCTGGACTCCGGTGAGGCGCGACTGACGCCGGAGGCGGCTGAGGAGCGGCTGCGGGCACTGGGCTATCAGGACCCGCGGGGCGCGCTGCGGCACCTCGAGTCACTGACCAACGGAGTGAGCAGACGCGCGGCCATCCAGCGCACCCTGTTGCCCGTCATGCTGGGGTGGTTCGCGGACTGTCCGGACCCCGACGCCGGCCTGCTGGGCTTCCGCCGCGTGTCGGATGCCCTCGGGGCCACGCCCTGGTATCTGCGCCTGCTGCGCGATGAATCCCACACCGCCGAGCGGATGGCACATCTACTGGCCTCGTCGAGGTTCGCCACCGACTTGCTGTTGCGCGCGCCGGAAGCGGTGCAGATCCTTGCCGACGATGACGAGTTGTCACCGCGGCCCGCGCAGGACATCAAGGCGGAGGCGCTCACCGCAGGATTGCGTCAGGTCGATCCGGAGGTGGCGATCGCCGCGATCCGTGCCACGCGGCGCCGGGAACTGTTCAGGATCTCGGCTGCCGACAGCCTCGGCCTGTTGTCCGTGGATGATGTCGGCCCGGCTCTGAGCGCCATCGCGGATGCCACGATCCAGGCGGCCCTCGCGGTGGCGACTGCCACTGTGCTCGTCGACGGGATCCAGGCGGAGGATCTCGTCGAGTTCGTCGTCGTGGGGATGGGTCGCTACGGCGGCGAGGAACTCGGATACGGCTCGGACGCCGACGTCATGTTCGTGTACCGCACGCGGGAGGGTGTCGACGAGGCTGCCGCCTCGGATGCCGCCACCTCAGTCGCCAATGAACTGCGGCGCCTGCTCGCCCTGCCTAGCGCCGACCCACCCATCGATATGGATGCGGATCTGCGTCCGGAGGGTCGCAACGGCCCGATCGTGCGGTCCCTGGCCTCGTACGCCGCGTACTACGAGCGGTGGTCGGCGGCCTGGGAGGCCCAAGCTCTGTTGCGTGCGAGGCCGGTGGCCGGCTCGCCGGCGCTGCAAGATGCCTTCATCGAACTCATCGACCCGATCCGGTACCCCGCCGACGGTGTGTCGTCGGCGGATCTGCTCGAGATGCGCCGGCTCAAAGCCCGGATGGAGGCAGAGCGCCTGCCCAGGGGCGCGGATCCTGCACTGCATCTCAAACTCGGCCGCGGCGGGCTGTCAGACGTGGAGTGGGTGGCCCAACTCCAGCAACTGCAGAACGGACACGAGCGTGCGGCGCTGCGGACCACCAGGACCGTTCCCGTACTGGAGTCCTGCGTGGCGCTTGGACTGGTCGCTGAGCAGGACGCCGAACGGCTCATCGCCGCATGGCGGCTGGCCTCATCGATCCGGGACGCCATCATGCTCAGTTCCGGCCGCGCGGGGGATTCGGTGCCCACCGACTACCGCACGCTGGGCCGGGTGGCACATCTGCTGAACTACCCGCCGTCGGACCGTGGGGCGATGCCGGAGGACTACCGGAGAATCACGCGTCGCGCCCGGCAGGTGATGGAGCGACTGTTCTACGGGCTGACCTGAACCCTGCCCTTTGCGCCGTTGTTGTCGTTTCGAGGGCCTGAATCCGACAACAACGTCGCAACCGGCGGGCGGGTCCGACAACAACGCCGCAATCGGAACAGGCCTCGACCGTGTGCCGTCACCTTTCCGGCCACGCGCCGCTCAGGGATAGTGAGTACTCTCAGCAAGCATGCAGACAGAGGTGAACTTCCCGGCGGCGAATGACGGGTCGCGCAGCACCAGTGCGACAGGCAGGGCGGTCCTGGCGGATGCCTTGCGCGACGTCAGCCCGGCCGCAGCACGGCGGGTCGAGGCCATCAAGGACTGGCGTTCGGGTTACCTGTCGGCCATCCGGGAACTTGTCGTCGCGGCAGCGGCGAATCCTGCCGCGGCCGTCACTGTCTCCCAGGCGGGACTGGACTCCCTGCACCAGCGCTTCGTCTGGACCCAGGACGGAACCGACCGCCCACTGCTCGACGGACTGGCCCTCAGCGATCACCCGGGGATGGACACCTTCGAGGTGATCGGACGCAACGAACGCCGAGCGGAGTTCTCCGTTCCGTACAAGGGAAAGCGGCTCACCGGCGGCGATCTTCACAAACAACTCGACGACTGGGTGGCGCGCGGGGTGGCTGAGCCGTCCTTCGCCGATGCTGTTCGGGCGGTGATGGCACACCCGGAATGGCTCAACCTGCGAGATGTCCAGGTCGCCGTGCTCGGGGCCGGTGCTGAGATGGGTCCGCTCCGGCAGTTGCTCGACTGGGGCGCCACTGTGTACGCGGTGGACCTGCCGAACGAGGATCGCTGGAACACGATCATGTCCCTCGCCAAGAACTCCGCCGGACGCATGGCTGTGCCTGTTCCGCGTGGTTCGGTGAACCTCGACACCGCACCAGACTCGCGCGTCGCGCACGTCGCCGGTCTCGACGTCATCGCACAGACGGACGCGGTCCTCGCTTGGCTGCGGGAGATCGACGGGCCGTTCACTCTGGGAAACTACGCCTACGCCGACGGTGGACTGCACGTGCGCGTCTCCATGGCGATCGACGCCCTGAGTGTTCTGCTTGCTCGCAGCAACCGCGACCTCTCACTGGCTTTTCTGGCAACTCCCACGGATGTGTTCGCGGTGCCCGAGGACGCAGTGGCTATGGCCAGGGATCGCTGGAACCAGCGTCGGACACGCAGGATCCTGCAGGCCCCCCTCCACCTGGCCAACCTGTTCGAGCCTGCCTATCGCGACACGGTCATCGACGACTCCGGTCGTGAGGTGGGGATCTCGGACTGCCTGGTTCCGCAACAGGGTCCCAACTACGCGCTGGCCAAGCGCCTGCAGCGCTGGCGGGCGATTGTGGCCCGCGACGCCGGAACCCGGGTCTCGTTGAACGTCGCCCCGGCCACCCGGACCCGATCAGTGGTCAAGAACCGGGCGCTCGCGGCAGCATATGCCGGCGCCGGCCAGTTCGGCGTGGAGGTGTTCGCCCCCGCGACCGCCAACACGCTGATGGCGGCGCTGCTGGTCCGGGATCTGCATGATCCGCAGTCCGCGGCGAACCCGCGGCGCGATCTGCACAACCCCATGGACCTGTTCGCCGATGCGGCCAACCACGGAGGTCTGTGGCGTGCGGCGTACGAACCCCGTTCGGTACTCACCCTGGCCGCCGTCCTGGGTCTGTTCGTCCGCAACGCGTGACACACGGAATACTCCTGGGGGGTTGTCCGTTGGAGGTGGCGTGAGTAGCACCGTGGACTTGGATCTCGAAGGCATGACCTGCGCGTCGTGTGCGGCGCGGATCGAGAAGAAGTTGAACGCGCTGCCCGGTGTCGCGGCGACCGTCAACTTCGCCACCCACACCGCCCATGTCGAGGTGCCGGCCGGGGTCTCCGTCGATGACTGTGTCGAAGCGGTTGAGAAGGCCGGGTACGGGGCGTCGGAGCGGAACCCCGAAGGGGAGCATGATCACCACTCCGATCCCACCTTGCTACGCCGGTTGATCGTCGCCGCGGTGCTCGCGGTCCCGGTCATCGTCATGTCGATGACCATGCATGAGTCAAGGGCGGCGATGGTGGTCGTCGCCGCACTGGCGACGCCGGTTGTGTGGTGGGCGGCTTGGCCCTTCCACAAGGCGGCCTTCAACGCCGCGCGTCACGGGTCCACCACGATGGACACGCTTGTCAGCCTCGGGATCATCGCAGCCTACGGATGGTCGATGGTGGCCCTGTTCACCGGCGGTCACGTCTACTTCGAGGTGGCAGTGACCGTTGCCACGTTCCTGCTTGCCGGTCGCTATGCCGAATCCCGGGCGAAGGATCGCGCGGGGGAGGCGGTGACCGCTCTGCTCAAGCTCGGCGCCAAGGACGCCACAGTCTTGCGCGACGGGCGCGAGGTGCTCATCCCGATCGGGCAATTGCAGGTCGGCGACGAGTTCGTGGTGCGTCCGGGAGAGCGGATCGCCACCGATGCGGTCGTGCTGTCCGGGGCATCATCGGTCGACAATGCCCTGATCACCGGGGAGTCGGTGCCGATCGAGGTCGGCCCGGGCGATCCGCTGATCGGCGCGGCGGTCAACCAGACGGGCCGGCTCATCGCCCGGGCTGAACGTGTCGGAGCCGACACTGAGCTCGCGCAGATCGCCGCAGCAGTGGAACGGGCCCAGACAGGGAAGGCTCCGGTCCAGCGCCTTGCGGACCGCGTGTCCTCGGTGTTCGTACCGGTGGTGTTGGTCCTCTCGGTGCTCACGGCCGTCGGCTGGTTGATCGCCGGCGCGGGTTGGACGGCCGCGTTCACCGCCGCTGTCGCGGTGCTCATCATCGCCTGCCCGTGCGCGCTCGGACTGGCAACCCCCACGGCGATCCTGGTCGGCACCGGTAGGGGTGCTCAGCTCGGCGTACTCATCGCGGGTCCGGAGATCCTGGAGCGCACGCAGGCCATCGACACCGTGGTGCTGGACAAGACCGGAACCCTCACACAGGGGAACATCGAGGCCCACGTGGACTCCGAGTCGCCGGACTTCGCCCGGTTGGTCGGAACTCTGGAAGCGGGCAGCGAACACCCGGTCGGGCGCGCCATCGCCGCAGCTCTGCCCGAACGCGGCAGCCTGGAACACTTTGAGGCTGTGCCCGGACGTGGCGTACGCGGGACGGTCGATGGCGTCGAGCTCGTGGCGGGCACGCCCGCCTGGATGCGTGAACTCGGTTTCGACGCCGGTGACGAGTACGCCTCGGTCGTCGCCGCCTGGGACGGTGAGATCCGCGGACGGGTCTTCGTGACCGACACCATCCGCGACTCCAGTGCCCAGGCGATCGCCCAACTGCAGGCGATGGGGTTGCGCACGGTCTTGCTCACCGGCGATTCCGCCGCAGCCGCGAAGGCAGTGGCCGAACAGGTCGGGATCGACGAGGTCATCGCCGAGGTGAAGCCGCTGGACAAGCAGGCGGCGGTTGCCGGCCTGCAGGCGGCCGGACAACGAGTGGCCATGGTGGGTGACGGAGTGAACGACTCTGCCGCGCTGGCTCAGGCCGACCTCGGTATCGCCATGGGTGCGGGGGCCGACGTCGCGATCTCCGCCAGCGACATCACCCTGGTTCGCAGTGACCCGTTGGCGATCGTGGACGCGATCGGACTGAGCCGCCGCACTTTGCGCATCATCAAGGAGAACCTCTTCTGGGCGTTCGCGTACAACAGCGCGGCGATTCCGCTGGCGATGGCCGGTCTGTTGACACCGATGATCGCTGGAGCTGCGATGGCCTTCTCGTCGGTGTTCGTGGTCCTGAACAGTCTTCGTCTGCGCCGATTCCGCGGCGTGGCCGGGCACGCTGCGTAGTCACCGGTCGAGATCAGGCAACAGACCCGGACATATCAGTACCTTTGGCACGATCCGACAACCTTTGGGGAGTGATCGTGTCCGACATCTCGTGGACCCTACGCGCCGCGTTCGCCGTCACCGCCTCCGGGCTCGCGCTTGCCGGGTGCTCGTCGGGGTCATCAAGTGACACCCCGACTGCGGAGGTCACCGTCACCGAGACGGCTGCCGCGTCCCCCGCGGAGACTCCGGCGCAGACGCAGGCAGCGTCAACTGACGGACTTCCCGCGCCTCCAGCCGGTGCGAAGCAGATCGACGAGGAGGACGAGTCGGGAATGGTCTATGCCCGCTACAAGGTGGAGGGAACCAGCGCGCAGACCATCGTCGACGACTACGAATCCGAACTGAAGGACTCCGGGTACACCGTGACCAACTCAGGTGGCAGCGGCGGTGGCTGGGGGAAGTGGGGCGGGTCGGGCTACGGCATGGATGCGGAGAAGGACAGCACCTATGTCAGCGTCCAAGCTGGTGATTCGAGCGGGGGACCCACCTACTACGAGGTCTGTGTCGGCGCCGACAAGAGCGTGGTGGACCAGTGCGGCAACGAGAGTTCCGACGACGAGAACGACTCGAACTCGAAAGGCAGTTGACCTGAACCAGGTGCGTGAGGTCCGTTTCCACGCCATGGGAACGGACTGTCACATCCGTGTGGTCGGCCCTGCTGATCTGGAGTGGGCACAAAGTGAAGTACGCCGGCTGGAACGGCTGTGGACGCGCTTCCAGCCGAGTGAGCTACTGGCGCTCGACGCCCAGCCCCGCCTCGTGGACCCCGACACCAGGTTGTTGGTGGAGCGTGCCGTCGCCGGCTACGACATGAGCGGGGGTGCCTTCAATCCCTTCCTGGTCGCGCAGATCCGGGCCGCGGGCTATGACCGTGACTTCGACGAGTTGTCGCCCGCGGCCCAGGGTCCTGCGCAACCAGGTATTCGGGCTGATGTCACGATCGACGGTGATGTGGTGTCCAGCAGTCTGCCGATCGACTCCGGTGGCATAGGCAAGGGTGTCGCGGCCGATCTGCTGGTCCAGCGACTTCTTGCGCGAGGTGCGTCCGGGGCGCTGGTGAACCTCGGGGGTGATGTGCGGTGCGCGGCGGATTCGCCGGGCAACACGTGGCGGGTGGGGATCGAGACCCCCGTGGCGATTGAG
>CALFYG010000183.1 GCA_937952095.1 uncultured Micrococcales bacterium | reverse complement strand
CGGCCAATGACGTCGGCGCGCAGATCGCCGCCGACATGGGTGTGAACGCGGTCGGAGAACTGGTGGCCGGGCGCACGGCGGCGGCGCTGGTGAAGCGCTCCGAGGGCGCCGAGATGGTCGTCGTAGGAAGTCACGGCGCGGGCGGACTCACCGGATTCCTGCTGGGCAGCGTGTCCCGCCAGGTCGCGGCCCACGCGAAGTGCCCCACTGTGGTGGTGCGCCCACCGGCCGCGGACATGGACGGCATCGTGGTGGGCGTCGACGGATCCGAACACTCGCTGAAGGCGCTGGAATGGGCCTTCGAGCAGGCCAGTTTCGCCGGCCTGCCGCTGCACGTCGTGCACAGTTGGGAGATCCCGCCCACCTGGTCGATGGTCGAGGTCCCCAGCTACGAGCCTGAGGTACTGATCCGCGACTACGGCAACACGGAGTTGCGCGAGACCTCGGAGGCGATGGCCGGATTCCGTGAGAACTTCCCGGACGTGAAGGTGCGTCAGGAGGTCATGAAGGGTTCGCCCGTGAAAGCTCTGGTGAAGGCCAGCGAGAACGCCGCGCTCTTGGTCGTCGGGTCCCGCGGCCTGGGTGGGTTCAAGGGGCTGTTGTTGGGTTCGGTGAGCCACGCGGTGGTGCACAAGGCCGGCTGCTCGGTGGCTGTCGTACCGTGAGGGTGTGCGCATAGGAGTCGTCACTTTCCCGGGAACACTCGATGACATCGACGCCTCACGGGCGGTGAGATACGCCGGAGGCGAAGCGGTGGCGCTGTGGCACGCCGACCACGACCTCAAGGGTGTTGATGCGGTCGTGCTGCCAGGCGGGTTCTCCTATGGCGACTATCTGCGCTGCGGCGCGATCGCGCGCTTCGCGCCGGTGATGCAGGAGATCACCGACGCCGCCGAACGCGGGATGCCGGTGCTCGGTATCTGCAACGGGTTCCAGATCCTCTGTGAGGCGCACCTGCTGCCGGGGGCGCTCGTGCGCAACCAGAGCCTGCACTTCGTCTGCCGCGACCAGGGTCTGCGCGTCGAGAACGCGGACACGGCGTGGACGCGATCCTTCGAGCCCAAGGAGGAGATCGTGATCCCGGTCAAGAACGGTGAGGGCGCCTACACCGCCGACGAGCAGACCCTCGACCGCCTCGAGGGTGAGGGCCGAGTGGTCTTCCGCTACATCGGCAGCAACCCGAACGGATCCCGCCGCGACATTGCCGGCATCAGCAACGCGGCCGGCAACGTGGTGGGGCTCATGCCGCACCCTGAGCACGCGATCGATGCGCTGACCGGTCCCGGGACCGACGGGTTGAACCTGTTCACGTCGCTGCTCGAGCGGGCGGGGGTCTGAGGCATGGATTCCGTGGAGCACGCCGCGCAGACCCCCGACCACCCGCAGCCGTTTGCCGAACTCGGACTCAAACCCGACGAGTACCAGCGCATCCGGGACATCCTCGGCCGCCGGCCGACGAGTTCGGAGTTGGCGATGTACTCGGTCATGTGGAGTGAACACTGCTCCTACAAGTCGAGCAAGGTGCACCTGCGACAGTTCGGCGAGAAGGCGCCTGAGTCCGAGGCACTGCTCGTGGGCATCGGCGAGAACGCCGGCGTTGTCGACGTCGGCGACGGCTGGGCGGTGACGTTCAAGGTGGAGAGCCACAACCACCCGAGCTACATCGAGCCGTACCAAGGTGCGGCCACCGGTGTCGGCGGCATCGTGCGCGACATCTTGAGCATGGGCGCCCGACCGCTGGCCGTCATGGACCAGTTGCGCTTCGGGGACCCCTCCGAGACGGACACCGCCCGTGTCGTCCACGGTGTGGTCGCTGGGGTCGGCGGCTACGGGAACTGCCTGGGTCTGCCCAACATCGGCGGTGAGACCGTCTTCGATACGTGCTACCAGACCAACCCGCTCGTGAACGCCCTGTGCGTGGGAGCGATGCGTCACGAGGACATCCACGTCAGCAGTGCGCGCGGCGAGGGCAACCTCGTGGTGCTGTACGGCGCGCTGACCGGCGGCGACGGCATCGGGGGTGTGAGTGTCCTGGCCAGTGAGAGCTTCGACGAGACAGGTCCTAGCAAGCGTCCTGCCGTGCAGGTGGGTGACCCGTTCACCGAGAAGTTGCTCATCGAATGCACCCTCGAACTCCTGCACGCAGGGCTGATCGAAGGTATCCAGGACCTCGGTGGTGCGGGCCTGAGTTGTGCCACCTCCGAGATGGCGTCCAACGGTGACGGTGGGATGCACGTGTGGCTGGACCGGGTGCCGTTGCGCGACGCGACGTTGACACCCGAAGAGATCCTCATGAGTGAGTCGCAGGAACGCATGTGCGCGGTCGTGACGCCGGCCAACCGCGAAGCCTTCATGGCGATATGTGAGAAGTGGGGGGTCACCGCCACCGTGATCGGGGAGGTGACGGCCGGCGACCGCCTGGTCATCGAATGGCACGGCGAGACCGTGGTGGATGTCCCGCCGCGCACGGTCGCGCACGATGGCCCGGTCTACAACCGCCCGTTGGAGGAGCCGGCCTGGCTCAAACCCCGCCAGGCGGCGCCCACACACCCCGAACCCACGCCACCCCGCGAAACGCTGCTGGCGCTGCTGGGTTCGGCCAACAACGCCTCGAAGGCGTGGGTGACCGACCAGTACGACCGCTACGTGCGTGGCAACACGGCGCTGGCGCAGCCTGAGGACGCGGGGGTGCTGCGCATCGACGAGGAGACCGGTCGTGGGGTGGCGATCGCCACCGACTGCAACGCCCGCTTCGTCGAACTCGATCCCTACTCCGGAACCCAGCTCGCGCTCGCGGAGGCCTACCGCAATGTCGCAGCGACCGGGGCCGTACCGCTGGCCGTGACCAACTGCCTGAACTTCGGCTCGCCGGAGGACCCGGCCGTGATGTGGCAGTTCTCGCAGGCTGTCACCGGTCTGGCTGACGCCTGTCTGGAACTCAAGATCCCGGTGACCGGCGGGAACGTGAGTTTCTACAACCAGACGGGGGAGACCGCGATCCATCCGACGCCCGTGGTCGGTGTGCTCGGCGTGTTCGACGATGTCGCGCGACGCACCCCGATGGCCTGGGGACCGGATGGCGAGCTCATCTACTTGCTCGGCGAGACCCGGCCGGAGTTCGGCGGATCGGCAGTCGCCACGCTGCAGGGGATCCTCACCGGGATGCCCCCGGCCGTCGATCTGCAGGCCGAGCGGGTGCTGGCCGAGATCCTCGTCGCCGGTTCCCGGGACGGCATGTTGACCGCTGCGCACGACGTCGCGGACGGTGGCGTGGGCCTTGCCCTGGCGGAGATGGCGATGCGCGCAGGCATCGGGGCGCGGACCTGGGTGCCCGATGGTGTGGATGCCTTCACATTCTTGTTCTCGGAGTCAGCGGCCCGGGCGGTCGTCGTCGTGCCGCGCTCGGAGGAGTTGCGCTTCACCGAGATGTGCGGGGCGCGCAGGTTCGCGTGCGAACGCATCGGCGTCGTCGACTCCGGTCTGGGCGAGGTGCTGCAGATCGGCGACATCGAGGTGGGGATCGCCGAGATGCGGGAGCGCGCCGCGGGCGTGCTGCCGTCGTACTTCGCCTGATGCGGCCCGTCGAGCGGCGGCCGCTGTTCGGGGGGTACGTGCGACTCGAGCCGTTGTCCACCGCTCACGAGACCGACCTGCGCGGGATCGACGATCCTGCCCTGTTCCGCTTCCTGCCACAGACGCCTGACGACTTCCCCGACTGGTTCGCGTCGGCGCTGACCAGTCGCGACCCGCTGTACTTCGCTGCGGTCATGGATGGCGTGGCGGTCGGGCGGGCGTCGGTGATGCGGATGGATCTGCCCAATGGTGTGGCGGAGATCGGCAACATCCTGTGGGGGCCCCGGATGCAGCACACACCTGCTTCCACAGAGGCCGTGTTCCTGCTCGCCGACCGTCTCTTCGGCCTGGGCGCCCGCCGTGTGGAGTGGAAGTGCAACGACCTCAACGAGGCGTCCAAATCCGCCGCTGTGCGCCTCGGTTTCACGTTCGAGGGGGTGTTCCGCCAACACATGATCGTCAAAGGCCACAACCGGGACACTGCCTGGTTCTCCCTTCTGGATCACGAGTGGCCGGCGCGGCGGCGGGCGATCCTCGCGTGGCTGCGAGAGGACAACTTCGTGCAGGGACAGCAGCGCCAGCCGCTTCAGCGGTAGCGCGCACCCACCCCCGAGGAGTAGAACCGGAAGGGTGCAGGATCTCCCACCTCGCGCCACCATGCTGCGCGGCCAGGCGTTGCTCGCCGACCCGAGGTTGAACAAGCAGTCGGCGTTCACCGACTCCGAACGCGAGGAGCTCGGCCTCGTCGGTCTGCTCCCACAGCGCGTGGAGACCATCGATCAGCAGTTGGCGCGGGTGCGAAGACAACTGTCGGAACACCACGGGATGCTCGCGAAGAACGTCTATCTGCGCGAACTGCACGACCGCAACGAGACGTTGTTCTACCGGCTACTGATCGACGACCTGCCGGAGCTGATGCCGATCGTCTACACCCCGACGGTGGGCGAGGCGATCCGTGAGTACAGCCACGCGTTCCGCCGTCCGCGCGGGGTCTACCTGCAATCCCGCTGGCCGGAGGACGTGCCGAAGGCGTTCGGCAACCTGGGTCTCGGCCCGGACGACGTCGACCTGATCGTGGCCACCGACTCGGAGGCGATCCTCGGCATCGGGGACTGGGGCGTGGGCGGCATCGACATCGCGATCGGGAAGATCAGTGTGTACGTGGCTGCTGCGGGCGTTGATCCGGAGCGCGCGATCCCGGTGGTGATCGACGTCGGGACGGACCGCACCGGCCTGCTCACGGATCCCGGCTACCTCGGTGAGAAGCATGCCCGTCTGCGCGGGTCCAAGTACGACGACCTCATCGATCGTTATGTCACCACTGCGACTGAGATGTTCCCCAACGCGCTGCTGCACTGGGAGGACTTCGGGGAGGCGAACGCGCGCCGGATCCTCGACCGCTACCGGGACAGTGTCTGCACGTTCAACGACGACATGCAGGGCACCGGTGCCATCGCGTTCGCCGCCATCCTGTCCGGCGTGAAGGTCACAGAGACGCCTTTGGCCGACCACCGCGTGATCGTGTTCGGGGCGGGGACGGCCGGCGTCGGCATCGCCGACCAGATCCGCGACGCCATCGTCGAGTCGGGCTTCTCGCGAGAGGAGGCGTGCCGGCGGATCTGGCTCATCGATCGCCCCGGACTGCTCCATGACGAGGTCGATTCGTTGCGCGATTACCACCGCCCCTACGCACGGCCGGCCTCGGAGGTGCGCGACTACGAACGCGACTCCGAGGGCCACATCGGGTTACTCGAGGCCGTACGCCGGATCCACCCGACGATCCTGGTCGGGACCTCGACGGTGCACGGCGCGTTCACCGAACAGGTGATCCGGGAGATGCATTCCCATGTGCAGCGTCCGTTCATCCTGCCGATGAGCAACCCCACCTCCCTGGCGGAGGCAGAGCCTGCGGATCTGCTGCACTGGACCGACGGCCAGGCCCTGATCGTGACCGGCAGCCCCTTCGACCCGGTCAAGCATGAGGGTGTGAACCACCACATCGGACAGGCGAACAACGCCTTGCTGTACCCGGGTCTCGGACTCGGCGCGATCGTGGCCCGGGCGACCCGCGTCACTGATGGCATGCTCAATGCGGCCGCGAAGGCTGTCGCCGACCTCGTCGAGATGCGTGGTCCCGGTTCCCCACTGCTCCCCGAGATCGCCGACCTGCGGGCGACGTCGGCCGCCGTGGCAGCGGCGGTTGTGCAGCAGGCCGTCGACGAGGGGGTCGCCCGGGAGGAGCCCGCCAACCCGTTGCAGGCGGTGCTGGATTCGATGTGGAAGCCGCGGTACCGCCGTATCGTCGGGGTGTGAGCACGCGCGAGGAGGTCAAGGCCTCGCTGGCGGCCTTCGCCGCGGCGGTTCCGGGCCGATCGGTGGAGATCAGGGTGCCACCGTACGGCGCGGTGCAGGCCGTGCCCGGAGGAGCACACCGGCGCGGGACCCCGCGGGCGCTCGTGGAGTGTGACGCGCAGACGTGGCTGGAGCTCGTGCGCGGAGAACTCACGTGGGCCGACGCAGTGGCGGCGGGTCGGGTGGAGGCCAGCGGCGAGCGCAGCGACCTCTCGGAATGGTTGCCGCTGCGTGGCGCTATCGGGTGACCTTGACCCTGGTGCTGGTCAGGCTGGCTCCTCCGGAAAGCAGCCGCAGGGAGTACTTCCCGGCTTTCAGCGATTTCGGCACCTTCATCTTCAGCGTGTTGGTCCCAGCCTTCGCCTGAACGGACTTGGTGAGCGTCTTCTTGCCCTTGAGTTGCGCGGTGAGTGCCGCGGCGTTGGTCATGCCGAATCGCACCTTGAGGGTCTTGCCGGCCTTCACCCTCGCAGTGCCGGGTGCGAAGACCGCCGACAACTTCCCGTCGATCCCTCGCGGTCCGACCGGTCCGGACAGTTGCGCGACCACCGTGATGGGGTTGCTGGTGGCGCGAAGGGGCGTCACTACTCCCGGCAGTCGCCCGGTGCTGGTGCAGGTGATCGCGGTACCGATCTCGGCTGCCGTCGGGGTGTAGGTGACGCCGCTCTGTCCGGGGATCGCTTGCCCGTTGCGCTGCCAACCGATGGTCACGGTCGACGTGGCTCCCCAGACGTCCGCGCCACACACCAGTGGCAGTCCGGCCTGACCTGTACCGTTCAGGGCCGGCCTCCGGTCAGTTGGCGACACCCCGGAGGTGATCTTGCCGATCCGAGCTCCGAAGTTCTCCACGAACCGCAACGATCCGTCGCGGTCGGACGTGATCTGGCGGGGGCTGCTGTTGGCGGTGGGGAGGGGGTACTCGGTGAAGGTGCCGTCGGGTGTGATCCGTCCGATCTTGTTCCCCACGCTCTCGGTGAACCACAGATTCCCGTCCGGACCGGCGGTGATGTCGTTCGGGCTGCTGTTGGCCGTGGGGATGAGGAATTCGGTGATCGCGCCGCTCGGGGTGATCCGGCCGATTCTGTTCGTTGAGGTCTGTGTGAACCACACGTTGCCGTCCGGGCCCGCGCCGATGCCGCGGGGGTTGCTGGAGGGGGTGGGGATCGGGAAGTCCGTGACCACCCCGTTCGGAGTGACCCGTCCGATCGTGTTGTTGGAGAACCCTGTGAACCACACGTTGCCGTCCGGCCCCAACGCGATCCCCTGTTGTGCGCCGTTCGAGATCGGGAAGGACCCGGTGACCTGCCCCGCGGTCGACAGACGATTCACGTTGTTGTTGTTGGCGGCCAGGTACCAGAGGTTGCCGTCGGCGCCGGCTGTGATGAAGTTCGGGCTCCCGCCGGTACTGAGGGGGAACTCGGTGATCTCGCCGGCGGGCGTGATCCGCCCGATCTGGTTGACGTTGCCTTGGGTGAACCACAGGTTCCCGTCGGGACCGATGGTGATGTCACGTGGTCCGCTGTTCGCCGTCGGCGGGGAGAACTCAGCTACTTCTCCAACTGGGGTGATACGCACGACCTTGCCCGTCGACAGCTTCACGGTCCAGGCGTTCCCGTCCTCGTCGATCGCGATCCCCTGCAAGTCGCCGGAGACCAGTGGCACCTCGGTGATCACTCCCGGCGGCGGGGCGGCCTGCGCCGGTACCGCCAGTCCGCCGGCGAGCAGGACTGATGACATGAGTGCGACGAGGTATCGGATCAGCGGCATGGAGTCTCCTCTGCAGAAGCGTCACCATAGTCGGTGGGTCGTGCCCGCGGGATCATCCGTTCGGGTCCAGGGGTGCTCCGGCTGCGTACCGAAATGGTTGAGAGGCCCACATCCCCAACCATTTCGGTACGCGACACGCCGTGGATTCGGCCCCGTACCGGGTGTTACTGGTCGTTGATGGCCTTTGTCGGGGAAGTCCCAACCAGTTCGGTGCACCGCTCATCGGGGCCCGGTTCGTGTGCCACACTGAACGGGTGGCGCGCGGCGATGGGCGATTGAACCACGAACTCCTACCCGGCGAGAAGGGCCCGCAGGACGCCTGCGGGGTCTTCGGGGTGTGGGCACCCGGTGAAGAGGTCGCAAAACTGACCTACTACGGCCTCTACGCTCTGCAGCACCGCGGCCAGGAGTCCGCGGGCATCGCCACGAGCGACGGCAGCCAGGTGCTCGTCTACAAGGACATGGGCCTGGTCTCGCAGGTCTTCTCCGACACCATGCTCGACTCCCTCCACGGCCACATCGCCATCGGGCACGCCCGCTACTCGACGACCGGCTCCAGTGTGTGGGAGAACGCCCAGCCGACGTTCCGCACCACCGCGACCGGCCATCTCGCGCTCGGCCACAACGGCAACCTGACGAACACCCATGAACTCGCCGAGCGCCTCGCCACCCTCGACACCGGTGAACTGCCGCTCGACAACGCGGTGATGGCCACTTCCGACACCGACTTGATCGCGGCATTGTTCGCCGCACACCCCGGCAAGACCATCGAGCAGGCGGCGATGGCCGAACTGCCGGCGCTGCGAGGCGCCTTCTCCCTGGTATTCCTCGACGACCACACTCTGTACGCCGCGCGCGATCCGCAGGGGATCCGGCCGCTGAGCCTCGGGCGGCTGGAACGAGGATGGGTCGTCGCCAGCGAGACCGCGGCCCTCGACATCGTGGGAGCCTCTTTCGTGCGCGACATCGAGCCTGGTGAGTTCGTGGCGATCGACGAGAACGGGGTGCGCTCGTCGATGTTCGCCAAGCCAAGCCCGAAGGGCTGCCTGTTCGAGTACGTCTACCTGGCCCGGCCGGACTCCGTGATCAATGGCCGCAGCATCCATGGGGTGCGGGCGGCGATCGGCCGAAAGCTCGCGATCGAGGCGCCGGTGGATGCCGACATCGTGATTCCGGTCCCGGAGAGCGGGA
>CALFYG010000182.1 GCA_937952095.1 uncultured Micrococcales bacterium | reverse complement strand
CCCGCCTGCCGGAATCCGATCTCGCTGCTGCCGCCCAGCAGGCATTCGACCTCAGCGCAGGGACACCCGGCGTGGTGGTGGGTGTGGCCAACGGGGCCGACACCTGGTTCGGCTCCTACGGACAGGCGGATGCCGACACCGCGATCACCCCGGGTACACATCTACGGATCGGTTCGGTCACCAAGACCTTCACCGCCTCGATCCTGCTGCAGTTCGTCGAGTCGGGCGCCATCGGGCTCGACGACAGGATCTCCGCGTACCTGCCTGACATCGACGATGGACTGACTGTGCGCATGGTCGCCACCATGCGCAGCGGGATCGCCGACTACACGGCCGATCCCGCGCTCGTCGCGCAGATCATCGCTGACCCGACAGCGCCGCGTACGGCGGCGGAAGTCATCGCCGCCGGCCTGGCTGCTCCCAGGATGTTCGCCCCTGATGCACAGTTCGCTTACTCCAATACCAACTACGCGATCCTCGGATCGATCCTCGAGCAGGTCTCCGGAGCGCCGTTCGCGACGCTGCTCGCCGATCGGGTACTGACCCCGCTCGACCTGGACCAGACCTGGTGGCCGGGCGACTCCAGTTCAATGCCCGACCCGTTCGCCCGCGGGTACACCCTGGTCTTCCCGGGAGCGACCCCCGAAAGCCCGGTGGACACCACGGGATTCAACCCTGCCTGGGCTGGAGCTGCGGGAGCGCTGGTGTCCACCGCGCAGGACCTCCTGACCTTCGCCAGGGCACTGGGAACGGGAGCTCTGCTGTCGGCCGAGACACAGAAGGTGCGCCTGGCGTCGCTGGCGGAGGCTGCCGCACTAGGCGCAGGGGTCGACTACGGGATCGGGCTGATGCGCATCGGCGGCTGGATCGGACACTCAGGGCACATCCCTGGATACCGTGCCGCCTGCTACTACCACCCTGAAGCGGATGCCGCCGTGGTCGTACTGACAGCCGGGGACATCGTCGCGGGGAACTGCCCCGAAGGGTTCGCGTCCGCGAGCATCGCCACGGACGCCGCGTGTATGTCGCCGACCGCCCGGGTGTTCGACGCCGTATCCGCAGCGCTCGGCTACCCCAGCACGACGCCTACCGGTTGAATCACTCCTGGCCGAGGATCTCCTGCTGCTGGTCTTCGATCCATTTGGTGGCGGGCTCTTTCGCCGAAACGGCATCCGGGTCGATCTCCTGCGCCTGATCGGAGGCGACCTTGGCCTGCTCAGCGAATGCGTCGGGGTTCTCTGTCATGACCACTCCTTCGTCCGGCCCATTGGAGCAGAGAACCAGAGGTGATTTCTCTGTGAAGCCGACGTCCATTGCCGCGACGACGAACCGGTGTCAGACTCGAATGGACGAAGGACTGGCGATGACCGACGACTTCTGGGACCACATCGCGGGTGATGACGCGTCGCTGGCACGCTTGCATGCGCTGGTCCCAGCCGCAGAGGAAGTCGACATCCTCGATGAGGCGCGCGACGCCGAGCATCGCGAGTACGTCCGTCGGGTCATGGACGAAGCCTCAACCCCGCTGGACATCCACACCGACGATGAGGACGAACCGCTCACCACGATCCACGACACGGCGCCGATCATCGACCTTCTGCGTCATGAACTCGGGGCCACGGTGATCGGGGAGTTCACCACCGACTGACGGAACGGAATCTGCCTTTTGGTGAAGATGTGACACCTCACGTGTCACTTCTTCACCAAAAGGCCCGCTCCATCGTCCACGCGTCCGGCCCATTTCACCTAGCACCCCAACCTGCCGATCACCATGATGTGGGGCTCACATCCGCCGTTGCGCTCGCCGCTGTACTTGCGGCGTCCCCGGTGCCTGCGGCCAGCGCTGACTCCTCACCTCCGCGCATCCTGCTGATCACCGCCCATCCGGACGACGAAACGCTGTTCAACCTCGGCCGCTTCGCCGAACGAGGTGCTTGGATGGCAGTCGCGCTGGTCACCAACGGCGAAGGCGGGGCTGTTGTCCAATCGATCCGCCCCGACTACGACCCGCAGCGCGACCCTGACGTCCTCGTCGAGGCCCAACCGGGACCGACAGCCTGGCTTACCACTCCCCCGGCAGGGCCCCGCCTGCGGCTCATCGACTCCGCCACAGCGCTGGCCGAAGAACGGCGCCGGGAGTTCCTCACCACGATGGCCGAGCATCGCGTGGCGCGCGTCTACTTCCTCTCGACACTACGGGGACACGAGTTCGAGGACTCGTGGGACAACGGTGTGCGCAACTGGGACAAGCCCACCCTGCGCCGTGACCTCACCCGCATCGTGCGGAGATTCGATCCCGACATCATCGTGACGCTCAACCCGGGCGAGACCTGGGCGCACCCCCAGCACGTCGGACTCGGCCGGCTGGTGCAGAAATGGCTCGACGCCGGCCGCTTCGACACCCCACAGCGGCCATCGCTGTACGGCCTGCGCGAGCAGGCTTGGTACACCGAATCGATGGCACCGCAGTCCGGCGATCTGACCTTCCGGCGGGACCGGCGATCCCGCGTACTTCGAACGACGTACGAGCAGTACTGGCGAACCGCCACAAGCGCCTACATCAGCCAGAGTTCCCACCCGGTCTGGCTGGATGCCAGGGCAGCGGTCGGGATCCTGCCCGGCTACCGCGGTATCGACACACTGCGCCGCCTCGACGGCACGCGCCTGTTCCAGTCCGCGCCGCGCGATCGTCAGGCGTACAAGGCTCTGCCACGCACACCCATCGTCGTGCGTCAGTGAGGGGATCCGACAATGCTCGACCGACGCGCTTTCCTGACGGCGACCGCACTGCTGGCCGCCTCGACCGCCATCCCGCCGGCGTCCGCTGCCAGCACCCCGATCAAGTTCCCGCCCGCACTGAAGCGCGGTGACCTGATCGGGATCACTTCACCGTCTGCTGGCGTGTCGAAGGCCCTGCGGCCACGGATGCAGTTCGCATACCGCCACCTGCGGCGCCTCGGGTATCGCTACCGCGAGGGCACATGCCTGTGGGGGAAGGGTTTGATGAGCGCCCCTCCGAAAGCGCGCGCTGAAGAGCTCATGGAGATGCTGCTCGACGACAAGATCGCCGCGGTCTTCCCGCCCAACGGCGGCGAGATCCTGATCGACATCCTCCCGCACATCGACTTCGCGGCCCTATCGGCCGCCCCGCCGAAGTGGATCCTCGGCTACTCGGACATGAGCGCTTTCATGCTGCCGTACACGCTGCTGACACGGCACGCGAACCTCAACGGCACGAATCTGTGGGAGTCGCCGATCGACCCCACCGATCCCCGGCTCGCCTACTGGAACGACGTCGTGACTCTGCAGCCCGGCGCGACCTTCACCCAACGTGCCGCAACCCGCTACCAACCCCACGACAGCGACTGGGACAAACTCCCGCGTGTCCGGCACTTCGACCGCACTGCCCCTGTGAAGTGGAAAGTCCTGGGCCACGAGAAGGACCGCGACTACCGAGTCGAGGTCAGCGGCCGACTCATCGGAGGCACGCTCGATGTGATCGGACCGCTGTGTGGATCTGAGTACGGCGACGTCGCGGCATTCGGCCGCAGCATCGCACCGGACAAACTGATCGTCTTCCTCGACTCGTGCGACTACACCACCCCGCAGTACGACCGTGCCCTGCACCAGTTGCGGTTCTCCGGCTGGTTCGATCGCGCGTCCGCGGTCCTGATCGGGCGCACCGGCGCCAAGCAGGTCGAAGATCTGAGCCAGCGCGGGGCGTTGCGTGATGCTCTGTCCGGCCTGCAGATCCCGGTCTTCTACGACGTCGACGTGGGCCACCTCCCACCCCAGATGCTGCTCGTCAACGGGGCATCGGCGACCCTGCGCTTCGGACCGAGAACCACGTCGATCCGGCAAGTGCTGGCCTAGTAACTACTGAACCGCCGTCGGCTTGTCCAACCACGGTTGCATCAGGGCGGGATCCTGCGCCTCGATCCAGTTGACCAGGTCGAGCATCGAGATGAACCGGACCTCCGGGTGATCTCTGGCGGTGTCCTGGATGAACCGGGATAAAGCATTTGTGTACGCCCCACACACCCAGTCGTTCATGTGGTTGCCCAGGATGAGCGGCGCCCGGTTGGACGACGACACCGCGTCCAGCGCTGAGCGGTACGCCTCGTAGGTGTCCGCCTCGATCTGCTGACAGACCTCGGGCGCCGCTTCGGTCTCGCCGCCGTTCTGATTGACGAGGAAGTTGAAGTCCATCGAGGCGATCAACGTGGACTGCCCGGGAACCTTGATCCGCTGCAGTGGGACCTCCCACAGCCCACCGCTGCGCGTGGGCCATTGCAGGTCACCGACCTGGGAAGCGTCGTAGCGGTAGCCGACCTGCTTGTACGCCGACCGGATGGCCTGCGGATCACCTTCGAGGCACGGGGTGCGCCCTCCCTTGGCGACCTCGGAACTGAAAGGTAGCGGCGGATGGTCGCGCAGGTCCGGGTTGTACAACCGCCAGTTGTCCAAGAAGTCGTTCCACTGGTCGATCTCGCTGACCCAGTCCGCCGCGCTCCAGGTGTTGACACCACTGGCACCGCAGAAGTGTCCGTTGAAGTGGGACCCGATCTCCATGCCCATGTTCCACGCCCGTGTCAGGGAATCGAGCCGTGTCCCCACCATCGTCGGATCGGCGAAGCCGATGTCGGAGGTCCCCCGCTGCTTGCCCGGGGGCCGGTAGGCGGTGTTGCGTGTCTCCGGCAGCAGGTAGGTGCCCGACACGTAGAACGAGAACCGGCCCTTCACCTGCTCTGCGAGATCGAGATACCGCGCCATCACGCCACTGCGCATCTCGACGCCCCCGTCGAAGGAGACGGCCACGAACTGCGGCGGTTGTCCACCCGGCTCCAGAGCAGGCAGGTCCGCGGCCGGTTGCGCAAGGGCGGGGACCGTGACGCTTGGATCAAGGGACGCCGCCGACAACTCCTCGTCTGCAGGTACCAGGCCGACGGCACTCTCGGCCGGTCCGGCGGGGATAGACGCGGCGGTCGAGTTCTCGCTCGCGCACCCTCCCAGCAGCACCCCGGACACGACAAGCAGTCCGGCGATGGTGGCGTAGCCTCCGGAGGCGCGCTGGCGGACAGTCATGGTCATTCACTTCCTCTTCCCGGCATCGTCACACGCGCATACACCAGATCCCGGCATTGAGCGCGAAACGCCGGGGCACACACCCAACTCGCCCTCCAGAAGCAACGGCGGATTGCCGATTCATCAAGTGACGCCGCATGTCACGCTGTCGGCGTGCGACCAAGGTGAGGAGGTGGTCCCCGGTGCGCGACGCTTCCGCCGGTTCTGCTCCCGGGCGCAGGCTGGTCGATCTCCTCGTGCAGAACCGGTGGGCCCTCGGAGTGTGGATCGGCGGTGTGGCCTGTCTGGTCACCATGCTGTTGCCCACCGACTCCCCGGCGCGGGTGGCGCTGGTCAACGGCGCCAGCGTGGTGGCCGTGCTGGTCCTGCTGTGGGCCGCCGCCCGGATGAACAGCGATGCCCGGGTCGTGTGGTGGTGGCTCGGGGCCTACCTTCTGTTGACGGTGAGCGGGGACATGATCTACGACGTCTACCGCTTCCACTTCAATGAGGAGCCCTTCCCGAGCGTGGCCGACCTGTTCTACCTGGTGGCATACGTGGCGATGATCGCCGCCTTGGTGATCCTGGTCCATCGGCGCCAATCGGGGCGTAACCGGGAGGTGTGGGTGGACACCGCCGTCATGTCGCTCGCGGCCGCCTGTGTCGTGGCCACGGTCGTGATCATGCCGGTCCTGAACGACACCTCGGCCCCCACCGTGACGACCGCGATCGCCGTTGCATACCCCCTCCTCGACGTCGTGGCCCTGTCCGTTCTCATCCGGTTGCTCGTCGACGTCAAGAAGATGAACCTCGCCCTCGCTCTGCTCACCACTGCCATCGTCTGCACACTCACCGCTGACCTGGTGTTCCAGAGTCTGGCGGCGCAGGGTGTGGTCGAGGACTCCCCGAGTTGGGTCGACGGCCTCTTCCTCGCGGCCATCCTGTTGCTCGCGGCGGCGGGCACCGCACGCGGCGCGTCGACGATCACGCAGCCCAACCCGACCACCCAGCGCACGAAGGCCCGCTTGGTCGCACTTGCGGCGGCCGCGCTGACCGCACCGACGCTGCTTGCCGCCTCCGTGTGGAGCGAGGTCGGATCCGGGGCACGCCTTTTGGCCGTGGTCTCCATCGCGGTTATCTTGCTGATCTTGTGGGGCGCCCTGATGCTCATCTCATTGGTCGAGCAGCAAGCGGCACTGTTGGCGGACCTGGCCCGGCGCGACGGGCTGACCGGCCTGCCCAACCGCCGCACCTGGGACTTCGAACTCGACCGGGTCGCCGAGCGCACAGCCGCCCAGCGCCGGCCATTGACGGTAGCGATGCTGGACCTCGACCGGTTCAAGGACTACAACGACCACTACGGACATCCAGCCGGCGACGACATGCTCGTCGCGTGTGCGCGCGCATGGCACTCACTTCTGGATCCCCCGGCGCTGCTCGCACGTTACGGCGGCGAGGAGTTCGCCGTACTCCTGCCGGGAACCGAGATGTCTGAGGCACTTCCGTTGCTGGAGCGTGTGCGACGTGCAACGCCGGAGGGCCAGACGGTCTCGATCGGATACGCAGAACGGATCGAGGACGAGCCGATTGAGAGCACCATGCAGAGGGCAGATCGGGCCCTCTACGATGCCAAGGCCGAGGGTAGGAACCGAGTCGTGGCGAAACGGGAGCCTGTACACCACACCTAGTCGGATCACCCGCGCAGTTGGCCTCGTGGACCCATGACGATGACCGGTCTGTCTGCCGGGTCGAGCCATCGCAGGGTCGAGCGCATCGCGGGACGACTGATCGAGATGCACCCGCGGGTGGCTCCCCGACCGGATACGTGTAACCAGATGCCGCCGTCCTTGATCCGGTCATTCGGACGCGTCAGGTCCAGAGGGCTGCGCCCAGGTACGCGATTGAAGTTGATCGCCACCACATAATCGAAGACCCATTCGCCGCCCGGCGGTCCCGCGAAGCCCCGCCGGGAGTGGTGATACGGCAGCGCTGTTCCTGCCGGCTTCTTCAACCGACCCCCCGCATCCGTCAGACCGAACGTCCCAATAGGTGAGTAGTAGCTGTAGTCCCACGGCCGGGGATGCCAGCCGCGGGCCCCATTGCGCGCCGGTATGGTGGCCTGCTTGTGCCAGCACCCCTCACGGAATGACCACCTGGTGAGCGTGGTGTGACTCGAGTGACGGCCGTGCCCTGCAGCGATGAGCACCTGGGTGTGCCGGTCAGGATCCACCTGCCGATGCGCTGCGAGAGGCAGTTCGCACGGCGTGACCGGCGGCAACGCGGCGATCATGCCCGCAGTCTACGCCGGGACGCCGACGACCCGGCTGCCTCGCGCGCAGCGGCCGGATCACTGTCCCGGGGACGTCACTGTCCTACGATCACCCTGTGTCCGATGACCGTGCCGAGGTCATGCAGCAGATCCTCGATGAGACCTACGCCGAGGCCGAGCACGCCGCGCTGACCTGGCAGACCCGGTCATGGCGAGAGAGCCGACCCCTTGCCGGGATGAGGGTCCTGGACGCCACCCCGGTGTTCCACAACACCCTCGCCAAGTACGTGCCGTTGCTCGTGGCTGGCGCCGACCTCACAGTCAGCCTGTCCCCCTTGCTGCCTCATGATCCCGCCACGGCAGACCTACTGGGCCGCATGGGCATACACGTCGTCAGCGAGCACGACGGCGCCACCTACGACGTCGTGCTGGATTGCGCCGGCGTGCTGGCCACCGCAGGCTCTCGCGCCGGATACGTCGAACTCACCAAATCCGGACAGCACGTCTACGAGGCCTGCCCCAAGCCGGTGCTCATGGCCGACGACAGCCGCATCAAGCTCATCGAGACCACCCTGGGTACAGGGGACGGTTTCGTGCGGGGATTGGCGCACTTCGGCCACGCAGACCTGGCCGGCAGGTCGGTGGTGGTGTTCGGTTGCGGAAAAGTGGGTCGGGGGGCGGCATGGCGGGCCCGTCGAGCAGGGGCAGACGTGGCACTGATCGATCCTGATCCCTCAGCCCGTGCCCCGAGTGGCTGCGTACTCATCGATGCCAACGACGCCGAGTCCGTTCGCGCGAGAGTGGAAGGCGCCTGGTGCATCGCGAGTGCAACCGGCGTGGCAGGCACCCTCTCCCCTCTGTCCGGGCTCCTCGCCGATTCCGAAGCGATCCTGGCGAACCTCGGCGCCGAGGACGAGTACGGTCCTGGCATGCCGCCGGACCGCGTGCTCAACGCCAAGGCGCCGGTCAACTTCGCCCTGGCCGAACCGACCCGCCTCGCCTACCTCGACGCCACCTTCGCGCTGCACAACGCCTGTGGGGTGGAATTGATCAACGGCCGCCACCCGGCCGGAATCAGCCCGCCGCCTCATGACCTCGAGCGCGCAATCCTCGAGGTCACCCGGACTCTCAGCACCATCGGGGATGAATTACCGGCGATCGAAGAGGACGTGCCGTGAGACGACTGCTCATCAGCGAGGTCCTACTGAACGGCGAGGTGACCGATGTCGTCATCGCCGGGGACCGCTTCGAGTCCGTCGGCCAGACACCGGAAGGCGAGTTCGACGAGGTGATCGCCTGCCGGGGGCGCATGGCGATCGTCCCACCGTTCTACAACGCCCACACGCACGCCGCCATGACGCTTCTGCGCGGATACGCCGACGACGTGGAACTCGCGGAATGGCTCACCGACCACATCTGGCCGGCGGAGGCGCAACTCACGAGTGAGGACATCTACGCCGGCAGCCGCATCGCCATCCTCGAGATGATCAAGTCCGGGACCGTGTTCTTCAACGACATGTACTGGGACCAGCCCG
>CALFYG010000181.1 GCA_937952095.1 uncultured Micrococcales bacterium | reverse complement strand
CGATCACCGGCGGCTGCTGCGGACGTGTCGCCACCGCCGCCATCGCATCGGCAAGAGCGGCGAACTCGGACCGCAACGCCACCAACTGCGCCAGCACCGGATCCAAGGTGAGCGAGGTCGGCGGCTGATCGAGGATCTTGCGCGACGACGCAGCGTCGGCGACGTATCCGTCCCCGCCGAACGTGACGATCTCGGGCCCGTTCTCACCGACCAGGTACGGCATCCCCGCAGTGACCGGACCACCCATCGCGCGCTTCCCACCGAAGGCGGCGTTGGCGAACGCAGCGCCGAACCAGTTCTCGACCATCTGCCGCTGACGGACCGTCACCTCGACCGTCGCCTGACGATCCCGCGCCACCTGGTTCAACGCACGTTCCGCCTCGGCGTAGCGGCCCTGGTCGATCAGCGTCTGCACCAGCGTCCGCACCGGCTCCGACATCTGGTCCTTCATGGCGTCGAACTGCGCCTGCAGGTCCGTCAGGTTGTTCTTCGCGTCAGTCGTCTGAGCGATGACCGTCGTTTCGATCTGGTCCGGGGTGAGCCCGTACAACTCGAGGAGCTTCCCGTACTCCTCGGCGGTCAACTGACCTTGATCGCGCATGCTGGCGAGCACCGCGACGATCCCGTTCAGCGTCGCCGTGGACGTCTTGCCGGTGACGTCCATCTTGGCTTGCGCCTCGGCGAGCGCCTGACCCTGCTCGATCATCTTCTGCAGCGCATCGGCGTTGCGGCGACCCGCCTCGGTGTTGGCGTCGATACCAGCGCCGTTCTTGGCGATGGACTCGATGACGGACTGCTGCGAGTCGAGGTAGCGGCGCTGAGCCTCGTCGACATCCTTGGCGGATCCGGCGATCTCACCGAACTCGTTCGCCAAGTTACGCAGCTCGCCGATGGCACGGGCCGTCTGGTCGGCGAGGTTGCCGTTGGCGTCGGCCACCGTGCCGACGGCGACGCCCGCAGCGGCTGCCACCTCGGGGAACTGGGCGGCGAGACGGGCGAGGGCGTCACGCTGAGCGTCGAGCCCTGCGGTCGTGTCGCCGGCCGTCGCGATGTCCCTCATGACGTCGGCGGTGCGCTGAGCGACAGGGATCCCCTTCTCCATCTGCTCGGCGTTGAACGCGATGGAGTCAGCCGTGCCTTGCGCCTCGATGTCAAGGTCTGTCATGGCGTCGATGATGGCGTCGAACTCGCCGGCGGTGATGACCCCGGCGTCGTTCAAGTCCAACATGTTCTTGATGACCGGACGCACCGAAGCGGGGACCTTGTCGAGGCTGTCGCGGAACCGATCCAGCGACTCCTGGTTGGAGCCCCCGATTGTGAACTCGTGCATGACCTGGCGGGCCTTGTCCATGTCGCCGACCGCAGCGTTCACCACCTGCGACACACCCTCGATCGTCATGCCGGACTTCGCGAACGCATCGTCGAAGCCCTTGCGGGTCTCCAAGATGTTGCGCAGAGCGTTCGCCAGCGTCGGGCCGACAGCCTTGCCCTGCTCGACGATCGAATCCGTCAACTGCTTCGTCTCGTCATCGACTCGCTGCACGTTGCGCGACCACGCCTCATAGATCCCGACTCCCGCCGTGATTGCTGCGGTGGCGCCGATCATGGCGATGTTGAACCCGCCCAGACCGGACACGAGCCCGCGCAACTCGCCGCCGCTCGACCTCGCCACGCCCCGAAGCGCCTCGAACTGCGACACGCCCTGCGTGGCGGCGATCCCAGCGATGGCCTCGCGGAACTCGCCGACACCCCGAACGGCTGCACCGATGCCGTCAGCGAACCCCCTGATGGAGTCGCCGAAGCGGACAGCTACGAAGGCGCCGATGGCAGGAACGGCGAGCCACAGGTTGTCGGCCAGCAGGCCGACGGCATCAGCGGCGATCCCGATCCCAGTGCCGAGCACATCGAAGATGGGTGGCAGGACCCCACCGGCGATGTCGGCCAACTTCGGCAGCACCGCCTCTACCAGTTCACCGAGCACCTCGAGGAGTTCCCCGATCGGTGGGCCGAGGTCGTCCATTGCCTCGCCCAACACCGGACCGAGCGTGTCAGCAGCATCGATCACCGCGGAGCCGACATCTTCCAGCGCCGAGGCGAGCCCGCGGGACAGGTTGTCGGTCAAGCGGGATGCCGCCGCCAGGAGTTGCGATCCTGTGCCGGTGGCGAACTTCGCCGCCTCACGACCAAGGTTCACCAACGCCTCGCGACCCTCGTCGGAACCGAGGACCAGGCCGCCGAGTACGCCGGTGATCGGCGAGATGACCGGGACGATCCCGCCGAGCGGGCCGAGGACCGATCGGGCACCGAGCCCGGCGATCGACAGCCCCACACCCGCGATCACGCCCTGCAGACCGCTCGCCGCATCCGAGATCGTCTCGAACGCCGCCGACACACGGCCGAACACCCGGTCAACATCCGCCGGCTGAATGCTGTCGAGGATCGCCGACAACTGGTCCGCCACGCCACCGAGCCCTCCGCCGAGCCCATCGGTCAGCTTGCTGACGTTGCGGCCGATCGCGTCCCATGCCGGGGTCGAGGCGAAGTCGTTGAACACGTTGACGACATCAGTCCCGGCCTGCACCAGCGACCGCAGCGACGAATCGCCGAGGTCGCCGAGGTTGATGAGGGACGTCTCGACCGACCCCTTGAACGCTTCAACGTCACCCTTGAGGTTGTCGGTCTGCGCCGATGCCATCCGCTGAGCGGCACCCATGTCGTTGACCGCGGCTGTGTACTCATCGACCGCTGCAGCGCCACCCTCCATGAGGATCGACGCCGCACGCACAGCATCGGAGCCGAACAGCGTTGTCAGCGCCTGCTGGCGCTGCGCATCGCTCAGCCCGCCGAGACTCGTCTGCAGTTGGCGGGCCACCTCGGCGATGCCGACGAACTGCCCCTGCGCGTCGAAGAAGTCGAGGCCCAGCCGCGCCATCGCATCAGCGGCCTCGTCGGACTGCGGCACCAGACGCTGCAGCATCGTCTTGAGCGAAGTCCCCGCGTCGGAGCCGACCAGGGCGCTGTCGGCGAACATCGACAGGACGCCGACCGTCTCCTCCATCGACAGCCCGGTCTGCTTGGCGACCAGGCCACCCTGGCGGAGAGCGTCACCGAGCTGGCCGACATCAGCGGCCGACTTGTTCGCACCCGCGGCCAACACGTCGGCGATGTGTGCCACCTGATCGCCGCCGAGACCGAACACGTTCATCGCCTGCGCCGAGATCGTCGCAGCATCGGCCAGGTCGAGCTGGCCGGCGGCGGCAAGGCTGAGCGATCCGGTGAGAGCACCGCCGAGCACATCGGAGACGGAGACGCCCGCCTTGACGAGCTCGGCCTGGGCGTCAGCGGCCTGCGACGCCGAATAGACGGTGTCAGCACCCGCCTTCAACGCTGCGTTACGCAGCGACTCCATCTCTGCAGCCGAGGCGTTCGCCACCGCCCCGACGCCGGACATCGCAGCGTTGAAGTCGCTCGACGTCTTGACCGCCGCGATGCCGACGACGCCGAGCGCTGTGGCAGCCACGGCCGACGAGCGGGCGATGTCGCCCATCACCGTCTTCACGCCCGATGCCGCCACCCCGGCCATACCGGCCGACGCCTTCTTTGCACCCTCGGCGACATCGGTGGCGAACTGCGACATGTCGCCCCGAACATCGACCCACACGGTCCCGGCCTGCGCCATCAGTCACCCCTTCCCGAAGAACGACAAGCGCTCCTCCGGTGTGCTGTTGCGGAGCGACTCGGGCTCCGACGCTGACGGGACTGCCGACGCCGCGAACGGTGTCGGCATGGACTCGGCGAAGGTCAAGAACGCGGCCAACATGGCCGGCTCACGATCACCGAGTGCGACCAGACCGTGCAGCGGCTGCCCGGTGCGGACAGCCGCTGCGATCAGTCGGTGGGTTGCTGATCCGGGGCCGACGAAGGGTCCACGTCGTCACGCCCCACCTGGAGGTCGTCGATCGACTCCAGCCACTTGTCGAGGGACCTGCCCTCGTCGCGGCGCAGCTGCATGTAGCGCCACGCCCCATAGAACGCCCACTCGGAGCTGAGCGTGACGATCTCCGACCACGGCTTGCCGTGCTCCTGTTCCTGCTCGCGGATCACGGTCGGCAGGAGAGGGACGTCCTCGACGTCCCCTCCTGCCGTCGTGAAGCGGATGCGGATGCTCACGCGCTCATCCCGACCCAGTTGGTCAGCGCGTACCAGTTGCGGACACCGCCGCCGGCGACCAGGCAGTCGAGGGTGATGGGCAGGTCCGCCGATCCGGTGCGGATGAAGTTCGACTCCGGGCTGTTGGACACCATCGCCCGACGCAGCACGAACCGCCAGATCTGGTCGCCGTCGAACAGGTCGAGCACCGCCGAGAACTCGTTGATGTCCTCCGGTGCCGGCGGCTCGTACTTCCACACTCCCGACGCCGGCGACGTGATGGTGCCGCCACCGAACGAGGTGGTGACCGTCTTCCGGTTCCACTCACGCAGGTTGAACGTCGCCTGCGCGAGCTCATCGGTGACCAGGGTGCGCACGTTGCCACGCTCCTGGTGCACCTGGATGCCCTCGGTGGTCCGAGTCGTCGTGAACTTCGACCCGTCCGGCGACGTGTAGCCGAGGTCCTTGAACGCCGCGTCGAGGTTCAGCGTCGACGGATCCGTCGGAAGGGCGGTCGGCAGGGTGGTGCCGAGGGGTGCCGTCGAGATCCGGAGGTTTCCGGCGACGAGGATGTTACTGGGGTCCTGTGCCATGACGGCACCTCCTTGCGCCTGATGGCGCGACAAGGACCCGCGCTACGGCGGGTCGAGGTTGGGTTTCGTCCCGCGTGGCGGGCCGACAGGTTCGGTCAGATGTGCGTCGTGAGACGCAGCGATGACCGATGGCGAGCGACGGTCTCGGCGGTGTCGTCCCATCCCTCATGGATCGGGCCGACCACCGCACTGGTGACGGTCACAGTCGCCGTGTTCACGGTGTGGGTCCCGACGAGTCGAGCCGCCACGACCGCAGCCAGGGTCGACATGACCCGCTCAGCGGTCGCCTCGTCGTCGGCGAACACATCGAGCTGGAACAGGGGATCGTGCAGGTACCCGCCGGTCTCCTCGATGGGACCGCCGGCCGTTCTCGCGACCCGCACTGCCGGCCACACCTTCGCCGCTGGGAGCTTGCTGTAGACACGGGTCGATACGAGCGCCGCCAACTCCGGCTGCGCTCGCAACCATCCACACAGCCACGCCTTCCAGTTCGAGGCGGTGAGCACCGGCAGCGTCATCTCTCCTCGAACCTCCCCGCGGCGTCAGCGGCGTGACGCAACGGGGCTTGCGGCGACTGCCGCGAGGACCCCCACTCGATGATGTGGCCGGCGAAGTCGGTCGTCTCCGCGCCGATGCCTCGCTGGTCGTCGAACACCCGCAGGGATCGGGCGTAGCCGCCGGTGTCGGTGTGAACGCTGCGGCGGGCGTCGCGGATGATCCCAGCCGCCACACCGGCACGCTCAACCTTCGTGGCGTCAGCGAGGATGGTGTCGAGATTCGGAGCAGGCTGGAACCGGCTCACGACACGCTCCTCACCGTCGCCTCGATGTGCGTCACCTTCGAGGTGCGCGGGTTGCGCTTGTAGGCCGGCGGGCCATCGAACTCGTAGGCGTCGCCTTGGTCATCGATGAACCGGTCGACGCCAGCAACGCTCGTCGATGCCGGCAGATAGAGCCTCCACGCACCGACCTGCCATGCGTCAGGTGCCCCCGTCTCGTCCCGGCGCAGTTGCTGCATCTCGTAGCGGACCGACGTCTCCACCTCGATCTCGACCTGGTTACCGTATGCGTCTGTGACGCTCGGCGACTCGGTGACAGACAGGAGAGTCCCGATCCTGGTCATGAGGCGTTCCGGTGATCTCACGTCACGACCCCAATGGTCCGGGCCCTGCTCGCATAGCGGTCCAAGACGGCACGTTCCGGCAGCAGCAGCCCCAACGGGCCGGATGCCGCTGCACCACGCACACCGACGGACCACTCGCCGAGCCGTTCAGTCGAGACCGCCGTGTCCTGTGGGTTGACTCCCATCGCGCGACCGGCCACCTGGCAAACCACGGCGACGACATCCTCAGGGACGGCATCGAACCCGCCGTCGTAGGTGATGCCCACCGTGCGGATGTCGGTCGCCCACGGCTCGAACGCGAAGTCGTCGAGGTTCGCGCTGATGATGACCGTGTCGATCCCATCGAAGGTGAATGTCAGGGGGTTGCCGTTGATGTCGACGACGGCGGACACCGAGTGCACCGGCAGTTGCCCGAGACGCACCCGCCGCGAGGAGGGTGCCTTCACCTTGACGGTGCGGGTTGCTCGCACGAACTCCTGGCCGCAGTAGGCGACCACCGCCGCACTGGCGTCCGAGAGCACGGCGAGTGCGCGTGCGCCATCGACCTGCTCGCCAAGGCGCAGCTCGAGGTCATCGATCGATGCGAGCGGAGTCGTCACACGTCACCTCCTGCGAGCAGAGCCGAGTTCCGCTGCTGATCGTGATTGTCAGGATCGGCCGCGTGGGGATGCCACAGGTGCACCCCTGGACCATCGAGACGGATCAGCGGGCCGAGCGCTCCGGCGGCGGCGTTGGCGAAGGCGAAGTCCTCACATCCCCAGTCGACGTACCGCTCATCCATGCCGCCCGCCTTCCACCACGCATCGGGAGTGATGGCGATGACGCCCCCGACGGAGAAATCGACCAGCTCGTCGACGGGATCGAGCGCGAACGGATCCGCTCCGGCGAACGCCTCAACCGTCCGGGCCTTCGACAGCGGCCGGTATCGGCTGAAGCCGATGACCAGCCGACCCGACGATCGAGCGACCTCCGCCGCCTCAATGTATGCGGCGGCGGGGAGGATCATGTCGGCGTCGTGCAAGATGACGACATCGGCGTCGGCGCAGCGGACGGCGAGATTCCGGGACCCAGCTCGGGAGAAGACGTCGGCGCCGTCGTCGTAGGGCACCGGGTCGAACCCGGCGCCACGCAGGTGGATCTGGACGTACGCGAACGCCTGCTCACGCCACGGGTCACCAGCCCGCCACGGGATCCCGACATGCACATTCACAGTCGGTCCAGCCACGAGATGAACGACTCGAACCCGGCCAGGTAGGACCGCTGCGGACCCGGCCCGTACAGGTCGTCGTATCGGGCGTTCGAGCAGTCCCGTGCCAGCACTCCGGTCGGTTCTGCCGGGTTCGTCACGATCTCAGCGTCCGAACCGACGATGCCCAGGCACAGCTCGGCGATCTCCCGGCACGCCACCGCACCCTCAGCGCCGACGTTCACCGGCCCGTCGTAGGTCTCCGACGTCGCGATGGTGATGATCCGCTCAACGGCGTCATCGACATGCAGATAGGACCGCATCTGGGAGCCGTCGCCCCACAGCTCGAGGATCCCCGTCTCTCGCGATGCGATCGCCTTGGTGGCAACCGCCGCCGGGAACTTCATGCGGCGCCCGCTGTGCTCCTGAAGCGGCCCGAACACGGTGTGCAGCACACCCACACGCCCGCCCGGAACCTTGCTGAAGATGCGCAGGCCGTGCAGCTTCTCGGCGCCGTAGAGGGCATCGGGGGTTCCCTGGCCGATCATGTCCTCCGACAGCGCCGGCGGACACCCAACCGTCTGCTGCAGCTCGATCGGATACGCGCACGCCGACGACGCATAGAAGGTGCGGGGCGTCTCGCAGATGACTGCCGCCTCGGCGACGTTCGCGGTGATGCGCCCGTTGCGCAGGGAGGCGCCGAGGTCGGCGTCGCTGTGGAAGTAGCCGACCCCGCCCATGTCGGCAGCCAGGTGGAACACGACGTCAGCGCCATGCATCGCCCGCACGGTGTCCGTCGGTGATCGCAGATCGACTCGACGGCATCGCACATCGGGTCTGCGCCATGCGGGGAACTCGACGTCGACGGCGGTGACGTCCGCGCCCAGCTCGTCGAGACGACGGCAGAGGTTGGAGCCGATGAACCCGCCGCCACCGAGGACCGTCACCGACTGATCGAGCACCACAGGTCCCTCCTCGAGTCGTACAGAGCGGAGTCGGCGGCTGCGGTCACCTGCGTCTTGTGGGCGGTCGCATCAACGGTGCCCTTCGGCGACCAGGCGTTGATGTGCTCCACGACCGACTCGAGGCACGGCCGGAACCGTGAGCGCATCTTGGCGGTGGCGATGAACTCGGTGTCGGTGTATTGGTGGCCGTACCCGTCGAACAGGAAGGACCCCGGGCCCTGATCGGCAACGCCGCCGACCTCGTCGAGGTAGCGGCGGTCGACGAGGTAGTGCGTCGCGTGGTAGCCGGCGAGGACGAACGGGTTGAGCAGGTCGTTGGTCCCGACAACCTGCACCCATCCATCCATGTGGGCCAGCGCTGCCCGATCCCATCCGGGATGGAACCGGAGGTCGTCGGCGCCGGCGAACAGGTAGTCGGCGCCGCTGGCTTCATACGCTGAGGTGATGGCACCCGAGTAGTTGGGGCGGTGCACGTTGATGACGAGATCGGCGTCGAGGTGCTCAGCGGCGGCGATCGAGTCGGTGTCGTCGCGCTCCACCGCGAACACAACCCGGTGCTCCGTCTCGGTGCTGCTGGCGATGTTGGCCGCGACGTCCGCGAGTCGGTCGGGTCTGCCATAGGTCGGCACGAGCACGGCGATCACGCGCAGCCCTCCAGGAGCTCGGCGAACAGGTCGAGGTCTGCGGCGGTCTGAGCGCAGACTTCCGCCGCTCGGGCAGACGCAGCAGCCGATGCCGCTGCGTACCGCTCCGGGTCGTCGAGGTCACGGATGGCAGCGATCCATCCAGCGAGGTCGGAGCGGTCGACGAAGATCCCAGCATCACCGAGGGATTCACGGAGCCCGGGAGTCGGATGGGCGATGACCGGGATCCCCGAACACATCGCCTCGATCCCGGTCCGACCCCACGTTTCGGTTTCCGACGGCATGAGCAGGACGCGGGTGCGCGCGTAGACGTCGCCGACCATGTCCTGGGTGGTGGGAATGGTCTCGACGTTCAGTCCGACGACTCGCGCCTGTCGGCCGTAGCCGCCGCGCACAGCGAGGAACTGCTTGTCATGCATGCTCGGAGCGAGCAGTCGGAACACCTCGCCGCCCTTCTCGGGCGACAGGTTGACCAACGTGATGGCGTCACCTGGACGGCAGCGGTACTCGTCTGGGTCGACGTGTGGTCGCACGACGATGCCGTCGCGGCCAGCGCGAGATGAGTGCGAGTTCCACACGGTCAAAGAGGACCCATCGACCCCGTCGGATGGTCCGTGCACCATCAGGACATGCGGCACGCGTTGGCGATCGCAGAGCCCCTTGACGGCTGACACGGTGTCACCGTGGTGCGACACGACGACGTCGTATCCGTCGATGCACCGGTCCCAGCGACCGAGGACATCGATGCCGTCGAGCGCATAGCCGAGCGGGGCGAACGTGGTGCGGACGTGCACCTCGTGACCCCGCTCGACCATGCGTCGAAGGCAGCGGTGGGTGGCGAGCCACGCCCCGACCCGCGACATCGGCGGGTAGAGGGGCGTGACCCCCAGCACCTTCACTGCAACTGGATCACGCCGAGGTGATCGGGCTGTTGTTGGTGTTCGTGAACTTGAGGAAGGCGTCCACGTCGTTGCAGAGGAAGCCGTACTCGGCCTCCGCCAGGATGGCGACGAGGTTGTTCTCGAACAGCGACACGAGGTTGCCGCCGATGGTCACCGGCGCCTCGGTGGTGATGCGGTAGCTGATGCCACCGACGGCACCCCAGGCCGCCTGGGACCAGTCGCCGGCGAACCCGACGACGTCGGTCTGGTTGGCGCTGGCGACACCCTCGCCCATGAACGCGGGACGGCCGATCACCGTTCCGCCACGGGCGACGGTCGTGTCGGCCATCGGGACGTCGACCCACAGCGGCCGTCCGGTGGTGTCCACCGAGGACAGCAGGCCAGCCTCCATGATGTCGTCGAAGGTCCAGCCCGTGAGCCGGTAGCGGCGACCACCGGAATCGGAGTCGGACTGGATCTTCGCCAACGCCGAGACGAGGTCGCCGTAGGTGCCACCGGCGTTCTGGGCGGTGGACCCGAACTCGACGGTCTTGGTCGTCTGGCCGATGTAGGTGCTGAACGGACCACCACCGGCGGCACCGCTCGGACCCTCGTCGTGAAGGGCGGCGCGGTCGAAGGCGACGGCGAAGGTCTCAGCGAAGGAGTCCTGCATCGTCTCCATGAACTGCGCCGGGTTCAGTCGGACCACCTCGGCGGAGACCACGAAGATCGCGGCCAGCTTCTTGGGCTCGATCGTCTTCGGGGTGATGGCACCCGAGGACGCCGGCTTCTGCTCGCCCTCACCGACCCACCCGGCGGCGGGCCGGGAGGTCACCACCGGGATCTTGGTCCCACTGGCGGCGAGGGCCACTCGCTGGGCGAGCTGCTGCACGGCCGACACGCGGGCGGCACGCTCGAAGATGGGGGCAGCCTGCTCCGGCGTGATGAACCCGGAGAGGTCGGAGGTCTTGGTTGCGGCGGAGATCGCCATGATGGTTCGTCCTTTCGAGAACGGGAGATGTTGTGGAGACTCAGCTGATGCCGAGCTTCGCCCGCAGGTCTCGTTCGAGCTGCGAGCTGTTCAGCCCCGGCACGTTCGTGCCGCTGTGGCGAGCACCTTGGGCGAGGTCGAGCGGCGATGACTCCCGTGCGGGTGCCACCTTGTCGATCCACTCCTGCACCGCATCGCGGTCCGGGTTGCCGTCGTCAGAGAGGAACCGCGCCGGGTTGATCCCCGACACCAGCTCATCGACGTCGACATCCCGCCCCGCTGCAGCGGCACGAAAGGCGTCCGCGACGCGGTCAGCGCTGAGTCGGGAACGCTCCTCCGTTCTGGCCGCATCGACGGCCTCGCGGATCGCTCGCTCCTGATCGGACTCATGCTGCTGGCGCAGTTGCTCCAGTTCGCGAGCTGCGGCGGCGTTCGCTTTCGCCCTGTCCTCCCACTTCCGAGCCTTCTGCAGCTCGGCACGCAGGCGGACCACTTCGGCAGCGTCATCACCACCCCCGGGGGGCGGTGTCGCTTCCGCTTCGGTGATCGGATCCTGTGCAGGGTCCTGTTCAGTGCTCACTGGCTGTCCTCCCATGCGGGTGGGGTGATGCCCCGTGCGGGGCGGGTAGATCAGGTCCGACCGGGTACGCCATCGGCCACGCTCGAGAGGTGGCTGGCGTTGATGACCTGCCCTGGGTCGAGGTCGCCATAGATCGGCACGACAATGCAGTCGCAGTGGTCATGGCCGAATGTGGCCGAATCGCTCGAGTGGTAGCGCTGACGTGCGACCGTCGCGCAGAACGCGCAGCTGTTGCCAGACAAGACTCGGCGCCAACCCACGACGTCGGTTCCTGCGGTCAGACTGCCGACCTCACGAGACACCCCGGTAACGAAATCAGCAGCGATCGACTCGGAGCGGGTCGTCCCGACAGCGAAGGCGTCAGCCCACTCGCTCCCCTCGGCAAGGGCGTGCCAGTAGGCATGGAACGGCGCCTCGATGTCGGCCGCCTTCATGATCGTCGGGACGACCACCGGCCTGTCGGCGAGGAGGGCGTAGTAGCCAGACGAGACGTTCACAGTCGCCGCCCTTGCAGATGCGAAGGCGTCCGACGTGACGTCTCCAAACCGAGCGATGTCCGCTCGGTCCCATCCTCCGAGTTGCTCCCACGCCGTCACTGCGTGTCCAGCGGTGCGAGAGGTGATCACCGCCAGTTTCCGCTGAAACCGTGTGGTCAGCTCGACGGCGGCAGCCTCACTGAGCGGCATTGTCGGCGAGTAGCGCCTGGGCAGCGAACTCGCCGCGCATGCGGGAGATCTCCTGCGGCGTCTTCTGCAGCACATCACGTGCGATGGTCTCGATACTGAGCCCAGCAGCCGCGAACTTCGCGGTGGCGTCAGCCTTCTGCTCCAGGATGTAACGCTCCACGGGAGCCCAGATGATCTCCATGTCGCCCCGCGACGCCCGCTGATCGTCACCGGCGAACGCGAACGCCAGCGACATGACCGCCTCATAGGACTCGGCCTGCTGGCGATTCCGATCCCTGACCTTGAAGACCCGCGCCTCTCGCTTCAACTGGGCGCCCTCTGCGGACCCGCCCGATTCGTCGGGGAACAGGTACTGAATCGGAGTCGAGGTAGCACCCATCAGCGAGATGATCTCGTGCTTCTCCGACTGCAGCACCGGGCCGAAATCAACGACACCCGATTCCCAGATCTCGGCAGTCGCGGGCAGATCCCACAACTCGCCCGGACCGGCGAGGAAGTCGCCCTCGTAGTCGATCTCCTCACCATTCGCATTACGGCGTGGTAGCCCCTTGATTGCCCGCTGGCGGTATGCCTGCATGGTCATAATCTCGAGACGGTTCAGCACGATGTACGTCAGCCGGTCGAGAGCAGCGAGGTGTGGCTCGAACTCGCCCGACGGTGTGCCGTCGATTCCGGGGGATGCCAGGAACTCGACGATCGGGACGGCACGAACCGGCAGCCTGACCTCGTCATCCCAGGTCCAACCCGACAGGTTGACCTCACGGACCACGCCATCAACGTCACTCGCAGCCCGACGACGGTGCGCTCGCAGCATCCATCCCGGCTCCGGGAAGAACACGGCGCGATCCATGCCGGCGTCGCCGTCGACGTAGAGCTTGAGTCCGGCAGTCACTCGCCGACGTCGTCGCGGGTCCGTGCGGACGATCACCTGCCGAGGATCCTCCGGCGTGATGAGAGGAGCACCGATCTCGTCATCAACGGGACCGACCATCATCGCAGCACGACCCATCGTGAGCGTCGCCCGGTCGACCAGCATGTGATCCGCGTCGAGGCTGTTCGCCTGCCAGATCCGCCACGCCTCCGCATCACCGAGTTCGTCGGACACCGATCCGGTGCGGAACCCGATCGGCTCCATCAGCTCGCGGGTGGCCTCGACGATCAGCCGGGCGAGGTTGAGCCTCGCCATGTCGACCAGGCGCCGATAGGAGTCCCGCATCTGACGACCAGCGTGGATCGGGATCCCGTTCTCGCCCTTGTAGTAGCTCTCCAGGCGGTCGAGATGAGGCCGGCGATCCGCCAGCTCGGTCGCCATCTGCTGCATGAGCCGCCCGGGCCCCGAGGTCACATCGATCACGGGCAACTCCCCTCAGCGGTCAGTAGAGGCGACGGGGAGCCCACGCCTCCTCGGTCTGCGTGACGCCCTTCGCGACGGCGTCGAGGCGCGCCTGCCACGCCAGGATGGCGGCGACACATGCGTCGATCTTGCGGGCGCTGTAGTCGTGTTCCTTGGCGACGGTCAGCTTCCCGCCACGGGTGCGCCGGCGGGCGGCGAGCACATGGCGTGTCAACGCATAGGAGCCGCCGTGTGTGAGTTCTGGCGTCTCGCCGCGTGACACGGCGAGCGCCGCATTGCGGATGGCGCCCTCGAACTGTTCCACCGCCCGCTGGATCAGCCCAGTGCGACCGCCGGTCATCCACCACTCGAACGGATGGTCCTGCTTCACCCTGACCTGCACGCCAGCACCGTGGGTGGCCTCCCACGCATTGATCGTCGACCGCCAGTCCTTCGCGGGGTCGGCGTAGAACGCCACGACATCCCAACGGCGGAAGGCATCCGCGACAGCGGTCTCGATCTCAACCAGCGGAGGCGACCACTCCGACCAGGTATCGGTCGCATCGGGTGCCTCCCAGACGCCCACCTCGAACAGGTGACCGTCCGACACCCGACACCCGATCAGCGCCGTCGCATCCGGCTTGCCCTTCGCCCGACCACGGGACCCGTCGAAGCCGAGCACCACCGCTTCCCGGTCGGCCACCACCGCCGTCGGATCAGCACACGCAGCCCAATCAGGCTGCGTGACGAGCGAATCCGACGCGTGGGTGATCTGGTTCAGGAAGTCCGCCCTGGCCACCTGTGGCGCCAAGGCGGGATCCCAGATCTCGGCGATGATGCGGTCCAGGTCGACATGCCCACCCGCAGTCGATGCTGAGTCACCGTAGGCAACGGCGAGACCGCCGAGCAGCGACTCCCGGTCCGCCAGGTCCGTCTCAGGCGGAGCCTCCCGGTGGTCGTAGTAGAGGCCGTCATCCTTCGCTCGACCCTCTCGGATCGCAGCCCAGTATGCGGCGGACTCCTCGGCCACCGACTCCTGCCCGGGGATGAACGCATTCGGGGACTCGATCGTCGACCCGCCGACCTTCCCCGAGTTCACCCGCAGCTTCGTCGCCAGGTCCGGGCCACCGTTGGACGGCACCCACTCCTCGGTCTGGTCCATGACCACGAACACGGACCGATTGCCCTTCACCGTCCGTGCTGAGCTCGTGATGGGCTCGATCCGACCTCGCGGCAGGTTCACGAACGTATCGAGCGGCTCCAGGCCCGGATACATGTCGAGCGCTGGACCGTTCAGCATCTCGATCAGCGGCGACCACGTGTTCTTCGTCTGCGCTTCCGACACCGCGGCGATCTGCACCAACGGCGTCCGCACCGCAGACCACGGCTTCCCCACGGGTTGACCGTCGGCGTCCCACCCATCAGGCACGACATCACCGAGCGCCTCGAGGCAGGCCAACGCGGCGAGGAGGGGTGACTTGCCCCAACCTCGAGGTCGGGAGATCACGCCACGTCGATACCGACGCTTTCCCGTCCTGGGGTTCAACTCGTAGAACCGGAGAATGAAGTCCTCCTGCTCCGGGTACAACCGGAACGGCTCGTACTCGCCACGGTCCGGCGCTGCGAGCACTTCGGATATCCAGTCGATCGCATACCAGCCGAGGGTCGGCACCTCACCGGGCGCCGATGGTCTCCACGGCATCAGCCGACATCTGCATCCGAGTCCGGCTCGGGCAGCGCCGTCAGCGGCCCCCGTCGAGAACGAGCTGACGATGCGCCAACCCCGACAGAGCGGCGATCCTCGGCCTCGTCGGCCTGCGCGAACGTGATGCGCAGTCGCGCTCGATCCTCGGGCGTGGCCCCGAACTTCGCGACGCGCAGCCGCAGCTCCGCCGCCACCGACTGCTGCCCCATCCAGAACGCCGCATGCACGCGAGCGGTGTCGAGCAGAAACGACCAGTCCGACGCCGTGAACTCAGCGGACAGCGGCGAATCGCCCCACATGCGCCACCAGTCCAACGTGACCGCCGGCCACACGAACTCGCTCAGCTCACCGTCGGACTCGACCATGAACGTCGGCAGCTCCGGCTGCCCGACCGGTGGGGCAACGATGACCCGCAGCGGGACGGGGTCGCTGTTGCGGCGTGCTCGTCGGTTCGGATCCTTCGGTGCGGGACCTCGTCCAGCCATATCTGACCTCCCGTGCGGGTGGCCCTGGACGCCCGTGCGGCCGACCAGGAACAGGATTCATGATGCGTCAACTGGACCCGGCCAGACCCGTACTCAGCCGGAATGGCAAGATCGGAAGAGCGTCGTGTAGGG